>NZ_JAJVKV010000012.1 GCF_024198175.1 Pyxidicoccus xibeiensis
TGTGTAAGCGTGGTAACACGTTGAGCTAACCGGTACTAATTGGTCGAGCGGCTTACTTTCCCCGTTCTCTTTGCTGCCCCCTCAAGGGGAGTAAGGGACTCGGGGCCAAGGCCGAGGCTCGAGTGCGCGAAGGCGCACTCGCCCGGAAGCGGCACCAACGCTATTGCGAGGCTTCACTCGCAGGAATTGAAACTTACCCTTTGTATGCACTTCAGCTTTTCCGGTGGCAATGTCGGAGGGGTCACACCCGTTCCCATCCCGAACACGGAAGTTAAGCCCTCCAGAGCCGATGGTACTCCGCGGGAAACCGCGTGGGAGAGTAGGTCGCTGCCGGATTCTTTTTGAAGACCCCCGTTACCCTTCTGGGTACCGGGGGTTTTCTTTTTTTTCGCGTGCCTGCCGTAGCGCTACGGGACGCGCAGGACGACCTTTCCGACGGTGCCCCGGCCTTCCAGCTGGCGGTGGGCCTCGGCGGCCTGGGCGAGCTCCAGCACCAGGCCCAGCCGTACCTGCAGCCGGCCCTCGGCGACCTCGGTGCGCAGCGCCTCGCGGGCCCGGCGGTTGAGCTCTGGTGGATGTGGCGTACGCAGCCAGTACGCGCTCACCTTCACGGACTTCGCATAGAGCGCCTCCACCTCCAGGGGCGGCGGGGCGCCGCTCGCGTTGCCATAGGCCACCAGGTGCCCGAAGGGTGCGAGGGATTCCAGGCTCGACTTCCAGGTGCTCGCGCCCACCGAGTCCAATACGAGGTCCACGCCCCGGCCCCCGGTCCGCGCCAGGACTCGCTCCGTGAGGTCTCCGTCTCCGTAGAGGAGCACCTCATCGGCACCGAGTTCTCGAGCGAGCCGACCCTTCGCTTCACTCGACACGGTTCCGAGTACGCGGGCTCCCACCGACTTCGCCAGCTGTATCGCCAACAGGCCGACTCCACCCGCGGCGGCGTGGATGAGCACGGATTGGCCCGCGGACAGCTGCCCCATCGTGTGGACGATGTGCCAGGCCGTCAGCCCCTGGACGAGGAGTCCGGCGCCCTCCTCGAAGGAAACACGCTCAGGCAGCTCGAGCAGCTCGTGCTCCGGCGCAATCACCTGTTCCGCGTAGCTGGCTGACGCAAGGGCCACCACCCGGCGGCCCACCCAGGCCGTGCTCACTCCGGGCCCCACGGCGTCCACCACACCTGCGGCTTCGCTTCCGAGGATTCGGGGGAGGGGGACTCTGGCGTCGTAGAGTCCTCGACGTCGCTCCGTGTCCGCGAAGTTCACTCCGGCCGCGCGGACCCGGATGCGCACCTCTCCAGGCGCCGGTATCGGCTCGGGGACTTCCTCGAGCCGCAATACCTCGGGCGCTCCCACCTCGTGATAGCGAATCGCTTTCATGGAGCGTCTGTAACGTCCGGTTTCGCGCTCCGCCCGGCGCGGACACTCCAGCCGTGCTCGCACAGGAGTTCCACGCGCGCGGCTCGGAGACTCACGGCCCTGCTCGAACGTCCGCTGTGAGTGTCTGCCTTCCGTTGGGGCTGGCTCACAGCGTGGAAAATCCGTGTTTCAGTGTGTGGGAGGTGCGGTGTGGCTGGCCTCGCCCCTTGCGGCTTGATTGAGTGGAACTCCCCCGCAACTGAGAGGAGCCTCTCGCATGAAGCTGCTTCGTCCCTTTCTCGGCGGTCTGTTCGCGGTCGGCCTCTTCGTCGCCCCTACGACCTCCGAAGCCGCCGCCATCCGCGCCGGGCTTGGAGCCGACTACTGGGTCGATGAGAGCGCCGCCTTCAACTTCACGCTCGGCGTCGAGGGGCGCATTGCCGGTCCCCTGTCGGTCGGTGCTCGCTTCGGCGCGACTCTCATCACCGACGGCAACGACATCGGCATCCCGCTGGATGTCTACCTGCGCGCCAACATCGCCAACAACCGCGTCTACATCGAGGGCATGGCCGGGCCCTGGATTGTCTTCGGCCGCGGCGACGAGTTCCGCGCCCACGCCGCCTTCGGGTTCGGGCTCCAGGGCAAGGCCGCCAGCATTGGCATCGAGGTGGGCTACCTGGAGCCCAACCCCATCATCGGCCTGAAGGTGGGCTACCGGTTCTGAGCCTCAGTAGTGAGGTGGACGCTCCTGCTGCCGGGCGTCCACCAGGCCGGGGTCTCCCTCCAGCTTCTGCTTGAGCACCTCCACCTCGGCCCGGAGGGTGGCGATGAGCTTCTCCTGCTCGTACAGCACGGTGCTCAGCTCCTGCAGCATGTCCTGCTGCTGCATGTAGCGGAGCTCCAGCTCGGCGATGCGCTTCTCGTCCATGAGAAGCGGCTACCCTTAACCCGGAGCAGCCCCCGGCGTCCTCCTGCCACCGCCCTTTTGTCCTTCCCATGAACGTCCAGGAACACCTCCAGCGCGCTCGCGACCTGCTCGCCAGGGGACAGCCCGAGCTGGCCGAGTCGGCCCTCAGCGACTCCATCGACGCCGCCGTGGCGGCCGAGGACATCGTCCTCCTCACGCGCGCCCGGTTCGCCCTGGGCGAGCTGCTCTTCCAGCAGGAGCGCGACGCCGAGGCCATGCCCTACCTCCTGGCCGTCGTCCGGACCGAGCGCGCGGATGGCTCCGTCGACGTGGAGGTGAAGGCGTCCGCGCGCATGCTGCGTCAGATTCGCGGCATCGAACCGCGCTGAGCCAGACTGGGCACCCCTCCGCGGCTCCTTCGCCCTGCTTCCTGTACGCGCACCGGGGCCACTCACCGCCGGCGCACCAGCTCACGGCATGCTGCACGACTGACGGATCAGCTCCTGCTTGCCGGAGAAGCGGCGCTCCAGGTCCATCCGCGTCAGGCGCGCGCCGTCGATGTTCCCCGCCTTGAGCTGCATCGCGCACAGGGCCGCCAGCCCCTTGGGATTCGACGGCTCCAGCCGGTCCGACTCGCGCAGCGCTTCTTCCGCCGCCTCCAGGTTCCCGAGCCGGTACCACGCCAGCCCCAGCTCGAAGAAGCCGACGCCCAGCCTCGGGTCGTCTTCCACCGCCTTCCGGAAGAGCCTGATCGCCTCGGCGTCCCGTCCGTCCTGCGCGTGCACCCGGCCCTGCTCCACCAGCAGCCTGGAGCGCGGCATGCTGCCCTCCAGCCTTCCCAACACCTTCAGCGCTTCGCCTCCCTGCCTGGAGGCGCTCAGCAGCCGCACATAGCGCAGGCCAATCAGCGGGTCCGCCGGTGCCTTTCCATAGGCCCTTCCGGCGGACTCGGCCGCTCCGGAGACATCTCCGTCCTTCTCCCTCAGCTCCGCACGCAGCAGGTCGGGCCGGGCGTCGTTCGGGGCCACCTGGGCCGCCCGCTCCAGCGAGGCATTCACGCAGCGGTCCATGCGCTCCACGTCACAGATGCGCGCCATCAACAGCTGCGTCTCCACCGCGTTCGGGTCCCTGCGCTCGGCTTCTTGCGCCAGCTCGCGCGCCTGCCCGGGAGCTCCTTCCAGCAGCAGCTCCGCGGCCTCGCGCAGCTCCGCGGGCGTTGCCTTGGGATGCTCCCTCAGCGGCATCAGGAACTGGACCCGCTGCTCCGCCGTTGGAAGCGCGCGGGCAATGGCCAGCTCCTGCTCCGGCATGTTCCTGGGCAGGAAGAGCGGGATGAGGTGGATGAGGAAGGCGCCAGCGCATACCCACAGGACGCCGCGCAGGCTGCGGTCCAGGTGCGGCCGGTGACGCCTGCCGGCAGCGTTCGGTGGCACTCCTGCCGACATCGACGGATGGTCCACGGACCCCTCTTGCTCCCGCTCTGCCCGCCGCACTTCCATGCCTCCCTGGAGCCCGCGCCGCAACCGCTTCGGCGGCGACCTAGACGGCCCGGAGCCGTGGCCGCAGCCCCGAGGGAAGCTCCAGACCACAGCTCCAGCACAACTCGAAGTTGCCCGGGTTCTCCTCGTGGCATCGCGGACACTCCACCGAGCGCTCCGCCGCCTCCTGGTTCTCCCGCAGCTCCGCCACCAGCCCGCGCGCGTGCTCCAGGTCCTGGGGGAAGAGCCACAGCTCCACCCAGGTCTCCCCGCTCGGAATCTCTCCACTCAGCGGGACGAGCGACTCGCCACGCACGTCGACCGACACGCCCGCGCATTCCAGCGCACCCGCCAGCAACCGCGCCTCTCCCACCGTGCGATGCACGGAGAACTGCACCCGCTTCATCCTTCTCTCTTCACAGAACACCGGCGCCCCGGCAAGCCTACTTCGCCCTACCTCGGGCCGGAGGTGCCCGGATGCCCGGTCACCGTGAAGCAGGACCTTCACTCCGCGTCTGCCGGTGCTACTCCTCTTCGCGAAGCTGATGGGGCAGCACCGCATGGGCATGGCGCGGGGTTCGCGCGTGCAGCTCGGCTGTCAGCAGGGTGTCCAGCTCCGCGAGCAGCGTGTCGTAGGCCGCACCTGCTCCGCGCGCCGGCAGTCGCTCCGCGGCCAGGCGCACCCGGGGGGACTCCTCGTCCTCGAAGGCCAGTGTCACCGCCAGTGAGTCCGGGCCGCCCGCCTGCGGCACCATGACGGCGGGCACGGGACCCTTTCCGGCCTCCTCGAGCAGCGGGGCCAGCCGCCGCACCTCGTCCGCCGTGAGGGCGCGCTCGACCACCACCTCGCCCTGCTCCAGCACCCGCAGGTGCTTCACGTCTTCCAGCCGCAGCGCCTGCGCACCCGTGTTCGTCCGCCCGCTGCGTTCATAGGTCACCATCCTCACGCGTCCATCACCTCCTCGGGCAAGGAGGTAGGCACGCTCGCTCCCGGTGGCATCCACCCGGGGGGCACCAGGCGCAGCCCCGTTGCGCGAGCCCCGGACGGCCGTGCGCTTCACGACACCCCGCGGGCCCGCCGGTCGAGTGTCCCCCCGCGGCATCCTCCCTAGTTTGCGCACCTCCCAGGCATTCTCGCCCGGGCACTCCGAGGTGGCTCCATGAGCAAGGACAGTGGCAAGACCCCCAGCCCCAATGACCAGCGCTCCAACACCAAGAATCCCAACAACCCCGCGCAGAAGTCCGCGCAGGAGAACCGCTCCAACCAGATGAACCCGAACAACCCCCGCCACTCCACCAACACCCCCGGTGGCGGCTCCTCGGGTGGCACCAGTGGCGGCGGCTTCACCCCGGGCTCGGGCTCCACGAACAAGAGCTGAGCCGGCGGGACTGCTTCACGCAACCTCTCCAGGGCCGGGAAGGGTCGGTCCCGGCTCCTGGACGATGGCGCGGTGAGCACTCGCGGCGCTCCACTCCGCGCTCACCGCGCCATCGCGCTTTACTCCCGGCTCCCGGCTCCGCGCCGCTCGACGGTCAGCGGGACCTCGGCGAGCACTCTCCCTCGCCCCGGAAGTGGCCCACCGTCCGCACCAGCGCGGTGACGAAGTCGCGCAGGTTGCGCACGCCGCCCACGCCGCCCGTGCCGTACTGGCCCTGCGGCAGCTCCGTCAGGTCCACCGCCGCGAGCTCCTCCAGCGTCACGAGGTCGTCCGCGCCGGCGATGCCCAGCTTGTCCGCGGCGGCCAGTGCGTCGAAGCGCATCTTCGCGTCCGGCGACTGCAGGTCGTCGAAGAAGAGGTGGTCGCCGTGAATGGTGAGCTCCACCGAGGCCTCGCCGTCCTTCGGAATCGTCACGCCCGCGCCCTGGGCCTCGCTCTCGCAGTCCTCGTAGAGGGTGTTCGTGGTGAAGCCCCACTCGAAGCGCTTGGTCACCGTGCCCTTCGTCGCCGAACCCTCCAGGTAGACCGAGTACCCCGCGGACCTCATCCGCTCCAGGTCCTGCGCGTCCGGATTGCCTGCCTCCGCGTCCTGCGCGGGCACAATCGCGTAGCTGACGCGGTCCCAGTCCTGCGCGGGCAGGTTCTGGAAGGAGGTCACCACCACGGGGCCGGGCTTGTGCACGTCGAACACGCGCGATGTGTCCTGCTGGGCGGCCGTCTCGTCCTCCGTGGCCACCTTCACCTCGCCCAGCGTCACCAGGAACCTGCTGAAGCGCACGCTCCAGCCATCCGCGAAGGCGGACGCGGGGATTTCCTTCTCGATGTAGTCCTCCCCGTACGTGGTGAACGTCACGTTGCCCGTGCCATCGCTGCACGCCACCAGCCCGAGGCACGACAGTCCCAGCAGCCACTTCTTCATTGCGCAGCTCCTTCTTCCCACGTCACGACGTAGGTGGTGGTGTCCTCCATGCCGCGCACCAGCGCGTTCCGCGCCTGGCTGCCGACAGGGAAGGTGAAGATGCCATCCGCGTCCAGGTCGGTCGCGGTGGCGAAGTCGATGCGGCCCAGCCACTTGCCCAGGTCCACGGCGATGCGCACGCGCCCGGCCTCCATCCCCATCGACTTCTCGAAGCGCACGCCGGCCACCGGTGCCGGCAGGTCCGCCACCGCCTCGAAGCGCACCGAGCCCCCGTCCCCGTTGCGCGCCGTGCCCGTCACCCGCACCGCATGACCGCTCAGCAGGCCCCGCTCATCCGTCGTCGCCGTGGGCGTGGCCAGCGTCAGCTCCAGTGAGCCGTACTCACCCGTCACCGCGCTCGCGTCTCCCAGCGGTGCCCCCGCCAGCAGGTCCACCGTGGTGGTGGTCAGCACCTCGCCCATCGCGTCTCCCGGCAGGTAGTGTCCCGGGTGCGCGTGCGCCGTGCCTCCGATGAGCGAGTACCAGTCGAAGCGTGGCGCGCGCCGGGTCAGCAGCACGCGGCCCTCGAAGAAGCGCACCGGGCCCACGGAGACGTGCGCGGAGTCCAGCGTCACCGTCCAGCCCTTCTCGTTGGCGCCCGTGGGAAGCGTGGCCGCGACCTCCACGGGGAAGGTGCGCCGCTCCGCCTCGCTGCCACAGCCGCTCAGGGCCGTGGACGCGGCGGCCAGGGCCAGCGCTCCCGTCAGTACGTGTCCGCGAATCACAGGTGGACCTCCAGGGTGAGCGAGGCCATCCGTGGCGACCCCGCGGTGAAGTGTCTTGCCGGGACGAGGCTCGCGGCGGAGTCGGGGTCGAAGCGCGAGCTGTAGACGAACTCGCCGTCACGCCAGCGCGCGTCGAGTGCGTTCTTCAGCTCCAGCTTCAGTCCCACCTCGCCCCGCCTCAGCTCCAGGTGAGCGTCCGCCAGGAACACGCTGTTGCTCCGCTCGTCGAAGGGCAGCGGCCTCGGGCCGAGCAGCGTCAGGCCCGTGCCCACGGCGAAGGTGGCGGAGGCCCACGGCAGCGGGCGCTCCCACCCCACGTCCGCGCGCGCGACCAATGGCGCGAAGTAGGGCAGCAGCGTGTCCGTGTCCGTCACGTACGCGTGCGCCACGGTGGCGCTCAGCGAGGCGACGACGCCGGGCACGGGGCGGGCCTGGAGCGCCGCGGAGACTCCCGAGCGCAGCGTCTCGCCCGTATACACGGTGGTGCCCACCGCGTGGTCGAAGAAGAAGTCGTTGTCCACCTGAGAGCCGAAGAGGCTGAGCTGCACCGCCCAGCGCTCACCGTCGCGCCGGGCACCGAGCTCCGCGCCTCGCACGGAGACGAAGGGCGCGCGCTCTCCCTCCGCCAGGCTGCGCGCCTGGGGCGAGCGGAAGCCGTCTCCATAGCTGGCGAACAGGCGCCAGGCGTCCGCGCTGTCTCCGAGCGCGTACTCCGCTCCCGCCTTCGCTCCCAGGTGCATGCCGAAGGCGCTGCGCGAGTAGCCCTGCCCGTCGTAGAAGCGCGGGTCCCGGAAGGCGAGCGCGTCGAAGACCTCCACGCCCAGCGCGTCCGCCCGGCCTCCCAGGCGCAGGGCCCAGCGGCCCAGGGACAGCTTCGCCTCGGCCCAGCCCCAGACGTCCGTCTGCGTGAAGCTCGCGTCGATTTCCTCCGCGAAGAAGGTGCCGTCCGACTCGCGGTAGCGGCGCTGCGTCTGCTCCACGCCGTCGCGCCTGGCGCCCAGGCCCAGCTCCACCGCCACGGGGCGACCGAAGGCCGTCACGGTGCGGCGGTGCTCCGCGCGCGCTCCGAGCGTGGTGCCGTCGTTCGTCTGCTCCAGGCCGTCACCGCGCGCGTCCACCCGGAAGCCGGTGAAGTTGTTGCGCAGCCGCAGGTCCGAGAGGATGCCGAAGACCTCCAGCTTCGTGCGCCCCTTGCCGGTGCGCGGTAGCTCCACGCCGAGCAGGAGCTGGTGCCTCGATGCCGTGCCGCCCTGCCGCCCCGTGGACGGGGAGAAGAACGTGGCGCGGCCCGCGAGCAGGTCGTCCTCGCGCACCACTCCGGGCGAGTCGAAGCGCGTCACGTAGCTGCCGCCGAGCGCACGCACCGAGAGCCCCTCGCCCAGCTTCGCGGTGGCCTGGGCGAGGAGGGAGGCCCGGCCGTAGCCGCGCTGCGCGCCGAAGCCCTTGCCCTCGCCCAGCTCCACCGCGGCGAAGGTGCCCTCGTCTTCTCCCGGGCGCACCGAGACGACGAGCCTCCGCTGCCCGTACTGGCCCAGCGTTCCCGCCAGGTGGATGCCGGGCTCCGCCACGCCCAGGTTCATGCGCACCGTGCCGGCGACGGCGAAGTCTCCCTGTGACGCGCGGTAGGAGCCCTCCGTCACTTCGAGCGACTGAACGACTTCGGGGATGACGAAGTTCGTGTCCGCGTAGCCGAGCGCGTGGATGTGGCTGACCTCGTTCACCGGCAGGCCGCCCACGTCCAGCTCCACGTCCTGGCCGTGCAGGGCGTCGAAGCCACGCAGGAAGAGCTGGTGCGCCTTGCCCTCGCCGCTGTGCTGCGAGGCCACGAGCCCTGGCACCGCGCGCAGCAGGTCCACCGCGCTCGTTCGCGGCGCCGCGTCCAGGATGTCCCGGCCGAGCGTCACTTCCGCCGCGCTCTGCGTGGGCCTCGTGCCCCGGACCACCGTGGAGGGGGACTCCGCGGGCGCGTCGGTGGGCGCGTCCGTGGGCTGGAGCGAGGTGTCCTGCGCCTGGGGAGCGCGCTGCGCTTCCGTGGATGGGACGGCGGCGTCTTCGGCGTCAGGGGGCGCTTGCGTTAGCGCCGGGGTGGGAGCCTCGGCGTCGGTTGGAGTTTGCGTGCGCTGGAGGGCGCCGTCTCGCGGCTGGGCGATGGGTGGCGTTGGCCTGAGCGGTGCGGCTGCGTCCCGGGTCCGGACTTCACGCGGCGCATCCGTGACGGGGGCGGTGTCCTGGGCTCGAGCTTCCGCCGGCGCTGCCGAGTTGGCCCTGTCCCCGGGCATGGCGTCGCCAGCCGCCGCCTCCTGGGGAAGGGCAGGGGACACGGCGAGCACACACGTCGAGAGCGCGGACAGAAGGAACAAGGACATGGAATGACAGACAGCGGTGCGGGACACGCCCCGGGGGACTCATGCGCTCGCGCAGGACACGCGGCTCATGCGCCCCAAGGTACGGCTCCACCGGCAGGACGGTTTCAAGGCAACGACACGGAGGCGTCTCACGGCGGCACCGTGCTCGGCGCACGACACCCGTGGACCCACTTCCAGCGCGTGCCGCCTAGGGGCCCTGCGGCATCGCCGTCGGACGGGGCGCGGCCCCCGTCACGAAGGACACGGGACGCGGGACCTCCGCCCACCACGTCACTCCACGGACCCGCGGCAGCTTCGTCACCACCCACGACGCCGCCATCGCGTGCAGGTGCTCCACCGAGCCCGTCAGGTGCTGGTGCCCGTCAGGCCCATGCCCGTTCGCGGGCCCACCCTCGTCCGGAGTCCCAGGCGTGTGGACAGGGCGCTCGGGCTCACCGTGCGTGTGGCCCTCCCCGTCATGCACATGGGCGTACCTTGCCCTCGTGCCTCCCAGCCCGCCTCCGTGCCCCACCACCGCGTGCAGCACCGGCGACACGGCGAGCCCGTACACCAGGACCATCAGTCCCAGGCACGCCAGGTCTCGTCGGTCATGGGGGTTCAGCACGCAGGCTCGGAACAGGGGAGGGGTGGGGTCGAGCGCCTCCTATCCGTCTTGCCCTGCACACGCAAGGCGCCCTTCCCCGGTCGCTGCACCCTTCCGCACACTCACCCAACCCCCTGGAACACCTCCGCATGTAGTGCGCTTGACGCGGCGCGGTGAATTCGGATTCCGTGGCGGGGGCGTCGTCATTAAACTCTTCCCGTGCGTTCCGAATCCGCAGCGCTGCTTCCGCCGTCCACCGACGAGGGCGACATTCCCGCCCCTCCGCCTCGCGCGGAGCGCCTGCGGGCCCTGGCCGCCCAGCAGTTCGATGTCCTCATCATCGGCGGAGGGGTCACCGGCTCGGGCTCGGCTCGTGACGCCGCGCTGCGCGGCCTCAAGGTGGCCCTGGTGGAGCGCGAGGACTTCGCCAGCGGTACCTCCAGCCGCTCGTCGCGCCTCATCCACGGCGGCCTGCGCTACCTGGAGCATGGCCACCTGGGCCTCGTCTTCGAGTCCAGCATCGAGCGCCGACGGCTGCTCCAACTCGCGCCGCACCTGGTGCGGCCGCTCGCCTTCATCTGGCCCGTCTACGCAGGCGCGCGCGTCCCGCGCTGGAAGCTCAACGCGGGCCTCATGCTCTACGACGCCCTCTCCCTCTTCCGGAACGTGAAGGGCTACCAGCGCCTCAACGCGCGCCAGGTCCACCAGATGGAGCCCGGCCTGCGCATGGAGAACCTCAAGGGCGGCGCCCGCTACTACGACGCCGCCACCGATGACGCGCGCCTCACGCTCGCCAACGCCGTGGGCGCCTCCGAGGCCGGTGCCACCGTCCTCAACCATGCCTCCGTGCGGCGGCTCGTCCTCCAGGACGGCAAGGCCCAGGGCGCCATCGTCGTGGACCACCTCACCGGCGAGGAAGTCACGGTGCGCGCTCGCGCCATCGTCAACGCCACCGGCCCGTGGAGCGACGAGATTCGCAAGCTGGATGCGCCCGACGGCACCAGCCCCGCGGTGCGCGGCAGCAAAGGCGTCCACCTCGCCGTGCCGCGCGAGCGCCTGCGCCACAACGACGCCTTCACGCTGCTGTCCCCCAAGGACGGCCGCGTCATGTTCGTGCTGCCCGCCGAGGGCTTCACCATCATCGGCACCACCGAGACGTCCACCCGCGCCCACCCGGCCGAGGTGCGCGCCAGCGAGGCCGACGTCGCGTACCTCCTCGAGTCCGCCAACGCCTTCTTCCCCGAGGCCCACCTCACCCGCGAGGACGTGGTGAGCGCGTGGGCCGGCATCCGCCCGCTCGTGGCCGCCGGCTACCAGGGCAACGCGGCCGACGCGGGCAGCGCCAGCCGCGAGCACGCCATCGACGTGAGCCCCTCCGGCGTGCTCGCCATCAGCGGCGGCAAGCTCACCACCTACCGCGTCATGGCCCGCGACGTGGTGGACTCGGTGGAGCGCCACCTGAGCCTGCCCCACCGGAAGTCACCCACGGAGATGCTGCCCCTGCCCGGCGGCGACATCCCCAGCATGGACGCCGAGTTCGCCGCCGCCACCGCCGAGGTGGGCGACGCCGCCACCGCCGTCCACCTGGTCCGCGCCTACGGCAGCCGCTGGCGCCGCGTGTGGGCCCTCACCCGTCAGGAGCCCGCGCTGGCCCGCCCGCTCGCGCCAGGACTGCCCTACCGCGCCGCCGAGGCCGCGTGGGGCGTCTCCCACGAGCTGGCGCACACCTTGTCCGACCTGCTCATCCGCCGCCTCAAGGTGGCCTTCGAGACACGAGACCAGGGCCGCGCCGCCGCCCGCGTGGCCGCCGAGGTCATGGCCCCCCGCCTGGGGTGGGATGCGGCCGAGACGCAGCGGCAGTTGGACACCTACGCGGCTGACGCGCTGCGCATCTTCGGCGTGGACAGCGCGGATGCCTGAGGCCTGACGCTCGGGCCCCTGGAACGTCGCCTCCTGTGTCAACGACGGACGCTACCCGTCGTGCGCCTGACAGGCTCGCGAGCGGCCGGCTGGCGGTCGTGCTTAACTTGCGCGCCGGGAACGGGACACGCTGTCCTCTCGTTCACATCGGCCTCCAGCGGGGGCCGGAAGGACCGTCGCAACCACCTGCTGGCCGGGGCGCGTTAAGGGAGAACGACAATGAAGCGTTGGGTCTTGCTCGGGCTGGTCGGCGGCCTCGTGGCCTGCAACAAGGACTCCGTGGAGGCCCAGGCCTGCCCCGGCACCGCGGAGGGCTGGCTGCAGCAGGGCGCCGGCCTCAGCGGTGAGACGGCGGGCGACGGCCTGGAGGAGGTGCTCATCACCTACAAGCCCCGCGTGTCCGCCAGCGCCATGAACGAGAAGGCGCGCGAGGACGTGCTCGCCTCCGCGGCGACGCGCGCCGGCGCCCAGGTGAAGCACCGCTTCCCCCGGCTGAACATGGTGTCCGCGCGCGTGACGGCCGCGGCCCGCGAGGCGCTCGCCCGGGACCCGGACGTGGCGTTCGTGGAGGAGAACCGCGTGGTGCGCGCCATGGGCATGCCGCGGCTGCCCGCGAGTGTCTGGCTGGGCGGCGCGCCCAACTCCTCCGGCTCCGTGGGCGAGTACACCCCCGGCCTCCAGATGGTGCAGGCCCCCTCCGTCTGGGACGCGAACAGCGACGGCGTGCTGGATACCGGCGCGGGCTCCGGCACCGGCATCAAGGTGTGCGTCATCGACAGCGGCCTGGACTACACGCACCCGGAGCTGAAGGATGCGTACATCGGCGGCAAGGACTTCATCGACAACGATGACGACCCGAAGGACGAGTCGCTGGACGTCGACCTCAATCCCATCCGCGGCGGCGGCCACGGCACCCACACCGCGGGGACCATCGCGGCGCAGCTCGGCGGCGGCGGTACGGTCCGCCAGGGCACGGACCCCAACGGCGTGGCGGGCGTGGCGCCCACCGCGTCGCTGCTGATTGCGCGCGTGCTGGACGTGCGCGGCAATGGCCGCACGGACGACGTCATCCGCGCCATCGAGTGGTGCACGGCGCAGGGGGCCAACATCGCCTCGCTGTCGCTGGGCGCGGAGCGTGAGTCCGCCAACGAGCGGCTGGCCTTCCAGCAGGCCGCGCAGGCGGGCGTGCTGTCCTTCGCGGCGACGGGCAACTCGGGCGCGGACAAGGTGTCCTACCCCGCGGCCTACCCCACGGTGATTGCGGTGGGCGCGGTGGACTTCGCCGGTGAGTGGGCCAGCTTCTCGCAGTTCGGGGACCAGGTGTCGTTGGTGGCGCCGGGCGTGAGCGTGCTGAGCGCCACCCTCCGGGGCGCCGCGCCGTTCGCCGGCGTCAGCGCGCAGGGCACGGAAATCATCGCCTCGCCGCTGGAGTACTCGGGCATCGGCAAGTACACCGGCCGCTTGGTCAACTGCGGCCTGGGAGACAGCATCGAGGCCTGCGGCGGGGATGCCACCTGCTCGGGGTTCGTGGCGGTCGTCGAGCGCGGCGGCGGCATCTTCTTCGAGGAGAAGGCGCGCAACTCCATCCGCGCGGGCGCCCGGGCGGTCATCGTCGTCAACAACGATGCCGAGGACGGGGCGGGCAACTTCACGCTCACCTCGCCGTCCGCCAACTGGGTGCCCACCGCGTCCGTGGCCCTGGACAGCGGCGGCGCCCTGCGGTCGCTCATCGGCCGGGAAGTCACGGTGGACGTCAGCGGCTCGGACTACCTCATCCAGTCGGGCACCTCCATGGCCACGCCGCACGCGGCCGGCGTGGCCGCGCTCGTGTGGAGCGCGCGGCGGGACCTCACCGCCGCGCAGGTGCGCCAGGCGCTGGAGAAGAGCGCCAAGGACCTGGGGCCCGCGCTCAAGGACGCGAAGTATGGCCATGGCCTGGTGCAGGCCGCCGATGCCATCAAGTACGCCAACGACACCTGGCCGCGGCCGCCCGCGCCGCTGCCGTGAGGCTTCGGTGCCCCGCCTGAGCGAGGCGGGGCACCCGGGCGCATGAAGGAAGCAAGGCCCCCGGCGCCGCCCTGGCTCCGGGGGCTTTCGCGTTCAAGGGGCCCGGCTTCAGCGGCATCAGCGCAGGGTGAACAGCCGGGGCGAGGCCACGAGGCAGGCGCCCACGGAGGCCTCCAGCGCTGCCACCGCCTCACGGGAGGGGTCCTCGCACGCCTCACCACCCAGGGCGGCGGCGAAGACCTCGCGGCTCCAGGGCTCGTCTCCGCCCGACACGGGGCCCCCGCGCACGAGGCTGAGGCCGACGAAGGCCACCGCGGCGGCGGCGCCCATCATCATCTTCCCCCAGTTCGTCCAGGTGCCCGGGTGGGGCACCCAGCGCGCCACGGCGGGACGGCGCGCGAGCCGGGCCTCCAGCGCGGAGAAGCTCAGCGCGGGGCGCGCCGGCGTCCGGCGCGCGCGCTGGGCCATCCACCCCCGCTCCGTCCGGAGCCACGTCAGCGCGTGCCTGCACGCGGGGCATGTCTCCGCATGGGCGCCGACACGGGCCGCGTCCTCGGGGGACAGCTCTCCGGCCAGCAGCGCGTCCAGCTCGTGTTCACGGCAGGCGCTCATGGGCGACCTCCCACATGGGCCGCCAGCTGCTCGCGCAGCTGCAGCCGTGCGCGGTGGATTTCATTCTTCACCTTCTGCAGGGACCAGCCCATGACCGAGGCAATCTCCTCATAGGGAAGGCCGTGGTCGATGCGCAGCAGCAGCGCCGCGCGCCGCTCCTCGCGCAGCAGGCCCAGCGCATTGGCCAGCAGCCCTTCCAGCTCCCGGTCCAGCAGCAAGTCCTCGGGGGTGGGCGTGGGCAGCACCGCCTCCACCCGGCTCGCGTGCTCCTCGTCGTCCACGTCCACGTGGATGCCCCGGCCGCGCCGGGACTCCAGGTACACGTGGCGGGCGATGCCCAGGAGCCACGCGCCGAGCCGGTCCTCGTCGCGCAGCGCCCCGAGCCGCCCGTGCGCGCGCACGAAGGTCTCCTGCGTGGCCTCGTCCGCCGCGGGCTCGTCGCGCAGCAGGTCCCTGAGGAAGCGCCACACGGCGGGGGCATGGCGCTCGAAGAGCGTCCGGAACGCCGCCGGGTCTCCAGCGCGCGCCCGGCGCAGCAGGGCCCGCTCCCGGTCCATGTCGGACGGGGGCGCACCTGCCAGCACCATCTTCACCGCGGAAAGAAGAGCCACGGCCTCACCGTGTCACGAGCCCGTCCGGAGTTTCACCCGCCCGTGCTTTTTCCCCATCCGCCCGTGAGGGCAGGGGCCGGCGAAGGCGGGTTGAGCCAGCAAACACGCCTGGTTGCCTGCCCTGCCGCAAAGGGAGGCGGTCTTGTTGGGGTGCAACCGTTGTTGGTAAATGTCTTCCATGCATCCCAATTCCGCGCGCCCGGACTCCGCGGCGGCGCACGGCCCGCGCCTGGGGGGCCACCTGCCCGTGCTGGATGGCGTGCGAGGCCTCGCCGTGCTCCTGGTGGTCTTCTTCCACACCACGCACCTGAGCGCCGGCAGTGCCGTGGGCAAGGCGACGTGGTGGCTGGCGGGCGCGGGATGGACGGGCGTGGACCTGTTCTTCGTCCTGTCCGGCTTCCTCATCACCGGCATCCTGTGGGAGGCGAAGGGGCAGCCGTACTTCTTCCGCAACTTCTACATGCGCCGCTTCCTGCGCATCTTCCCGCTGTACTACCTGACGCTGGCCATCTCGTTCCTGGTGCTGCCGGCGCTCGCGGGCCGCTTCAACCTGGACGAGCGCATCACCACCGAGGGCGCCGTCTGGTACCTGCTGTACCTCTCCAACTTCTACCAGCTGTGGGTGGACACCACGCACCCCATCCTCGGCGTGGTGTGGTCGCTGGCGATTGAAGAGCAGTTCTACATCGTCTGGCCGTTCCTCATCGCCGCGGTGTCGTACCGGGGCGCCATCCGGCTGTGCCTGGGCACCATCGCCCTGGCCCTCGCCGTGCGCGTGGGGCTCGCCCTGGCCGGGGCCAGCATCGAGAGCACCTACGTGACGACGTTCAGCCGCGTGGACTCGCTGGCCCTGGGCGGGCTGCTCGCCCTGGCGCTGCGCCACCCGGAGGGACTGGGGCTCAAGGCCTTCCCGTGGATGCGCTGGGGCGTGTACGCCGCGGTGCCGCTGGTGCTCGTCATGGTGGTGATGCCCGTGGGGCCGCTCTACGAGCTGGTGAAGCGCACGGGCGGCTACACCGCCATCGCCATCGTCTATGCGGCGGGGGTGTACAAGGCCGTGGCCGTCGCGCCGGGCCACCCCCTGCACCGCTTCCTCTCGTCGAAGCTGCTGCGGACGTATGGCAAGTACAGCTACGCCATCTACCTCATCCACTCGCCGCTGGACGCCATCCTGCGCAGGACGGTGCTGAAGCTGCCGCTGCAGACGGTGGGGGGGACGGACATCCCCATGCAGCTGCTCTTCTATGTCGTCGCCGCGGGCCTCTCGCTGGGGCTGGCGCTGGTGAGCTGGAACCTCTTCGAGAAGCACCTGCTCAAGCTCAAGGACTACTTCCCCTATGGGGAGCAGCGTCCGCCCGTGCCCGCCCCCGCGCCGCTCGCGGGGGGCTCACCGGGCGCCGCGAGCTGAAGCGCGCGGACGGTAGGCCCGCGCGCTCCGTCCACGGCGAGCGCGCTGGAGGGCCGCACCGGACCGGTGCGGTGCCGGGGCTCAGTCCCGCTGGCGGCTGAGGGCCTTGGCGACGCGCAGGGCCCAGGCCTCGGCCGAGTCGAGCTCCGCGCGAGCGCTCGCGTAGAGGTCCAGGCTCTCATCCGAGCCATCGCGCGCGAAGATGGCATCATGCAAGTCTTTCTGCGCGCGCGTGAGCCAATGGCTGGCTTTGGCTCGCAACTGATTCGCCGTTTGAGGCGTCAGCTCGAGCGCATCCGGAGCCATCAGCTCCTGCTCTTCGGGGTACAGCGACGTCACCTTGTTGAACCCGGCATGTTCAATCGTCGTAGTCATGCGGTGAGAATTTGCACCGCTGGGTAGGCAGGCACCTGACCGCTGGGGCAAGGCTCCGTGTGGTTCCGAGCACTCGACCTGCCCTCGGGGGTGATACAGACGGGGGGAAGCGGATGACGCGCAATGCCATCTGAAATAAGTGCTTGCCCTTGGGCCGAAACAAGTGTGGGGCCCTGTCTCCACCTCCAATACAGACAGGTTTCCGCCCTTCATCTCCTTATAAGGGAGACCCCGTAGACATCCCGCGGGGGCTCACCGTGACGCGCCGCCGGGCTCCGATACAACGTGAAACAGCCGGCGGGGTCCGACGCGGTGTCTGCCTTTTCGGCGGGGGCCCGCTATGCGCTGGGAATGCCCCGGACCCGCGACCTGATGCGGGCGGCCTCGTCGGCATTCCCTGTCTCATCCAGCAGCGCGGCGGCGCGGTGGTAGAGCAGGGCGGCCTCCAGGTGCCGCAGCGCCCCCGCCTCGGCATGTGCCGCCGCCAGCAGGAAGGGCACGGCGCGCCGGGGCTCGCCGCCGTCCAGCCAGTGCTGCGCCACCACCGCCGGTGCCGCCTTGCGCAGCTCCAGCGCCGCCGCCAGCCGCCGGTGGAACAGCGCCTCCAGCGAGCGCGGGACACCCTGGCGCACCACCTCGAAGAGCAGGTCGTGCGTGAAGCGCTCCCCGCGGAAGATCTGCGCCGCCTCCAGCTCCGCCAGGTGCGTGGCCAGCGAGAGGGTGTTCATCTCCAGCACCTCGCCGGCCAGCTCCAGGCCGAAGGACGTCCTCGCCAGCGACGCCAGCCGCGCCACCTGCAGGGCGGAGGGAGACAGCCGCTCCAGGCGCTGCTGGATGAGCTGCTGGCCCCGGCCGGACGGCGGCACGTGCTCGGGCCAGCCGCGCTCCAGCCCGCCCGTCTCCAGCAGGTGCTTGAGCGTCTCGGTGATGAAGAGCGGGTTGCCGCCCGTGTGCCGCGACACGTCGCCCACCAGCCGGTCCACCCCGGGCAGGTCCAGGCTGTTGAGCAGCGCGCCCACCGCGTCCAGGCCCAGCGGCGCCAGCTCGATGACGACGGCCAGCCCCGCCACCACCAGCTGCTGGATGCAGGCGGCCGCCTGGGGCGACAGCTCGTCCTTCCGGAACGTGTCGATGAAGCGCGGGAAGCGCCCCCCTGGCCCGGGGGCGTGACGGCGCGACAGCATCAGCACCGCGAACTCGGCCGTGGCGGAGTCCATGTACTGCAGGTCATCCGCGACGAGCGCGTCCACCCCCGCGCACAGCTGGTAGATGAGCTCGCAGTGCGCCTCGAGGAAGCGGCTGCGGTCCGCCTCGTCCGCCATGGGCGGGGGCACCCCTTCCGGCCCGGCCTGGTCCGGCAGCAGCCGCGCCAGCTCGCGCCGCACCCACGGCTCCAGCTTCGTGTCCGGCCGCTTCGCCAAGAGCTGCCGCACCAGCCGCACGTGCGAGGAGTACGGCACGTTCGACTCTCCCGGCCGCGCCTCCAGGGAGATGTGCGCGCCGCGCGACGCGGCGAAGTCGTGCGCCAGCCGCGTCTTCCCCACGCCGGGCTCGCCGAAGAGGAAGATGGTCTGCCCCGCCTCCCACGCCGCCTCCATCCGCGCCCACTCGCGCTCGCGGCCCACCAGCACCGGCGGGCGCAGCACCGACAGCGGCAGCTTCGCCTTCACCACGGTGGCGGGCTTGCCCGCCGCCGGGCCCCGCTCGATTTCCCGCGCGAGCGCCACCGTCTCCGGCAGCGGCGTGGTGGCCAGCTCCTCGCGCAGCAGGCGCCGGCACCGCTCGAAGGCGTTGAGCGCCGCCATCCGGTCCCCGGACACGTAGTGCAGCCGCATCAGCCGCCGCCACGCCTCCTCCGAGTACGGGTCCATCCCCAACAGCCGCTCCGCCAGTGTCAGCGCCCCGGACAAATCGCCCCGCCGCTCACATGCCTCGGACTCCGAGTGCACGGCGCGCCGGCGCAGCTTGTCCACCCGCTCGCGCGCACCCTCCAGCCACGACTGGAACTCGGCGCAGTCGTCGTACTCCAGCGCACCCAGCAGCACGCCGTCCAGCGCCAGGGCCTGCGCGTACCGCCCCGACAGCACGTGCGCCTGCAGCTCCGCGGCGTCCGTGACCACCCGCTCACACAGTGAGAGCACGTCCGTGCCCTGCACCAGCTCCGCGGCGCACGCCAGCCGCAGCCGCCGCAGCAGCTGGCGCATGTTGTTGCGCGCCGTCGTCTCGCTGGAGTCCGCCCACAGCAGGCCCGCGAGCCGGTACTTGGGGTGCGGCCCTTCCAGCGCGAGCCATGCCAGCACGCCGGCCGTGCGACGCTCCAATGGGATGAGCGCCTCGCCGCACCGGAGCCGGGCCTCGCCCAGGAGCTCCAGGCGGACGCCTGCCGTACCTGACACGTCGTCTCCTGCCATGTCCTCCCCGGGCCCCCCTCGGATGGGAGAGCCCGGAACGTAACACGCCATACCCGGTCATCCGTCACGGGTAGGGATTGCCCCAGGGGTGACAAATTTTGCGTGTGGGTTTTCCGCCATACGGCAGCTCGCCGCTCTGGGTGGATGGCCTGTCAAAGGCGTTCCGAAAACTTTCGCCCGTCACAGCGTGGTCACACCCTTGGGTTAATCAATATGCGAGAGATTGCCCAAGGAGGCACCATGGGTTGCGACAGCCAACAGTCCGACATGCAGGTAGATGTCATCATCAGCGGCTGCGGTCCGGTGGGTGCGCTGACAGGCAACCTGCTCGGGCTGATGGGGGTGCGGACGCTGCTGCTGGAGCGGGACACGGCGCCCCACGGCGAGCCCCGCGCCTTCTCGTGCGACGACGAGGGGCTGCGCATCTACCAGGCCACGGGGCTGCTGGACCTGCTGCGCAAGGACATGCGTGAGACGCGCTTCGCGGAGTACGTGGGCGGCACCGGCCAGCGCTTCGCGGAGGTGCACACCGGCGACACCGACTTCGGCTTCGGGCACACGCCGCTGTGGTTCTTCCACCAGCCGCTGCTGGAGCGCGAGCTGCGCGAGGGGCTCAAGCGCTTCGAGCACGTGGAGCTGCGCCAGGGGATGGCGGTGGAGCGGGTGGAGCAGGACGCGTCCGGGGTGACGGTGCGCTACCGGGACGCCGTCACGGGCGCGGAGCACTCGGTGCGCGGCCGGTACCTGCTGGCCTGTGACGGCGCGCGCAGCGGCGTGCGCAAGACGATGGGCATCCAGATGTCGGGCAAGGCGTACGGCGAGCCCTGGCTGGCGGTGTCCGGCACCATCGAGGGCCCGGCCCCTGAAATCTGCCGCTTCGTGTGCGACCCGAAGCGCCCGGCCTTCGTCGCCACGGGCGCGGTGAACCAGCTCCGCTGGGAGTTCATGATGCTCCCCGGCGAGACGCGCGAGGAGCTGGAGCGGCCGGAGACGATTGCGAAGCTGATTGCCCCCTACATCGACCCGTCGCGGGTCCGAATCGAGCGGGCGCAGGTGTACACGTTCCACTGCCTCAACGCGGCGCGCTGGCGCGACGGCAACGTCTTCCTGCTGGGCGACGCGGCGCACACCATGCCGCCCTTCATGGGCCAGGGGCTGGTGTCCGGCCTGCGTGACGCGTCCAACCTGGCGTGGAAGCTCAAGCGCGTGCTGCACGGGCAGGCGCCGGACGCGCTGCTGGACACCTACGAGCAGGAGCGCCGGCCGCACGTGGAGGCGGTGCAGAAGCTCTGCGTGCAGGTGGGCCACCTCTTCCTGGCGCGCAACCCCTGGGTGGCCGCCGCGCGCGACGCGGTGATGCGCACCATGCAGCGCATCCCCCGCGTGCGCCGCTTCATCCAGGGCTTCGAGTTCAAGCAGCCGCCGCTGCATGACCGGGGCTACTACTTCGGCGGCAAGCCCGCGGCCGGCAAGGCGGCGGAGGGGACGTACTTCCCGCAGCCCCGCGTGCGGCTGGAGTCCGGCGAGGAGGTGCTCCTCGACGACACCCTGGGCAACGACTTCACCGTGCTGTGCCGGCATGACGCTCCGGCGGCCGAGCTGGCCGCGGCGCGCGGGCTGGCGGAGTCGCTGGGCGGCCGGCTCTTGACGTTCCGCCCCTCGGCGCAGGGCCCGGCGAAGGCGGACGCCCCGGCCGTCGAGGACGTCACCGGGAAGCTCACCGAGTGGTTCTCCCGCTACACCGCCGACGTGGTGGTGCTGCGGCCGGACCGCTTCGTCTTCGGCGCCGTGAAGTCCCAGCGCCTCCCGGAGCTGCGCCAGGCGCTGGGGGTGTGAGCCACGCCGACACCCCGGCGCCATGAATCAACTAAGGCCTTAGTTGACGAACAACTAAGGTCTTAGTAGTTTGCTGCTCACGGAGGTTCCGCGTGACTGGCAAACCCGAGCCCGAAGCGCCCCGGCCGTTGACGCCGGTGGAGCTCGAGCTGATGCAGATTGTCTGGAGACTCGGCGAGGTGAGCGTGGCGGACGTGCTCGCCGCGCTGCCGGCGGAGCGCGCGCTCGCGTACACCTCGGTCTCCACCGTGCTGCGCATCCTGGAGCAGAAGGGCGTGGTGAAGAGCCGCAAGCAGGGGCGTGGCCACCTGTACTCGGCGGTGCTGCCGCGGGACACCTACGAGGCGCAGAGCCTGCGCCACCTGGTGGACACCGTCTTCGCCGGCACACCGTCCGCGCTGGTGGCGCGGCTGGTGGAAGCGGTGCCGCTGCCTCCCGAGGAGGTGGAGCGCATCCGCAAGCTACTCCAGTCCAAGGGGGGCAAGCCGTGAGTGCCGCCCTCCGGGAGCTCGCATCATTATATGTCGCGGTGGCGCTGCTCCTCCCGGTGGCGCTGCTGCTGGCGCGAGGCGCGCTGGCGCTGCTCGCGAAGGTGGGCGCGCCGCTGTCCGCCCGCCAGTCACTGAGCGTGGGGCGGGGCGCGCTGCTGCTCGCGCTCGTCCTGCCGCTGCTGGCCACGGCCGCGCACGCGCTGGCTCCAGCCGGGCCGCTCTTCACCTTCGAGCGCTCGGTGGCGCGCCATGCTGGAAGGCTCCCCGCGCCTGCGTGGGACGCACCCGCCGCCAGGGCTTCGCCCACACCGCGCGCCGCCGCGCCGTCGCTGCCGCCCGTGGTGCCGCTCGTCGCGCTCGCGCTGGTGGTGGGCGCGGCGCTCTTCACCGCGCGGGCGCTGGTGCGCCACCAGCGGCTGCTGCGCCGGCTGGAGTCCCTGCCCCGCGTGCGGAGCGTGGGCCGCGTCCGGGTGGTGCTGGGCGAAGAGGGCATGCCCGCCTTCTCCGCGTGGTTCCCGCGCCTCCGGGGCCTGCCTTCCGCGTATGTGGTGGTGCCGCCCGTCCTCCTCGGCGACGCGGAGGTCTTCCGGCTCACGGTGCTGCACGAGCTGCAGCACCACCGCCAGCGCGACACGCACCTGGCCTTCGCGCGCCTCGTCCTCACCGGCGCCTTCTTCTGGCACCCGGCCGCGCATCTCTTGTCGCGCTGGCTCGTCGCGCTGCAGGAGCTGGCGTGTGACGAGGCGCTGGTGGCCAGCGGCCGTGCCCAGGTGCACGCCTACGCCCGCTGCCTGCTGCAGGCGGCGCTCTCCCTCCCGGGCGCACCGCCCCTTCCCGCCGGAGCCACCGGCATGTCCCACCCGACCACCCGGAGAATCCAGATGCTGTTCCAACCCCGTCCCCTCCGCTCCCACGGCGCCCCGGCGCTCCTGGCCGCGCTGTGCTTCATCCTCCTTCCCCTGGCCACGCTGGCGCAGGGCGCGGCGCGTGGCCGCACGGTGACGCTGGCGGAGGCGCAGGCGCTCGTGAAGTCCAGCCAGCCGGAGGGAGACCTGCCGGTGGTGGTGGACGCGCGGGTGGTGGAGCAGCTCAACAAGCTCCTCTCCACGGAGAAGGGCCGCGCCTTCATGAAGCGCGGGCTGGCCAACCTGGCGCCGCAGCGTGAGGCGCTGGCCGGGCCGCTGCGCGCCAAGGGGCTTCCCGAGGGCCTGCTCGCGGTGGCCCTCATCGAGTCCGCCGCGACGAACATGCCGGAGACGGACGGGCGTCCGTCGCTGGCCCCGGGCCTGCGTGGCGCGGGCGTGTGGATGTTCATCCCCGACACGGCGCGGCGCTACGGCCTGGAGGTGAGCGCCACGCGTGACGAGCGGCTGGACGTGACGCGTGAGACGCAGGCCGCCGCGGCGCTGCTGTCAGACCTGCATGCGCGCTACAGCGACTGGCGGCTGGCGCTCGCCGCGTAC
The DNA here is from genome assembly GCF_024198175.1 of Pyxidicoccus xibeiensis. Lineage (NCBI taxonomy): Bacteria > Pseudomonadati > Myxococcota > Myxococcia > Myxococcales > Myxococcaceae > Pyxidicoccus > Pyxidicoccus xibeiensis. The sequence continues at coordinate 22,946 of NZ_JAJVKV010000012.1, forward strand.
AACCAGGGCGAGAAGAAGGTGGACCAGGCGCTCGCCGCGGGCGGCAGCCGCGACGTGTCGGCGCTCATGGCCGGCGGCCACCTCAACGAGTACACCGCCATGGTGCAGGCGGGGCTGCTCATCCTCCGCAACCCGCACCTGCTGGACTGACGCGCTACTTGATGCTCAGCGACACCTCTTCACCGGCGCGCACGGGGAGCTCCTCCTCGCTGGTGTAGCTCCGCCGGGTGCCGATGCGCTCGTCATCCCCGAAGGTGCCAATCTGCTCCAGGCCGAAGCGGACCCGGTCCGCGGTGCCAATCATGTGGTGGGGAAGGGTGAAGGTGCGCCTCGTCATCCCCGGGACGGTGCCCAGCCGGACGCGGCCCGCTCCGTTCAGCACGTAGAGGTTGAAGTCGACGGTCTTCTGGTTCTCCACCACCACCGTCGTCTTCGGCGGAGGCGGCTTGTCGGGGTCCTCCACCGTCTGCGCGCTGCTGCAGGAGACGGTGGAGGCCAGGAGCAGCAGGAGCGGGACGACCTGGACGGCGCGCATGGGAGCCCTCGTTTCGGTGAAGGGGGCTGGATTGTGGACCAGGAGTGAACCGCGCCGCGCCACCCGGTCCTTCCCTTTGTCACCTACAGCGCGGCCCAGAGATAGACGGCCGAGTAGGTCTGCGCTGGGTCGTAGTAGGTCTTCCCCACCGCCGTATCGATGTAGATGTTCGTCAGCCACCGGGTGGAGTCGAACTCGAAGACGCCATTCTCCGCCGACAGCACCGGCACGCCCGCGCCCATGCTGACGCTGTACACGGGGACCGGCTCGGACGCCGTCGCCTTGAACCGCCCGAAGAAGGACTGCAGCAGCACCACCGCGCCCTTCAGCGGCACGGGCGCACCCGTCTCCACGCGAAGCCGCCGCGTCCCCCAGTTGGTGTCATCGACCTCGTACTGTGCTTCGTCCGAGACGAGCCCGAACCACGCCCCCTCCTCCGCGTCCGCCAGCACCAGTCCTGACGGGTCCACCGTGCAGCCGGAGGCGCCGTCGCCCGTCAGCGTCGCCGCGCCCGTGACGTAGGCGGCGCCCGGAGTGGTGATGGACGCCGCGACTCCCGCCGAGGCGCCGACCCCGCTCACGTCGTGGCTGCCAGAGGTGTAGGCGAGCTTGAAGCCCGTCAGGACGGCGGAGGCGAACGCCGGCCAGGCCACCACGCTCTGCGGCTGCGACATCTCCCCCGTCGCCAGGCCCGAGCTGCTCACGATGAACCGCGTGCTCGAAGCACCCCCCACCCACGCGAGCACAGTGACCCCCACCCGGGAGGCGGTGATGGGCGTGCCCGTCACGGTGGCCTTCACCTTGACCTGCCGCCGGCTGTCCTCCCCCGCGTTCTCCCGCGTCAGCTGCACCCCGAACCCGGAGATGCTGGAGCCCACCAGGCCGATGACCGTCGCATCGATGTCGAAGGTGATGTCGAAGCGCGAGATGCCGTACAGCGCCAGCGCCACGTCCCCCGAGAAGTCGAACGTCGCCGTGTCGCCAGAGGCGACTTCCTGGTAGCCGAATTCCCAGCTCATCGTGCACCTCCGGCCGGCCGCCGTGAGATTTCGGCGACCACGAACGCAGTCAGGTTGCTCGTCGGAGGTGGCTCGATGCCGTAGTCGTCCCCCGAGCGTGAGTTGAAGATGTTCATGATGAGTGTCCCGGAGATGCTGCCATCCGCGGAGATGCTCAGCGTGTCGGAGGTGACGCCCGCCTCGAAGAGCTCCAGGTCGCTCTTCTCGTCGTCCTCGAGGTCGAGCGTCACGTTCTGCAGGAGCACCCCGGCCCGGCGCACCGTCTCACCCTCCGCGAGGGAGGGCTTCACGCTGAAGTCGCACTTCACGCCCAGGCTCTCGCTGATTTCGTCCCACTGGTCGGAGTTCGTGTCGATGGACAGCACCCGGTACGACGTCACCCCGTCCGTCGACAGGAAGGCCACGTCCGCCTTGCCGGTCAGCTCCTCGTCTCCGCTGAGCGACGCCGTCCCCGACACGGTCGCCAGGGCTCCGCCGGGCTTCGCCATGGACGTGGTGAGCGACAGGCTGCTCACCTCCATGGCGCTGGTGCCCGCGATGAAGAAGCCGGAGAGGAACGCGCGCGTGTCCGCCGTCGAGGAGGCAATGGGAATGGACTCGCCCCACGTCCCATTGAGGCCGTAGAGGTTGCCCGCCACCACCTGGTTGTTGGAGATGGTGCGGCCGAGCGCGGCGACGACGGTGATGCGCACGAAGCTGTCGTGCCCGCTGCCATCCGTGGAGCTCGCCGCCTCGCCACCCGTGTAGTTGGTCATCACCAGGTTCGCGGTGACGAGGACGGCGTCCTCGGCGAGGTTGGTCACCAGCGTCACGCTGAGCTGGCCCACCGGCTCGGAGGTGGCGCCGTTGTCGGCGTAGTACGTCCGGAAGTAGCTGAGCCCCGCCATCGCCGCGAGCACGCGCTCACCCGGCAGCAGGTCCTCGCTGAAGTCGACCCGCATCGGCGAGGCCCACGTCTTGTCCTTCGGCATCACCGCCGTCTTCACGCAGATTCTCATCGGCCTTCCTTGTCGCCGCGCCCGAGAGGGGCCCGGGCTTCACGACTCTTCATTCGTTCCCGCCACGTCGATGATGAGGTTGGCCGGGACGAGGGCGACCGCGCTGGCGCCCAGGACGCCTACCGCGGCGACTCCGCCCAGTGCCACCTTGCCGGCGGTGCTCATGGCGCCGAGCTTGCCCATGGCCCGGTCCTTCACGGCGTAGCGGTTGCTGGCGTAGCCGAAGGCCGAGCCCGCGATGCCCACCGTGGCCCCCCAGAGCAGGTCTCCGACGACGTCCCACCTGTCCTGCTTGTCCGTCTCGAACAGGTCCCGCTCGTACACGAGGTTCGTCAGCGGTATCGACACCAGCCCCGCCACCGTGTAGCCGACCGTGTTGCCCACCAGGCTGAGCGGGAAGGCCACCATGAACTGCTCCCACGCGTCCTGGGCGGGGTTGAGCCTCTTCTCGAGCTTGTCCCAGTAGGTGGCCTCGGACAGCCACGTCTTGACGCGTGTCCAGCGGGAGGGCTCCAGCTGCTCCTCGGCGGACAGCAAGGCGAGCTGATTGGGGAACCCCTTCACACGCTGCTCGCGGCGCTTCTTGCCGCCGCCCCGGATTCCGCCCGCCATGCCACCCCGGATGAAGCCAGTCACCCCTCCCACGGCCATCTCTCCGAGGAACTCCTTCGTGCTCCAGTCGTCGGTGGTCAGCGCGTACATCATGCCGTTCCACGCGCCCGCGGAGAAGGTGCTGGAGAGCGCCATGAGTCCGGCCGTCGCGAGGCCCGTCGTCACGGGGATGAACAGCCCGGCCACGGTGACGCCCACGGAGACGACGCCGAGGAACACGGCGAGGGTCGTCCGGCCAGCGTCGGAGATGCACCCCGTCGGGTCCACCAGCGCGGTGGGGTGGTTGCCCACGTAGCTGTAGGGACTGGCGAACTCGTTGGCCGGGTCCGTGGAGTAGAAGCGGCCCACCGCCGGGTCGTACAGGCGGGCGTTGAAGTCGTAGAGGCCCGTCTCCGCGTCGTACCCGGCGCCGGTGTAGCGCTGGCTCATCCACGGCGCGGCGTCCGCGGTGTCGCGCGGCGAGCCGAAGGCCGTGTAGCCGAAGCCCGCCACCAGCGCGCCCTCCGCGTCGAACAGCGCCCGCGTCGACTGGAGCCTGTCGCTCGCGGCGTGGTAGCGGGCGCCGTTGCGGTACACCACGGGCAGGCCCGTGGGCCCCGGCACGAAGAGCACCGTGTCCCCGCCGCCGGTGCGGAACAGCGGCCGGTCCTGGCCGGGGAACTGGAAGCGGCGCTCCTCGCCGCCCGAGCCGCGCACCCGAGTGGCCACGCGCAGGCCGTCCGAGTCGTACGCGTACTCGACGGTGCGCTCGTCGCTGGCGCCGGGGCGCACGGTGATGCGGCAGGGCAGCACCGTGCCGGGCGCGTAGGTGAAGTCGAGGTCCGCCGGGCCGGCGCCCAGCGTGCGGCGGGACGCCACCGTGCCGTCGGCGCGGTAGGTGTACGCGGTCTGCGCGCCGTCGGGCCAGGCCACCGCGTCCAGCCGGTTGGTGCCCGCCACGTAGGTCATCCGGGCGCCGGAGAACTGGCGGATGTTGCCGTTGAGGTCGCCGTCGTACTGGAACTGCTCCGGAGTGCCGACGCCCTCCACCGTGTCCGCGGCGGTGATGCGGCCCAGCCCGTCATAGCCGTACGCGAGCTGCTCGCGCTGCGCGCCGAGCGACGCGCTCGCGCCGCGCACGTTGTTGTCGGGAGAGAAGGTATAGCCCTGCGCGGCGCGCGTCTGCCCGGTGGCGGAGGTCTCCAGCAGGTGGCCCGGCGAGTCGTAGTCCAACGCCCAGGACACGGGGCCCGCCTGGCTCACCCGCACCCGCGCCATCGCATCCAGCTCGAACGAGGCCAGCCTCGCGCCCGTCGCGTCCTGGATGGAGGTGACGTTGCCCAGGGCGTCACGGCCGTAGCGCAGCAGGCCGGGCTCGGGGAAGAGCGAGCGGGGCAGGCCGATGCGCACGGTGGCCTCCGTGTTGTCGTAGCCGAAGTCCACCTCGTAGGGCCCCGTCACCTCGCCGTCGTCCCACGTCACGCTCAGCGCGCGCGCGGCGAGCAGCCCCAGGGGCGTCCAGCGGTACGTGGACTCCACCGCCGCGGGCGCGCCCGTGTCCTGGGAGCGGGTGCGCATCAGCTGGCCGAGCGCCAGCGGGTCGCTGCCGTCGCCGTCGTAGTGCCAGAGCCCGGTGGTTACCGCGCCGCTGGCCGGGTCCGTCAGCGGCCAGCCGGGCGTGTTCGCGCGGGTGCTCAGCAGCGGCTCGTCCCAGGCGCCCGCCACGTGGCCCCGCGCCGTCATGCGGCCCATCACGTCGTACGTCATCCAGGTGATGCGGCCGTCCGCCGCGTCCACGGACGATTGGACGAAGCGCGCCAGGCCGCCACGGTCATGGAGGTAGCGGGACTCGCCCGAGTCGGGGGTGGACTCGGAGCGCAGCCGCCCGAGGCAGTCGTAGTCGCGGACGATGGCCGTGCCCGTGCCGTCCCTCCAGCCGTCGGGGAGGATGCTGCGGGTGCGCGTGCCGCCCGGCTCGAGGGAGACGGCCGCGGCGGAGACGAACGTGGCGCCGTCCGCCAGCGGCACGAGCCGCGCGAGCGGCGTGTCCTTCGCGTCCGTCACATGCAGGCGCTGCTCCCGCGTGGGAGACACGTACGTCGTGACGCGGAAGTCGGTGGCCGGCAGGCCCAGTCCGGGCAGCACCGGTGTGCTCGCCGCGTAGTGGATTTTCGTCGTGGGCCGCGAGGCCTCCGGAGTGGTGTACGGGTCGACGATGGCCCACGCCGCGCCCGGCAGGCCCACCTCCACCGGGCGCCCCAGGGGGGACGCCTCCAGCCGCTGCCGCGTGTACGGGTAGCCGCCATCCGCCGAGCGGTCTGCCTCGCCGTTCCAGTAGTCCGCGGCGTCGCCGGTCATCACCCCGCTGCCCGCGAGCGACGCCTCGAAGGCCTCCACGTCCACCAGCCCGGGGCGGTAGAGCAGCGGGGCCAGCGAGGCGTCCGAGCCGAAGTGTCCGGGCACGGGCTTCGTCTTGACGACGTCGCGTCCCAGCGTGTCCTGGATGCGCTGGGTGACGAGGTAGGTGGCGCCGCCGAGCGCGTGGAACTGGCGGTCCGTGCCGGTGGCGTCCTGCAGGCGCGCCTCCAGCGAGGGGCCCTCCACCCACGCCAGGTTGCGCAGGCCCAGCGTCCCCGTGCCCGACGTGAGCACCGGCGCGCCGCGCACCTGGGCGGCCACCGAGAACACCAGCCCCGCGTCCGTCCAGAAGAGGAGCCGGCCTCCCGTCACCACGAGCAGGAGCGAGGCCGGGCTGGACGCGCCCTCGCCCACCGGGGCCACCTCCACGCCGCCCACCTCCAGGCGCCACGCGCCGTCCCAGGACAGCCGCGCGGCTTCGCCCACGGTGAAGCCGAAGCCCGGCGCCAGCCGCGCCGGCCCGCCGTCCAGCGCCACCGGCTCGACGTAGAGGGCCCAGTCGTCAGTCTCCGTCGCCGTGGCGGTGAGCGACGCGTCCGCGGAGTCCTCATGCCTCAGCACGCCTCCGTCCGCGCGCCACGCGCCATCCGGAGAGGGTGCCCACGCGTCCCGCCACGCCTCACCGTCGCGGAACGTCTGCAGCGAGCCGCCTCGGGTGGCCTTGATGGAGACCTGCGTGTTGGGGTCCTCCGGCGAGAAGGTGGCGTGCCGCTGCCGGGAGCTGAACTCGAGCTGCAGGCTCCGGAGCTGGCCGTTGGCGCGCACCATGCCGAGCATGCGCCGCGCCGGCCCGTAGGCCACGCGCGACGTCAGCCCTCCGAGGCCCACGTGAGCGGTGAGCTTGTGGGTGCTCGGCTCGAAGGACTGCGCGAGGACGTGCGACTCGCGCGGGTAGAAGCCCACGTCGTCCACCCACACCTCGCCGCCGCCGGCCTCCACGCGCAGCTCGACGGACAGCGGCGCACCGGACGCCAGCCGCGCGGCGTGCTCCGCCAGCGGAATGGCGGTCTGCACCCAGGCCCACCGCCCGGAGGTGTCCTCCAGCGGGAGGCGCAGGGGCTCACCCGCCGCACCTCCGCCGGACGTCACGGTGATGACCAGCGCGGGCGCACCCCCGGCGGGCGCGCCCCTGGGCCGCGTGTACCAGCAGCCGGCGACGTAGGTGCGCGCGTTGGCGGCGGGCGTCAGCGGGGCGCGCGTCAGCGTCGCCGTGCCGCCCGGCAGCCAGGCGGACCGGACGCCCGTGTGGGCGCGGGTCTCGACGACAGCGGCGCCCCCGGCGAACGTCCATGCGGACAGCGACTCCTGGGGCTCGAAGCCGCACGCGTCGGCCTCCTGGGCGGCGAGGTCCGCGTTGGTCACCATCAGCAGTGGCAGCTGCCCGGAGTCATTCACGCGCGTGCTGTGTGCCACCCCCAACTCATCCAGCGACAGCGTCGCGAGCCCGCCGCTGTCGCGCGTCTGGATGCGCGTGCGCGCGTACCACTCGGGAGGCGGGGTGCCCGCACTGGAGAAGGGGAACCACGCGGCATCCGGCGCCGTGGAGCCGCCCCAGTCATACCGGGCGGCCACGTCCAGCACCGTCCAGCCGCCACCGGCCTGGAAGGCGCCGAACGTCGTCGCCGCGCACGCGGACGTGGAGACCGCTCCTCCCGTGGGCTGCACCTGGGTGCGAAGCTGCGCGACGAGCGTCAGCACGTTCTCCCACGCGAGCGCCCGGTACGCGGGCACTGCGGCGGCGAAGGTGGTGGACATCGTCGTCGTCCACGTCTTCCCGTAGACGTCCCGCGTGTCGAAGGACTCGGACGTGGTGCCGCCCGTCAGCGGCGCGGGGAAGCCGCCGAGGTAGCCATAGCGCGTCACCAGCGGCAGGCCGTCCTTCATGGAGCTGATAGTCGCGGGCCGCACGTACGCGCCATGCAGCGCCACCTCGCTCCACGCGCCCGCGACGGCGTCCGCCAGGGACGTGAAGCCGGCGCGCGTGGTGAAGACGTCCCAGGTGTTCGTCTCGCTGGCGACCAGCCGGCCCGTGTAGCCGCGCACCGCGGTGGGCGACTTCGCGTCCTCGTCGCTGTCCACGTTGTACAGCCGCCCGGTGGCGGGGTCCTCCACGGACCAGTACAGGTAGCGCCCCTCGACGCTGCGGGCCTCGTACACGGCCTGGGAGGACAGGGCCACGCTGGCGGGGAACAGCGCGCGCAGGGCGTCGGGCACGGGGGTGCCGGGCGGCACGTCGGGCGTGAGGCCCAGCGCGGGAGAGGTGGGCGCGGCGAACAGCGCGGCGCCCTCGAAGGTGAGCGTCTGCAGGGGCTGGCCGTCCAGCATGCTCAGCCCGCCCGGCGTCGCCCCGTTGTCGTAGGTCGTCACGGTGCGGCCGCCGTGTGACGCGGACGCGTCGTCACAGCCTTCCCACGCCGTCGAGCGGTAGTACTTGATGACGTCGCCGGAGGCGTCGCAGGCCGCGCTCACGCGGTCGAAGCTCCACGTGGAGCGCAGCGGCGCGCCGAAGCCGGTGTCGATGTTCAGCGAGCGCACCGGCCAGTCCACCAGCGGGCCCTGGATGTCATTGCCCACGAAGCGGTGCAGGGCGAGCCACGGCGCGCGGTCGAAGTCGGGCGCCGTCTGCGGATAGGTGACGAAGGTGCTCGGGCCCGCGGGGCTCTTGCCGGCGCGGGGCGGCGACAGCATGCCGTCGCGAGACAGCGCGCTGTGGTACGTCTGCCCGACGATGGTGGACGTGGACTTCGCGCGCCCGTTCTCCAGCACCGCGAGCGCGAGCTGCGCGGCGCCCTTGCCCGGCGGAAGCCGCCACGCGACGAACTCGGGGGCGCCGTCCACGACGCTGAAGGAGTCCACGCCGGACGGAGCGCCCGCGTAGACGGGCTGCTGGCTCTCCGGCCCCGACCACGACGCAGAGGTGCCCCGGTACCAGACGGTGTCGGAGGCGACGATGAAGTCTCCGCCCGTGGCCGCGGGGTAGCCGGAGTCCTCGCCGGGCGGCAGCGCCGGCAGCGTCCTGGGCACGCGGGCGAAGCTCCCCGTGTCCGCGTCGTACGCGAGCAGCCGCGTGGTGATGGCGTCCGCCACGTTGAGCACCTGCACCACCACGTCCCGCCCGTACGCGTACGCGAGCCAGCCCGGCCGGCCACGGCCCTGGTCGGAGAGCGCCTCGGAGAAGCTCCAGCCCACGCCGTCGAAGCGCCACAGGTACCGGTCGGTGCCCACCAGCTCGTTGCCCGCCACCGTGGGCGTGGGCGGCCACGAGGGCGCGGGCACCTGCGCGACGGAGGACAGGCGCAGGTCCTCGCCGTCCGCGCCCTGGGCCTCCTGGAACCTGTAGTCGGTGTCCCACCGGCGCACGCGCAGCGCGTAGCGGCCGGTGGGGCTGGAGTCGATGGCCTCGCACCAGGCGACCATGGAGGGACCGTCCGCCCAGGCCATGGCCGTCTGCGAGGGGCCCAGGTCCACGTCGAGGGAGCCACCGTCGTTCCACCGGTGGTCACCGTCGAGCCACGTGAGTGACACCGTGCCCTCGCCGTTGAGGTGGTGCCACAGGAGGTAGCGCTCACCCTGGGCGAGGACCTGCATCGTCCGTCCGCGCACGGCGGGCGCGTCGCCGCCGGTCCAGGTGCGCCGCTGCCAGTTCCACGTCAGCCGGTAGAGGCTGTCACCCGCGCCGTCGAAGCCGGAGATGACCGCCAGCAGGAAGCGCTCTCCGGCGGCGAGCCGGGCGGTCGTCGCCTTCGCGTAGGTGAGCCAGGAGGTGCCGCCCTCGCCCGCGTAGGGCTCCCACTCCCAGGCGCGCAGCGTGCTGCGCCGGAAGGGGTGGACGCGCAGCTCGTCACCGACGCGGTAGGCCAGTCCGAAGAAGTCCCCGGACGTGACACCCGAGAGGGAGTCCGGGTCCAGGGCCTGCGCTCCGTCGAACACGAGGTCGCCGCTGACGGTGCTGGCCTGCCAGCGTCCCGTCCAGGTGTGGACCTGGAGGCTCAGCTTCTTGCGCTCGCCGTCCAGCCAGCAGGTGACGGCGTAGTCCGGCCCCAGCCAGACGAAGGGCGTGTGGCCCGTGCCGAAGCTGGGAGGGGGCGCGACGACCTGGTCCCGCTCGCAGATGTCCAGCGGGACGGGGCCGTCGTACGCGAAGGTGCCCGTCGCACCCTCGGGGTAGGTGATTCGGGTGAGCGCGCCCGGGTTGGGCTCGTCTTCGCCCAGGGCGTACTCGAACACGTAGCCAGGCAGGGAGCGCCCGGACGTGTCCCGCTCGAGGATGCCCGTCAGGTAGCGCTTGCAGAGGTCGGCCGACGCCTCGGCGGAAGCGCCGGGCAGGGCACGCGGCGGGGCGTACTCCAGCTCCACGCGGTACAGCTCCCGGGACTCCGCGTCGAGCACGCGCAGCCGCGTGAGGTAGTGCGTCTCGTAGCAGTCCTGGAAGGCGTTGGGGGTGTCGAGGTTCTCCGGCTCCGCGCCCTCCGCGGCGGGCACGAGCGCCTTGTGCGGGTCCTGGTACTCGTGGACGCTGGGCGTGTACCACTTGGGTGCGTAGTCCAGCTCCACGGCGCGGCCGCCCACGCCGGTGATGCGGGAGAGGTAGCAGGCCTTGGTGTAGGGCAGGCCCTCCGCGCCCACGCGCTGCTCGACCGGCTTGTAGGCGTAGGTGACGCGGTCGCCGTAGCGGTCCACGCGCGCGACGACATTCCACGCGCGCGCATACTGTGCCTGTCCTTCCGCGCGGAGGGAGCTGCCCGTCCAGCCTCCCCGCGCTCCGCCGAAGCGCACGCCCCACTCGATGCCCTGGCCCGCGCTGGTCGCGAAGCCTTCCGGTGTCCGCGAGACGCCGCCGCCGAAGACGCGCTGCGTGCCCGAGTCGTCGACGAGCACCCAGCGCTCGTAGGCCGGGTAGTACCGCACGCGCCAGAAGCTGAAGTCCTGCGGCTCGAAGCCGAGGCCGCCCGCCGCCACGGCGAGCACCGGGGTGCCGCCAGGGCCGGCCTGCTCGGAGAGCACGAAGGACTGCTCGTGTACGGGGTCATCCACCTCCCACGGCCCCTGGCCGCTGACGGTGGCCTGCGCGGAGAGCGGCAGCCCGGCGCTGGCGAACGCGGCGATGAGCCCGGAGGTGACGCCAGGCCCGCCGAGCTGCGCGCAGAGCGACGCCTCCAGCAGGGCACGGACCCAGGGGCGGGTGGTGGCCACGAGCCGGTTGCGGGTGCCTCCCGACTCGATGCTGAAGCGGCGCGCGGCGAGCGACAGGGCACCGTCGGACTCCGCGACGATGCGCTCACCGGGCAGCATCCAGCCGAGGCCGGCCACGCCCGTGGGCGCCTCCAGGTTCCAGCGGGTCGCCGCCTGGTGGATGGAGCTGTCGTAGGAGAGCGTCAGCTCCACGGCGAGCGTGTCGTCCGCGAGCTTCCCCGGGAGCTTGACGAGGGGCCGCTGGTAGCTGACCGAGCCGCGGAAGAGGTTGACGCTCTGCTTCAGCGAGCCGACGTCGGACGACGCGTACTGCGCCGGCCGCTGCGCCGGAACCTGGTTGGGGGCGCTCCGCTGTGCCATGTGTCACCGGTGCCGTCTCGGGGGAGACCGAAACCCTGACACAGACGCAACTGGGATGAAGCCGCGAAGTTCGAAATTCGCCCCAGCCGGGCGTGAGGTTGGTGCCGGTCGTCGAAGTTGCAGGTGAAGTCGCGGCATCTGGCCGGGGCCCTGGTTGATGGCGGCGATGTTCAGCGCATCGCGGGACACCGTCTGGCTGTTGTCGATGACGGGTCATCCCGGACCTCGCGGAGTGTCCCTGAGTGAGCGAAGCAGTCCCTGAGGCGCGCCGTGGGTCGCCCATGCGCGCATCCTGGCGGTGCTGGCACCGTGTGTCGGGGGGCTGCCATGGGAACGAGTCGAGCAGAGGCAAGGGATGCCGCGCGCCGCGCGCCGCGCTTCCGTGGGCTCGTCGTGCTCGCGGTGCTGCTGGCGCAGCGGGCGGCCGCGGACGAGCCCGACCTCCAGTGGGGCCAGTTCCAGTTGCGATTGGATGGCTACCTCCGCGCCGGGATTGGCACCAGCCGGGACGGCACGACACAGGCCGCGTTCATCGCGCCCGGTGCCCGTGCGAAGTACCGGCTCGGCAACGAGCCGGAGACCTACTTCGAGCTGGGCGCGGACGGGCGCTACCGGCTCGGTGACGTGCAGCGGCCGGATGCGCCCACGATTCAGGGCTACTTCCTGACCGCGGGCTACGCGCCCATGGGCCGCAGCTTCGAGCTGGGCGTGAATGACATCGCCCAGGCCTTCTTCGCGTTCGAGAACTTCCTGCCGGGGTTCGGGGTGTGGCTCGGGCGGCGCTACTACGACCGCAAGGACATCCACCTGAATGACTACTTCTGGCTCAACCCCGGCCAGGGCGCGCACGCCGGCCTGGGCCTGGAGTGGCGCATGTCGGAAGGGCGCCAGCTGAGGGCCGCCCTGTTCCGGCTGGAGGACCCGGACGCTCCGGAGGGCGGCGTGCTCAACGGCACCACGCTGGACGTGCGGTTCTCGGGACTGCGGACCAACCCGGGCGGTGTCCTCACGCTCTGGGGGCAGTACGCGCTCCGGCATGCGAATGCCTCGCCGGCATATCTCGAGCGCAATGGCTTTGGCCTCGGGTTCTGGCACGACCAGGAGGGCGTGCTGGGGTTCGACACGGTGAAGAACACGGTGGCCGTGCTGTACCGGAAGGGCGCCGCGCTGACGCAGGGGGCGACGAACGCGCGGCTCGTGCGTGAGGACCAGGACTACGACCTGGTGCGGGCCCGGGCCTGGGAGGTCAACAACAGCCTCGTGCTGGAGCCGAAGGCGCCGTGGTCCCTGCAGTGGGGGCTGGTGCTGCGCTGGGAGGACCGGGGGTTTGGCGAGGACGACACGGTGCGGTGGTTCAGCACCGGTGTGCGGCCCCTGTACTACGTGACGGACCACGTGCACGTAGGGTTCGAGCTGGGCCATGACTTCGTGGACAACGCGCTGCTGGACCGGCGCGGGGGGCTCACCAAGGTGACGGCGCTGCTGCAGCTCGCTCGGGGCCGGGGGTACTTCACCCGTCCCGTGCTCCGGCTGTTCGGGACGGGGGCCTGGTGGAGCCGTGCGTTCCGGGGCGTCGTGGGCACCACGCCGGACGGTGCGCCCTACGGCAGCGGCACCTGGGGCTGGACGGTGGGCAGCCAGGTGGAGGCCTGGTGGTAGGCGTCAGGTGGACGGCGCGCGAGGCGTCTGCCTTGGAGCCGGTCCATGTTCCAGGAGGGTGCTTGAAGCCTGTGATTCGCCACGTCTACTGCGGGGAGGTCGAGAACCTCAGGGCGTGGCTGCCGGACGACCCGCATGAGGTCGCCCTCTGGGTGTGCGTGGAGATAGGGCCCAAGCACGGCGCCGCGAAGAAGACGGACACCTTCGTGCTCCTGGTGGCGACTCCGGCCGGCCTGGAAACCCTCGAGGGCAGGGACAACATCCTGGCGGACCGGGCGCTGCTGGTGATGCGTCGGTTCGACTATGACGACCTGTGGACGTGGCTCGAGCGGACCGTTGCGGCCTGCGAGGCGGAGAGCTGGCACCACGTCGTCGAGAAGCTCCGGCTTCATTTCAAGTGGGAGTTCGAGAACTTCCGGACGCACCGGATGACGTGAAGTGCTGGAGGCCTCAGCTCCACGCGCTGCGAGGCCAGATGAGCGCGGTGGTGTCCGCGCCGCTCGAGGCCAGCAGCGTCCCGTCCGGAGAGAAGGCCAGCGTGTCCACGAGCGCCCGGTGTCCCTCGAAGGCCCCGAGCAGGGCGCCGTCCGTGCTCCACACCCGCACCTCGCCCAGCGCGTCTCCCGTGGCCAGGAGCCGCCCATCCCTGGACACCGTGACGGCCGTCAGCCGCGCGCGCGTCTCCACGCGGATGCGGCGCTCCGGACAAGCGAGGTCGACGAGGATGACTGCCTGGGTGACGGCCTGGGAGCCCTCCTCGAAGAGGAACCACGCTCCGTCGGGAGAGAACCCGCGTGAGCGAACCCCCTTGGGCCTGGGCAGTTCGAGGCTCAGCGTGCCCCGCTCCACGTCCCAGAAATGCAGGGCGGTGCTGCCGGACTCCGTCGCTCCGGGCCGCTGGCGGGTGACGATGAAGCGGCGGGACACCGCGAGCAGCTCGGGCCAGTCGGCGGAGATGACCAGGGTCCACAGGCGCCTGCCCGTGCGCGTGTCATTCACCAGGACCTCCGACTCGCCGTCGAAGAGCATCGTCCCCACCAGCGCGCGGTCCTCGGACCAGATGGCCGAGTAGGGTGAGAAGGCGTCCTCAAGGTCCACCTTGCTGTCGGCGAGGACGTCGTGGATGAACATGGTTCCGCGCTTGCTGTCCCCCACGAGCACGCGTCCGTCCCGCAGGTGGATGAAGCGTCCATCGTTCTCCTCCAGCCGCCGGCGTTCCACCTGCCGGCCCGAGCCGCAGTCCCAGCGCCGCACCGTCCCGTCCTGGGAGTACGTCAGCAGGTGCGTGCCATCCTCGGAGAAGGTGGCTTGCCGCACCCAGTCGCGGTGGGCGTGCTCGGGCCGCGTCGCCCCGGTGTGCAAATCGACGAGGAGGACCGTCGCGGGCCCGTGCGCGAAGGTCACCCACCTGCCGTCGGGAGACACGGCGGGCTCCCAGCTCCCGGAGTACGTGGCGGAATGAAGCTCCAGCGTCCGCTCCTGTACGCCCCCACGGGAGAGCACCAGCCGGCCGTGAGCAATCCGCAGGAGCCCTCCATCGGGCAGGGACACGGGATGGCCGCCCTGGTCATGGGCCTCCTCCAGCAGCGTGCCCGTGCGCGCGTCGTAGGTGCGCACGGCGCTCCGGAACCCGGGCCCGGTATGGGCGCAGCTCACCGTCAGCCCATCCGCGGAGAACACCGCCCAGGCGAAGCGCTCATACAGCTCGCCGGTGGCGGACCACTGCATCGTCCAGGTGGTCGTGTCGTAGACACACACGCGCCAGGGCTCGAAGGTTCGCTCCAGCAGGACGACCCGTGCGCCGTCGGGAGAGAATGAGAGCGCGCTCGTGTTTCCGGCACTGCCTTCGGGTTGCACGCACCGGACGAGCGCGCCGGCCTCCAGGTCGAGCACGGCGAAGCCCCGGCTTCCGGCCAGGAGCGTGCGTCCGTCGGGAGAGAGCGCGAGGCGGCTGATGCCGTTGCCAGGCACCGTCCACCGCCGGAGCTCTGCGCCGCTCGCCGCATCCCACAGCCGCACCGTTTGGTCCGAGCCCGCCGTGGCGATGCACGTGCCGGACACGTAGAGCACGGCGTGCACGTAGCCCACATGGCCGGAGAGCACGGCGACCTCACGGCCGTCCTCCACGTCCCAGATGCGGGCCGTCGGCCCGGTGGCCGAGACCACCCGACGTGAGTCGGGCGAGAAGGCCACCGCGTGCAGCTCGTAGGGGAGGCCGTCTTCCTGGGGAGGGTGCCAGAGGCGGTGTGTGCCGCAGCGGCTCAGCGCCCCTGTAGGCAGCGCGTCTCCAAAGACATCCAGTCGGGGTGAGGAAGCGGCGTGTTGGCTCATGACGGGCTCTGCAGCGACGTCGACTGTAGCCCTCCCTGACGCGGAGCCGCCGAGGCGGACGCCCCGTGTCGCCGCGTGTCACGGCGGGTGGGAGGGCGGCCCTGGGACGCCCACGCGACTACAAGGCGTTGAAGATGAGCAACCCGCGTGACGTGTCCACGACGTACACGTACCCATCTCCGGGCACGCGGATGCCGACGGCGCCCTCGTACATGTCATCGCTGCGCTCCGGGTCCGTCTCGCGGAAGGTGTTGTAGTGCGCCACCTGTCGCGGCTGCGTGGGGTTGGACACGTCCAGCACGCGCACGCCCTCCTGGTACCAGGCCACGTACAGGCGCTGTCCCACGAGCAGCATGTTGTGGATGGACAGGGCGGGGGCGGACCTGAGCTGGAACTCGCCAATCTTCACGATGTGGGCCGGGTCCGTGACGTCCAGGATGCGCAGGTGGGAGCCGGGGCCCTCGGAGCCCTCGAAGGCGATGGTGCGGCCGGCGAACGTCCCCACCGCGCTGTGGTGGCTGTAGCCGTTCGCATACGGGTACGTGCCCAGCAGCTTCACGTCCTCGAGGTTGGCGACGTCGAGGACGAAGTAACCGCCGGTGGTGTGATTCAGGTAGAGGCGGTCTCCGTGGGCGAAGGCATCGTGCGGCACGTCGCCGAGCATGCCGGCCGGGAAGTGGATGCGCTGGCGCAGGACGGGCTCCAGCGGGTTGGAGACGTCGAAGACGAGCGTCTCGCCGGTGGGCGCGAAGGACATGCCGTAGAGCCGGTCACCCTCCACCAGCACGGTGTGGACATCGAGCGGCGCCCCGCCAGGCAGGCTGCGCAGGAGGACCGGGTCGGCGGGGTTGGAGATGTCGAAGACGACGACGCCCGAGTCCGCGCTGGCGACGTACAGGGCATTCCCCTTGGCCCAGACGCCATTCCAGTAGTTGTCGCCGGGAAGGCTGATGACCTTCTTGAGGACGGGCTTGCTCCGGTCCTTCACGTCGAAGACGGACAGGCCTCCGTCCTTGCCGGGGCGGTTGTAGAAGTTGATGGAGACGACATAGGCATGCTCCCTGGCGACGTAGACGTCCACGGGCAGGCCCTGCGCCACGTAGGACTCGGAGACGCGCTGGAGTCCACCGGAGGACTCGGGCTCACGGCCTTCCCACGTCAGGCGGAGCGCCTCGAAGGTGGCGCTCGTGCGGACCCGCCCGTTGGCGCAGATGGCGAGGCAGCCGGTGAAGCGGCCCGGCTCGGGTGACTCGCAGCCGGCGAGGGCGTAGCGGTTGACCGAGCCGTTCGGCCGCTGGAGCGTCATCCCGAGGAACAGGCTCTGCGCGTCCTGCTGCTTCGAGCCGACGGGCATGCCGTTGAGGGTGGTGGTGCCGCCGTCGGAGCGGAGCTGGGTGTACATGTGCGACGTGACGCCCCCGGTGCCGCCGTCCTCCAGGGGCACCTCCTGGCGCAGCCGGACCTGGTAGATGCCGTCGCCCGGCACGGAGCCCAGCGAGGCGAGGTTGCACGCGGACAGGTCGAACTGGGAGGGCTCGGCGCAGGTGGCGGGCGTCGTTCCCACCGGGGGCAGGAAGGCGCACGGCGCCAGCACGCCAGGGTCCTCCGCGTTGTCCCCGCGCTCCTCGAGCACGGTGTAGCCGCCGTCCCAGGGAAGTGTCCCTGCGTCCTCGGGAGGCGGCGTCCCGGCGTCTGGAGTGGGGCGGGGGGGGGCATCACAGCCGGAGAGGGTGGCCAGCAGCAGGACACACGGCAGCAGCACCCGGGCGGAGCGGCGGAGGGACGTCATCGAGGGCCTCACGAGCGAGTCCGCCGCCCGTGCCAGCACGGGCGGCTTGATGCTTCAACGTCACGAGACTCCGAAATCCCTCACCACCCCCCGAAGAAACTCCGACCTCAGTGCTGATGCCCGACGCGCACGTCGACGTTGGGGTGCGCCGCGGCGAAGGCCCGGAGCTTCTTGAAGCTCTCCACGCTGCGCGGCCCGTCGGCCGTGAAGGTGCCGGGCTCCACGTCATGCTCCCAGCCCCAGCGCGTGTGGCTCGCGTCGCCCAGCAGCAGCACGGGCCCCTTCGTCGAGCGCACCAGGTACGCCGTGCTCCCAGGCGTGTGCCCCGGCACCCAGAGCGCCCACACCGAGCCGTCGCCGAAGATGTCCACCGCGCCCTCGAAGAGGCCGGCCGCCTCGTGTGAGTACGTCCACTCGGACAGGGCCGGCTTGCCCTTCAGCGCGCGGTCGGCGCTGCCCTGCCCGGCGGCGTTCAGGAGCATGCGCGCCGAGGCCTCCCCGGGGCCGGTGTACACGGGCGTGCCCCCGGGCACGTCGGCCATGCCGGTGATGTGGTCCAGGTGCAGGTGCGTGAGGAACACGCCCGCCAGGGGCCGAGGCTGCTTCGCCAGCCACTCGCCGAGCGGTGCCAGCACCTTCAGCTTCTCCATCTGCATGGCGCTCCGGACCAGCCCGCTCATCGCCGACTGCTCGGGCGCGTCTCGCAGGGCCTTCTCCACGCCCGTGTCGACGATGAAGAGCCCCTTCTCCGGATGGCGGATGGCGTGGAAGAAGACCTGGATGGGCTCGTCCTCGTTCTTCAGGCCCGCGGCCTTCGCGGTGGGGTGGTCCAGGTTGATGAGGCCGCCGCGCTCCACCGCCCAGTCCGCCGAGACGACGGTCTCCAGCTCCACCGGGCCCGGCTGGTCCAGCACCGCCAGCAGGTCCGCCGCCGGGCGGGCCACACCGAGCGAGGACTTCCGGGCCTCGTGGGAGGTGGTGGCAAAGCCGACGACACCGGCGACCGCGAGGGTGCCGCCGAGGGCGGCGACGATGGAGAGGGCAATCAGCCTGGCGCGCATGGAGGACTCCGTGACTTCGAGACAGGCGAAAGGTACCGATGTCAGAATGGATGGGAAACGGCGAATCCGTCATGGGGTCATGCATTCATGGATATCTCCTGGGATGACGCGCGGCTGTTCCTGGCCATCGCGGAGACGGGCAGCATCAGCGGGGCGGCGCGGGCGCTGCGCATCGGCCAGCCCACGGTGAGCCGCAGGCTGGCGGCGCTGGAGTACGCGGTGGGCGCCGCCCTGTTCCGCCGGAGTGTCGACGGCGCGGCGCTGACGGCGGCCGGCGAGCGGCTGGTGCTCCCGGCAAAGAAGATGGCCGAGTGGGCGGGCGAGCTGCATCGCGCGGCGGAGAAGACGGACAACTCGCCCCGGGGCCTGGTGCGCGTGACGGGCAGCCCCTTCGCGAGCTTCGACTTCCTGGCGCCCTTCGCGGGCCATGTCTCCCAGAAGCACCCGGGCCTGCGCCTGGAGGTCCTGTCGGCCATCCAGTACCTCGACCTGGCGCGCGGTGAGGCGGACCTCGCGCTGCGCTTCAAGCCCCCGACGAACGCGGACCTGAAGCTCGTCTACACGCTGGAGGTGCAGAACGCCGTCTTCGTGTCGAAGTCCCTCAAGGCGAAGCTGCCGCGAAAGCCGACGCTCCAGCAGATACCGTGGGTGGCCTGGGCGCCGCCCTTCGAGTCGGTGCCGCCCAATCCCCAGCTGGAGTCGATGATTCCCGGCTTCGCCCCCGTCTTCACCGCGGACAACTACCTCGTCATGGTGGCCGCGGTGGAGGCGGGCGTGGGCGCGCTGGTGCAGGGGGACATCCCGCACCGCTTCCGCCGGGAGCGGGGGCTGGTGCGGCTGGACCTCGACCTGGGGCCGTTCGCGACGGGGAAGGTGCACCTGGTGTGCGCGAAGTCGGCGCTCGACATCCCCCGGGTGCGGAAGGTGTCGGAGCTGCTGGTGGACGAGCTGGAGCGGTCGAAGCGGTGAGGGCGGGGCTGGACCGGATGCCGCCACGGCGATAGGACAGCCACCATGTCCACGCTCAAGGGAAAGACGCTCTTCATCACCGGCGCGAGCCGGGGTATCGGCAAGGCCATCGCGCTGCGTGCGGCGCGGGACGGCGCGAACATCATCATCGCCGCCAAGACGACCGAGCCCCACCCGAAGCTGCCCGGCACCATCTACACGGCCGCGGAGGAAATCGAGAAGGCGGGAGGCAAGGCGCTGCCCTGCGTCGTCGACATCCGCGACGAGAACCAGATTGCCGCCGCGGTGGCGAAGGCGGTGGAGACGTTCGGCGGCATCGACATCCTGGTGAACAACGCGAGCGCCATCAGCCTGACGGGCACGCTCGAGACGCCGATGAAGCGCTATGACCTGATGCACGGCATCAACACGCGCGGCACGTTCGCCTGCTCGCAGGCGTGCATCCCGTACCTCAAGAAGGCCAGCAACCCACACATCCTCAACAACTCGCCGCCGCTCAACATGGAGGCCCGCTGGTTCGCGCCCCACGTGGCGTACACCATGGCCAAGTTCGGCATGAGCATGTGCGTGCTCGGCATGGCGGAGGAGCTGAAGGACGACGGCATCGCCGTCAACGCCATCTGGCCGCGCACCGTCATCGCCACGGCGGCCGTGCAGAACCTGCTGGGCGGCGACGAGACGATTCGCGGCTGCCGCACGCCGGAAATCATGGCCGACGCGGCCTACGCCATCCTCACCAAGCCGAGCCGCGAGTTCACCGGCAACTTCTGCATCGACGAGGACGTCCTCCGCTCCGTGGGCGTGAAGGACTTCGACAAGTACCAGATGGTCCCCGGGGCGGACCTGCTCCCCGACTACTTCATCTGAGCGCCGTCCCTCGCGGGCGTCCCGCCTGTCCCGGGCGCCCGCACAAAGCCAGGGCGGTGGGGCCGTTGACGTGCGTGCAGTTGAAGAGCTGGCCCTACCTGGCAGGGGCGATTCCGCCCCCGCCCCCGCGGCCCGGCAAGCAGCCGGGATTCAATGCCAGAATCAGCGCACAAATCCCCAGCGCATTGGCGATTTCACTCATTTCCCATTCCCTTCCACAAACCACGGACATCCCACCCGTCCATCCAGTCGGTGCGGCGGGTGGGTGAGGCGCTCCAGCAAGAGCGCCCTCACCTCCTCAACGTGGCCGGCCCGGAATCTTCCTCATGGGGGCCGACCGCGAGGAGGCATTGCCTCAGGGCGCGGCGAAGACAGACACCTCGCGCAGCGTGGCGAAGTAGCCAGGGCCGGAAGGCGGCTGGCCTTCTCCGGTGGATGCGTATGACAGCCTCAGACGCACCCGGGTCACCATGGGCGCCCCCGGTGGCATCCGCACGTCCACGAAGTGCTGCGCGTTGCCGAGGGTGCTGAAGTCGTTCGTCGCCGGAATCTCGTCACCCCGGGACAGGGGCGCGCTCTGGCCCAGGGGCTGCCACGTGGCGTCGTCCGCGGAGCCCTCTACATGGAGCACCATCTCGGGCGCCGGGTTGTACAGCCCCCGGACGATGACGCGCGCGGGCCGCAGGGGCTGGCGCAGCCGCACGACGAGCTCCTTCGCCAGCGAGTTGCCCGGGCGCGGCAGCACGACGGCGCCCAGCTTGCCGTCGGTGAAGGGGCAGGGCGAGACGACGAGCTTCTCCACCTGGCAATCCGCACCCCGGCTGGCGGGCACCCGGCCCGTGAAGGGCAGCGGCACGGGCGGCGCCTCGTGCATGACGGAGTACCCCGTGTCGATGTCGGGGCCGGGCACCCAGGGACGGAGCCCCTGGGAGCGCGCCTGCACCCGGGCCTGCCCGTCGGTGAAGTCCTCCAGCAGCTCCGGGTAGAGCCAGGGCTCGCCCTCACCCTCGCGGATGAGCCATGCGAGTCCCGTGGCGCCGTGCACCCGCACGAAGACGCGCGGCTCCGGGATGTCGCCAGCAGGCGGCACGGCCTCCCAGGCCAGACGCAGCCCCGCCGCCACTTCCACCAGGCGCACGCGGCTGTCCCAGCGCCGCAGCGGCGGCAGGTGGACGTCCCGCTTGAAGTGGAACTCCATGTAGTCGCCCGCCCCATCCACGCCCGTGGGCAGGTGGAGCTGGAAGGCGGTGACGTCGGACCATGGGGACGAGCGCGGCAGCTCGTCCGCGCCCGTGTCCCGAGCCGCGAGCCGGTGGACGTACCCACCGTCCGCAGCCACCGGCACCTCGCCCCAGGGCTCGTACTCCGAATAGGCGGTGGCGCCCTCTCCGACGGTGCGCGGGCGCATCAGCGTGAGCGGTCCGCCCTGCCAGGGCGAGCCGTCCGCCTCCAGCACGGTGCCCGAGAGGAAGACGGGCTCATCCGGGTCCATCACACAGCCCGTCATGGCCAGGCAGAGGGGTAGCAGTCGTGAGAGTCGCATGGTCAGAAGGTCCCCTTGGCCCCGAGGGTGGGCAGCACCACGGGCAGGCCGAAGCCCGTCTTCTTCAGCCCCTTGGGGAGGCCGGACGACGTTCCATATTCGTAGTCCTGGTAGAGGACCTCGCGGCGCGCGGTGACGTTGAAGACATCCAGGTAGACGTCGAGCAGGAAGTTCTCGAAGACCAGGCTCCTCGACGCGCGCAGGTCGAGCCGGAAGAAGGAGGGCAGCCGGTCCACCGCGTCGCGGCTCACGGGCACCCAGTCCGTCTGGCCCTCGGCGTTGGTACCGGGGCGCATGGTGCGGTAGCCGAACTGGCCGCTCTCCGGGCGCCCGGTGTTGAAGTGCGCCACCGCGCCCACCGTCACGAACTCGAAGCGGTAGCTGAGCGCGGCGTTGGCGGAGTGGGCCTGCTCGAACGTATAGGGTAGGAGGCCCTCCGCGGGCCCGAGCTCCTCGCCATTCGCTCCCAGCCGCGTGTAGCGCTCGAAGCGGCGGCTCTGGTTGTAGCCGTAGGTGACCCAGCCGAACCAGCGCCGCCCGAGCGGCCGGCGCACCATGAGCTCCACGCCGTAGCTGTGGCCATGGCTCTGGATGTCCTCGGCCGCCAGCCCACGCCGGCGCACGTTGCTGATGACGTCCTCGAAGTTGAACTCCAGCGTGCGCGGCAGGGCGTTGTAGTAGCCCTCGGCGGAGACCTCGAGCTCCGGGTGGGGCCGCCACTCCGCGCCCGCCGACACCTGCACGGCGCGCTGCAGGCCGCGCTCCAGCGCGAGCATCTCTCCCGCCGGCACCGGCAGCAGCACGGTGGCGGGTTGGTGGTAGAGGCCCGCGCCCGTCTTGAGCGTGAGCGTGTCGGTGAGTGCGTGGCGCACGGCGAGCCGCGGCTCCAGCGCGACGGAGGTGTCCAGGCCGAAGCCGTGGTAGCTGTCCAGGCGCAGGCCCGGCACCAGCGTCCATCGCGCGGTGGGCTTGAAGGTGAGCTGCGCGCCCACGCCCGCGAAGGTGGCCAGGATGTCCGGCCGGTCGTAGACATTCCTGCCGTCGCCAGGCCCCTGGGGACGGAACGTTCCCGAGGCCTCCAGGCTCGCGCTCCGGCGCTCGACCTGTCCGAAGAGCTCCACGGTCAGCGCGTTGGACAGCTCACGTGTGTAGCCGGTGCGCAGCGTCACGGCACCTTGAGTCAGCTCATAGCTGCCCGGGTCCCGGCCGCTCTTGTTGAAGTTGAGGCCCAGCCGGTCGTAGCCGAGCGTGAGCCCCACCTCGGCCTCGCCGCCCGCGAAGGGATGGCGGCCCCGCAGGTCCACGCGGTGGAAGAGCAGCCCGATGCCACCATCGTCCTGGACCTTCGGGTCTCGGGCGCTGAGGCCCACCGCGTCCGACGAGCCCAGCACCAGCAGCCGGAGCCCTCCCTCGCCCACGCGCTGCTCCACCCGGGCCTGGTAGTCCCAGTAGTCCGCGTAGATTTTCGGCTCGCCCAGGTCGGTGTACAGCACGGTGCCGTCGGGATTCTTGTAGGTCTCCGGACCGTGGATGGCATTCACCACGCGGGTGACGATGAGCCCGGTGTAGCTGACGCGCGCGGCGGCGGTGACGGTGGTGCCCGTCTCGGGGAAGGGGGCTTCGATGAAGGCGCCGCTGTGGATGAGGTCCACATAGGCGGTGCCGTGCAGCCCCTGCTCACGCGGCCGGCTGATGTGCGCATCCACCGCGCCACCGAGCAGGCTGCCATAACGCGCGGAAGGGACGCCGACCTGGAAGTCCAGCGTGTCGATGAGGTCCGGGTGGACGACCGCGCTTCCCACCAGCAGGTGGTAGAGGAAGGGCACGCGCACGCCGTCCACGTAGAAGGCACTGGCCGCGGGTTGCACGCCGCGCACCACGGGGTAGGAGAGCCCCGAGGCCAGCGCCGTCACACCCGGCATCAGCATGACGACGCGGAAGGGGTCGCCCATGGTGCCGGGGACTTCGCGAAGCTCCTGGTCATGCAGGGTGACGCGAGAGACCTCGGTGCGAGGCCTGTCCGCGCGCACCACCGTCTCGTACGGGTTCACCGAGAGCGGCTCCAGCGCATAGAGCACTTCCAGCCGCTGATGCTCGGCGAGTGTCTCGGTGAGCATCAGCAGCCGGTGGCCGGGCGCGGAGATTTTCAGGGCGGTGCTGCCGGGCGGAAGCTCGAGCTGGAAGAGGCCCTGGGCGTCCGTCTCGGCGGTGGCGTCACCGGCCTGCACGGTGGCGCCGGCAATGGGCTTGCGGGTGCCCTTCTGGCGTACGCGGCCGGTGAGCAGGGCACGCGGCGCCTGGGCGACGGGAGGCTCGAAGCGGTAGGTGAAGGGCAGGCGCACGGCGACGGGGACACCGTCGGAGGTGGCGGGGTGGAAGCGC
Organism: Pyxidicoccus xibeiensis; assembly: GCF_024198175.1. Taxonomy (NCBI): domain Bacteria; kingdom Pseudomonadati; phylum Myxococcota; class Myxococcia; order Myxococcales; family Myxococcaceae; genus Pyxidicoccus; species Pyxidicoccus xibeiensis. The sequence goes on from NZ_JAJVKV010000012.1 coordinate 46,661, forward strand.
AGGCGGGTGGCGGCGTGCAGCGCGGCGGCGGCGAGGGCGGCAGGCGCGTCACCGACTAGGCGGGCCTCGGTGACGTCACCGGCCTCGTCCACGGTGAGCTCCAGCTCCACCACCACGGGCTCGGTGAGCTGCAGCCCCTCGGGCAGCCGCGCGAGTGAGTCCTCACGCGGAGTGGGAGGCACCAGCGATGCGGAGTGCGAGGGGGCCGCCTGCGCTCCAGCAGCCGGCGGTTCCTCCTGCTCCGTGGCGAGCGCAAAGGTGGGGACGCCGCCAAGCACGAGCGCGAGGAGGACCGCGCAAGGGCCCCTCAGCGGCGGACAGCCCCGGCGACCCATGGTGACACCCTGCATCTCGGGGGGACGAGACCCGTGCATGTCGCTGCTCCCATGAAACGTTCGGGCAAGCGAGTCCCGCCCCCGGTGCAAGGACCTCGAGGTGGACCCGAATGCCATACGGCATGAACGCTGTTTTCAGGCTGCCTGCTACCGTGGGATGGCGACGGAGTCCAGCGACGACAGGCCTGTCGCTCTCATCCAGCAACTACTTCAGGGGGAGGTGAAAAAGAATGATCAAGAAATCACGCGCTGGCGTCCAACGCGTGTTGCGGTGTGGTGACGCCAATCCCTGGCAGGGTGCGGCACTGAATTCCGTCTGGCTGCGTTCCCGGGAGCCCGGGGCCGTCCCGCCTGGTGGGAGGATTTGGGTGGGCGCGGCACGTGAGGTAGGTACCAGGGCCCATGGACACGTCGCGCCCCCGATTCCTCCTCCTGGCCGCCTGCGCCCTCTTCCTCTCCGCCTGCCCGCGTCCCACCCGCGCTCCGATTACCAAGCCCGAGGACGCGCTGGTCGAGACCTCCGGCACGCCGAAGCTGCGCGACGACGGCGAGCCCGCGGCGCTGCGGGCCGCCATCGCGCAGAGCCTGGTGTGGCTGGGCACGCGGCCTCCGGACCTGCGGTTCGTGTACGGCAAGCGCCAGGTCACCGCCCATGAGCTGCGCACCGCGCTGGAGCGCCTGCACGGGCGCCTGCGTGACGACATGTCCTCCGAGGAGCTGGCGGCGCGGGTGCTCGAGGACTTCGAGCCGATGGAGTCCGCGGGCGGCGAGGACGGCCAGGTGCTCTTCACGGGCTACTACGAGCCCACGCTCGAGGCGAGCCTCACGCGGACGGACGAGTACTCCGTGCCCATCCTCGCGCGGCCGGATGACCTGCTCGAGGTTCCGCTGGAGCAGTTCGCGGAGCGCTTCGCGGCGGAGCGCGTCTTCGGGCGGCTCGACGGGCGGAAGGTGGTGCCGTACTGGACGCGCAGCCAGATTCGCGGCGGAAGGCTGGCGGACCGGGGGCTGGAGCTGGCGTGGGCGAAGGACCCGGTGGCGCTGTTCTTCACGGAGGTGCAGGGCAGCGGCACGCTGCTGCTGCCGGATGGGAGCCGGCGCCGCATCGGCTACGCGGCGTCGAACGGGCGGCCCTACCGGAGCATCGGGACGCTGCTCATCCAGGAGGGCGCCATCCCCAAGGAGCAGATGTCCATGCAGGCCCTGCGCGCGTGGCTGGCGGCCAATCCCTCGCAGCGTGAGCGGGTGTTCGACTTCAACGAGTCCTATGTGTTCTTCCGCTTCCTGGAGGGCGCCTCGGAGGGCTCGCTGGGACGGCCGGTGACACCGGGCCGCTCCATCGCCACGGACGCGCGGCTGTTCCCGAAGGGGGGACTGGCCTTCATCCACACCGAACGTCCCGTGAAGCTGGCGGACGGCACGGTGCAGTGGCAGCCGCTGTCGCGCTTCATGCTCAACCAGGACACGGGCGGCGCCATCCGGGGCGCGGGGCGCGTGGACGTGTACTGGGGTCCGGGGCCCGACGCGGAGCTGGCCGCCGGGATGATGAAGCAGAAGGGCCGGCTCTTCTTCCTCGTGCCCCGGACGCGGCCCCGTTGAGTCGCCGGACCCCGCCTCAGCGCTACGGACGATAGGGGTACCGCGCCAGCACCTTCCCGTCTGGAGAGACGGCATACAGCTCGTACCAGTGGGGGGAAGGCTGGAAGCCGGGAGTCGCCCAGCCGCACCTGTCCACACGTCGCTGGATTTCAACGAAGTACAGGCCCCGTTCCAGCCCGACGGAGACCTCCATGGCCTTGGCGGAGTAGGAGCAGTCGCCCGCGTATTCCTTGGGAAGGCTTGCCAGCAATCGTTGCAGCGCAGCGTGCGCGGCGATGACTGCGGGACCATCCAGGGTTGCCAGCGGGCGAAACTCGGCGGGCCACTCGATGCCCTCGGCAAGAATGGTGGCACTCCGGGGCGTGCCGCCATCCGGCACCGGGGCGCTGGGCCGGGACGGCACCGTGCCTCCATCCGCACCTGCGCGGGCAGGCTGGGAGGGAGCCACGCCACCATCCAGCAGGAGCGTCATGAACAGAAGCAAGTGCGGAAGTCTCATCATGGCCCCAGGCTCCACGGTTCGCCTACCAGCTCAGCTCGGGTGAGCAGCTGGGCAGTTGGGTTCTGGGACCGCGCGTGCCGGACGATTCTCGTGGCTGACAAGTCGCTTGGAAGTCCCATCGTTTGGTGCCCTCGTTCCATTGGAAGACCTCGCCCGCCGGATTCCACTTGTAGAAGCGGGGCTCGCTCCTGTGGCCGGTGGCGAGCCATGCCCACGCGGGAATCAACCGGTTCTGGGCGTCACGCGCCAGTCCACCCTTCGGACTTGCCGCATAGGAGACCATCGTCCACAGCCCTTCTTCCGTCTTTATCGCCGGGAACTGTCCCAGGTCCGGGCTGCTCATGCGGGTTCCGCAGGGATGGTTGTGGGCAAAGCCAATGACAGGCAGGTCCCGGCCGAAGTCCTCATCCTCCACGCCGCCGAAGGGAGGCTGACATGAGGCCTGTTCCTGCAGCAGGTTCCGGAGGGGCCACGACACGCGCCAGTCCTGCGGCGTTCGGTAGAGGGCGACGCAGTATTCCGCGGCGTCCGGGCGGGGAAGCCCCGTGTTCGGGTCGCAGGCATCCGCGGCTCCCGGCAGCGCCATGAGGGCCCTGAGCGTTGGCAGCACCAGGTCGTCCGGGACACTCGCTGTGTCCGCCACCACGGTGGGGATGTCCTCATGCGTCCAGGGACCGGGAGCCACCGCGAGGTCGAATCTCCCCTCCAGGATGGCCACCTCGGTCCGCAGGTAGTAGCGCCGAGGGCCCCCACATCCACGGCCAGCAGGAGCCCTGAGAGGAGCAACGGTCGCGAGGAGGACCTCATCCTTCGCGACTCTAGAAATTCATGTTCCGGAGCACCAGTCCACGGAGGCCTACTCGCTGACCTTCATGGTGATGTTCACCGGGGTGGCGTTGGCGAGGTTGTCGCTGACGGGGCAGCGCGCCTCCACCTCGCTCTTGAGCTTCGCAATCAGGTCGGCGTTGGCGGTGCTCTTGATGACGATGTGGGCCTCCAGCGACTGGTAGCCGGCGCGGACGCTCCGGTCGGTGCCGGCGAACTTCGCCGGGTCCAGCGAGCCGCGCACGGTGATTTCGGTGCCGGAGACGGGGATGCCCAGCTCCTTCGCGATGTAGAACGTCATGTAGTTCAGGCAGCCCGCGTGCGCCGCGAGGATGAAGTCGAGCGGGCTGGGGGCGCCGTTCTGTCCGCCGAGCTCCACGGGCTCGTCCATGAAGATCTTGAAGACATTCGCCTCGGTGGTGCTGCGGGCCATGCTCTCGCCCAGCGTGCGGACCTGCCCCGTGTAGAGCTGCTTCGTCATCGTCGTTGCTCTCCTTGTGACAGGCATACGCGGACGGCGGAGATTCCTGGCTGTGCCACGACGGCGGGTCCGGGCGGACCGGGACGCAGAGCAGGAGAGGGGGCGGGGGCCCGCCCGCTGGATGGAGGAAGAGGTGGGTAGCGGGCTCACTCGGAAACCGGGCAATATCAGGGCCGTCTCCAGGGGACGGAGGGCCTGGGCCCGCCCCGTCCGCGCGCACGTCGGTGCGGCACCGTGAGGAGACCGAGGCATCCGGGATGAGCAGCAGCGACGCGGTGGAGACGAAGGACGGAGTGGTGTTCCTGGACTACGCGAAGCTCGCGGCGGGCGCGGACCTGACTGCCGCCATCGAGCGCGCGTACGGGCACGACGGCATCGGCCTGCTGGTCGTCCGGGGGATTCCGGGACTGGTGGAGCTGCGCAACGGCCTGCTGCCGCTGGGGTTCCGCTTCGCGGCGCTGCCCAACGAGGTGAAGGACCGCTACGTCCACAAGCGGAGCAGCTACTCGTTCGGCTGGAGCCACGGGAAGGAGCTGCTGAAGCCGGGCCAGTTCGATGAGTTCAAGGGCTCGTACTACAACAACCCCCAGTACGACGTGCCGCAGGCGGACGCGGCGCTGGTGGAGAAGTACCCGGAGAACTACCACCCGAACGTGTGGCCGGACGCGGACTTCCCGGAGCTGCGCCCCGCCTTCATGACGCTGGGGCAGCGGATGGTGGACGTGGGCGTGCTGGTCGCCGAGCAGTGTGACAGGTACGTGCGCTCGAAGCTGGGAGACCGGCTGTCTCCGGACGCGGTGCTGGCGAAGACGATTCGCGAGTCGCGCGCGTGCAAGGCGCGGCTCTTGTACTACTTCGCCATCAACGAGGACGCGACGCCGCGCACGCGAGACTCGTGGTGTGGCTGGCACAGCGACCACGGCTCGCTGACGGCGCTCTGCCCGGCGATGTACTTCGAGGCGGAGCCTGGCGCGCCGGAGCCCGCGAGGGCGGACATCCCGCTGCCGGACCCGGAGGCGGGGCTGTACGTGCGCACGCGGGGTGGGGCGGAGAAGAAGGTCCTCATCCCGAAGGACTGCCTGGCGTTCCAGATTGGCGAGAGCTCGCAGATTGTGACGGGCGGGCTGCTGCGGGCGACGCCGCACGCGGTGCAGGCGCTGGCGTACCCGGCGAGCCGGAACATCTCGCGCTCCACCTTCGCGGTGTTCATGCAGCCGGACAACGACGCGCACCTGCGGGCGCCGGAGGGGACGGACGCGAAGGAGCAGCGCGTGGGGGCGTTCCAGCCGGGGATGACCTTCGGCGACTTCGCCCGCGCGACGTTCGCGAAGTTCTACAACCCGTACGCGTGAATATCATCCGGGCGCTTGCGTCGAGGCCCGGACCGAGGAGGTTTCATGCGCGCACTGTGGCTGGCCGTGGCGATGTCGTTGGTGTGGGTTCCCGTGACGGCGCAGGCGGCGTCGCTGCGCTGTGGCACGGCGCTGGTGTCGGACGGGGCGTCGAAGTCGGACGTCCTCGCGAAGTGCGGTGAGCCGCTGGCGAAGGAGACCCGCCGCGAGTCCGAAGAGGTGAAGACGCGGGACGGGGATACCTCCACGAAGCACGTGGTGGAGAAGACCATCGACGAGTGGACGTACAACTTCGGGCCCAACCGCCTGGTGCAGGTGGTGGTGTTCGAGAACGGCAAGCTCGTCGACGTGAAGAGCGCGGGGTACGGGCGGTAGCGGGCGCTGCTGCCCGACGCGACTCTTCCAGCCTCATGCAACAGGGTGGCACTCGTGCCCGAGGCCGCGCTCCGGGTCCTTTCCAATCGTGCGGCATTCGCACCCGGAAACAGGGACAGCTCCTAGGATGCGGGCATGCCTTCCCCCCGCCTCAGAGGAGTCCCCGGGCTGCTGCTCGTGGCTGTGCTGGTGGTGAACGTGCCTGGCAGGGCACTCGCCGCCGATGACTTCGACCGCTACTTCTCCTCCGCTGTGAGCCTCTACGAGAACCTCTCGTACGAGCGGGCCCTGGAGCAGCTCAGCCGCGCGAAGCGGTTCGTCACCACCGTGCAGCAGGACGTCTCGGTGGCCATCTACGAAGGGCTCGTCTTCGCGGACCTCCTCAAGCGTGACGAGGCCCTCGCGGCCTTCCACACCGCCCTCTCCCTGGACCCGGAGGCGAAGCTGCCCGCGCACTCCGCTCCCAAGGTGAAGCGCGACTTCGAGACGGTGCGAGCGCGCGTCCACAAGGAGCTGGCGAAGCGAGGGAAGTCGGCTCCCAAAGGCACCGAGACGGCGGAGCGCGGGACGGTCACCCCCACGGACCGGCCCGAGCGCTCACCCCCGCCCCCCAGCGTCACCGAAGTGACTCCCAGGCAGGTCGAGCCCTTCGTGCCCACGCCGGAGACGCGGTCCCGCTCGCGGGTACCGGTGGTGCCGGCGGCCCTGCTGGGCGCGGGCGTGGTGGCCGCGGGCGTGGGGACCGTGTTCGGCCTGTCCTCGCGCAGTGACGCGCGCTCGGCGGAGAAGGAGAAGGTGCAGCTCACGGCGTCGAAGCAGCTGGAGGAGGCGCGAGGCAGCGCCCGCACGGCGAACATCCTGTTCCTCACCGCGGGTGCTGCCGCGACGGGCGCACTGGTGACGTGGTTGCTGTCCTCGCGCGGCGAAGCGCCGGTAACCACGGCGGAGGTGGCACCATGAAGAGCCTGGTGAAGTGGAGCGCCCTGGCTGTGGCAGTGGTGGTGGCATGCACGGTGCCGGAGCTGGGCGACGAGCCCCGTGAGTGTGCCGACGGGGTGGAGCCTCCGTGTCTGGACGGCTACGTCTGCGTCAATGATTACTGCGTGAAGGCCGATGCGGGGACGTCCGATGCCGGTACGCCCCCGCTGTGGCTGGAGTTGCTGCCCGCCCCCGCGTCTCCGAAAGGCGGAGCCGAATTCCGCTACACGGACCCGGTGGAGCCAGAGGCCCGCCATCTGGACAGGCCCGCGACGGTGCGGATCCGCTCGGACCTGGAGGGCCTGGACGCCGGCACGTTGACCGTCCGGGTGCGTGGGACGGATGGGAGGGACGAGCCCTATGCCCAGTTCCATCCCTGCGACGCGGGGCTCTTCTGTCGGGAAGTGGAGGTCCCACTGTGGAGCCGGCCGCTCGCCGCCTTCCGTGGGACGTTCGTCGTCACCGCGTCCATCCTCGACGCCACGGGCGATGCGGGCACGGCGAGCCTCGACATCCCCGTGACGCGCTGGAAATGGTCCTTCGATGGGGATGCGGGCGTGATTCAGACCAGCCCGGCGATTGGCGCCGGAGGCACCGTCTACTTCGGCACGTCCGGCACGGCCAACAACATCGGCAAGGTGTTCTCGCTCTCTCCGGAGGGCACGGTGCGCTGGTCGCGGGCGGTGGGGCAGGTGACGACCGGTCCGGCCGTGGGCGCCTTCGCCAATGGAGGCGAGCGCGTCTACGTGGGCGTGGACGCCATAAGGGTTCATGGCGCGTACACGAAGGTCCTGATGGCCCTGCCTGGCGACGGAGGAACGCCCAGCTATGGCTGTCCTCGCGATGTGGGTGATTCCTATGCCACGCCCCTGGCCCTCACCACCACCCAGATGTCCACCGACACGACGGCCCTGGAGACGGTGGTCACCCAGGTGGAGTTGCCCAACGCCAGCGGCAAGAACGCGGCCTCGCTGGTGTCCTTCCGACCCGATGACCCGGGGGCGAACCGGTGCCTCTCGCTTCCGTCGACTGCGGACAGCCCTCCGGTATTCGGAGGCATGGTGGTCCATGGAACCAACGTCTACGCCACCGGAGAGCCTGGCATCCTCGGGTTCCGCTTCGCATCCAATGCGTGGCAGTCGATATCGGCCACCCGCTCCAGCAGGGACTGGGAGATGTCGGGTCTTGCGCTGTCCGGGAATGGGGCCCAGGTGGTCAGTGTGGGCGCCAGCTTCGACGCGGGCCAGAGCGCCCTGGTCAGCTCTCTGGCCACCGATGGAGCTACCAGCACGGAGTTCCTGCCGGCCCGGAGCGGGCCTCCCATTCGTGACCTCGTGCTGGGAGGCACCGCGGGAAGCGAAATCGTCTACTTCGGCCATGACGTGGCGGGGGGCGCGCTGACAGCGGTGCGGCTGGCGGACATGACGAAGCTCACGGACGCGCCGGATGCGAGCGTCATCCCGAATGCCCCGGTGCTGGGTGCCTCCGGAATGCTCTACACCGCCAGCGGGCCGCAGGCGCGCGGCGCGGAGGTGGTTGCGTGGAAGGCCTCTTCGCTGGAGCGCCTGTGGAAGAGCGATTCGGTGGCACCGGTCGCCGGCTGGCAGTCCTCCAGAGAGGTCTACTCCTCGCCCTCTCCCGCGCTCGACTGTGCGCGGACGGATGGCGGCGTCGCTCGAGCCGAGCAGCTCGGCACGCTGTACGTCCCGGGGAACAATGGCGTCCTGTATGCCGTCATCGTGGACTCCCGAGGACTGGACACGGACGCCCCCTGGCCCCGGTTCCAGCATGACGCGCGCAACACCGGCAACACGGCCACTCCGCTGACGTGCCCCTGAGCCGCGGCGCGTGACTCACGGAAGTGGCTCAGGCCCGGGGCTCGCCGTAGCGCCCCGGGCCTGTCACGTCAGGCTTTGCGCATCGTGGCGGAGCGCAGGAGTCTGAGCACCAGCAGCAACACCACCGCGCCAATGAAGGCCACGAAGATGGTGCCGGGCAGCCCTCCGAAGGGCGTCCCCGTGCCGAGCGCCCGGAGGATGAAGCCTCCGATGAACGCGCCCACCACGCCCACCACGATGTCGCCGATGACGCCGTAGCCGCCGCCCACCACGGCCGAGGCGAGCCAGCCCGCGATGAGGCCGATGACCGCCCACAACAGAATCGTCTCCAGACCCATGTCATCCCTCCAGCAGGTTCGTTGGAGGGAACATGGGCATGGTGCCCCGCCTGCGCACGCCCTCCTTGCTGCTGGGCATGCGAGCAGGCTCGGGGAACGGTGTCCTACCTCGATGCCGCTGGGCCGGCGCCGTGCGCTCAGGGGCGCGCGCCGAGCTTCTCCAGCATCCGCACTGCGTTGGTGTTCTTCGGGTCCAGCTCGAGCGACTTCTTGTAGTTGAGGATGGCCTCCGGGTTCTTGCCGGCCTTGAGGTACGCCTCGCCCAGGCTGTCATACGCGTTCGCGTCCGCCGGGTAGTGCTTGACGTTCGCCTCGAACACCTTCAACGCATCGGGGACCTTGCCCGCCCAGAGCAGGCTGTAGCCGACCTGGTTGAGGATGCCAGGCGACAGTCCCTCGGCGGGGCCGGCCTTGTGCCGCGCCTCGTACCAGGTGAGGACGGCATCCGCGCCCTTGAGCCGCGCGAGCAGGTCCGCCGTCATCACCAGCGGCTCCTGGAGCTGCTCCTTGAAGGGCTTCCAGCCGTACTCCGCCGTGATGCTGGCGCCCACACGCTCGATGAGCAGGTCCCCGTTTTCGGAGTTGGCCATCAGCGCCATGCCGCTGCCCGAGTCGGCGAACGCCACCAGCAGGGCCCGGAAGCCCTCGTTCGAGCCGCCATGGCCGAACCGGTCCGTGCCGTCCCACACCTGGAAGCCGATGCCGAAGGTCTCGGACTGCTTCGTGAGCATCTGCTTCGCCATGGCCTGGGACACCACGCGCTTCGACGTCCCCGCCTTCGCCTTGGACACCTCGATGGCGATGCGCGCCAGGTCGGAAGGCGTCGTCCACAGGCCGGCGGCCGCCATCTCCGGGTAGACGTGCCAGCGGCCCCCGACGCTCGTCCTGTCGCCGCGCGTGGCCGTGGCCGTCATCGCCGCGAGCGCCGGAGGCAGCGGCTGCTCGTACGAGCTGTGCTTCAGCCCGAGCGGCGCCAGCACCGTCTCCTTCATGATTTGCGGAAACGGCTTCTTCAGCTGGTCCATCATCATCAGCTGGACCACCGTGGTGCCGCCGCCGCTGTAGCGCGTCTTCGTCCCGGGCACGAGGTCCACGCGCACCGGCCCGGTGTTCGCGGGCTTCGCGCCGTCGAGAATCTGCTGCACGGTGGGCCGCGGCGCGTCGACGGGGTAGCCCGGGAAGCCAGACACCGTCAGGCCCGCGCTGTGGCTGAGCAGCCGGCGCAGCGTCACCTTCTGCTCCTTCGTGAAGTCGTTCTCGGGGACCTTCCACGACACCAGCTTGTCGTTGATGTCCGCGTCGAGCGACCACTTCCCCTGCTCCGCGTAGCGCATCGCCGCCAGGGCCGTCACCGGCTTGCTGATGGAGGCGGACTGGAACAGCGTGTCGATGGTGACGGGCTCGGTGCCTCCGGCCTGCTTCACGCCGTACGTCTTGGCCCAGACGAGGGCGTGCTTCTCGAACACGGCCACGCTCAGTCCTGGGACGCCGTACAGCTCCATCCATTGCTGGACGGACAGGTGCCGGGGCTCCTCACCCGGGAGGGTGGCGGGCGCGAGGCCCGCTTCCACGCGGGCCACGCGCGCCGCTTCGGACGGACGGACCAGCCACTCGGTGGTGGGCTTGCGCGTGTCGGCGGCGGTGAGGAAGGCGACGGCCGCGCAGCTCGCGACGGCAACGCCTGCGAGGCGGGGAAGGGTTCGACGCATTTCGGGCTCCAGGGAAAGAGGGCATTACGGCTCATGGACGGCGTGATTGCCAACACCAGGAAAGCGGCTTTCGCTGACTTGTCTGAAAGGTCGTGCTAGTTCGCGCCTCCACCGCATTGCTCGGAGGTCACCTCATGAAGCAGCACTCCCGAAGCCTGGCCCTGGCCGTCGTGAGCGCCGTCTCGGCGTTTGCGTCCGGCTGTGGCCCCGACACCGCGCCCGTGGACGAGGCCGGGTCCCCCGCCGGCTCCGTCAGCGGCGCGCTCGCGTGCAGCACGCGCATCACCTACGGCGACCGGTGGATTCGCCCCTCGGGGCACCCGACGCAGTACGACGTCGCGGCGGACCTGGTGACGTGGGACGGCACCTGCATCAACGAGGGCACCAACTCCTACGCGGTGCTCTCCAACGGCTGGCGGCCGTACTTCACCGGAAACAACGCGTGTGTCATCGCGCTCGACACGGACTGCCCCGGGGCCACCGCGTGCGCGACGCGCATCACCTACGGCGCGGCGTGGCTGCACCCGGCGAGCCACCCGGCGCAGTACGACGATGCCGGCGGGGGCGTGTACTGGGACAGGGCGTGCACGAATGCGTCCCCCAACTCGTACACGGTGCTGTCGAACGGGTGGGCGCCGTACTTCAGCGGCTCGAATGCGTGTGCCATGTCGTTCCGGTACACGGGCTGCGGCGGGCTGTACATCAACCCGGTGGTCCCCGTGGACTGCGCGGACCCGGGCGTCATCCATGACGGGACGCGGTACGTCGCCGCCTGCACGTCCGGTGGCGCGGCCAGCGCGTTCCCGCTGCGCACGTCGACGGACCTGGTGAACTGGACGGGCGCGGGCTTCATCTTCCCGTCCGGGACGCGGCCCGGGTGGGCGACGGGCGACTTCTGGGCGCCGGAAATCCACAAGGTGGGCACGCGCTTCATCGCGTACTACACCGCGCGCCACTCGAGCGGGCGGCTGGCCATTGGCGCGGCCACGTCGGCCAGCGCGCTCGGGCCCTTCACGGACCTGGGCCGGCCGCTCGTGCTCGATGCGGGCATGGGGATGATTGACGCGACGTTCTTCCGGGACACCGCCGGCACGCCGTTCCTCGTGTGGAAGGCGGACGGCAACGCGGTAGGCCAGCCCACGCCCATCTACGGCCAGCAACTGTCGGCGGACGGACTGGCGCTGGTGGGCACGCGCCGCACGCTCATCACCAACAACCTGGGCTGGGAGGGCGGCGTCGTGGAGGCGCCGTGGGTCGTCGCGCGCGGCGGCTACTACTACCTCTTCTATAGCGGCAACGCGTACTACAACAGCACGTACGCGGTGGGCGTGGCCCGCGCCACCAGCCCGCTGGGCCCGTACACGAAGCTCGGCGCGCCCATCCTCACGACGGGTGGCGGCTGGGTGGGGCCGGGGCACAACTCCGTCGTCACCGGGCCTCGTGGCGAGACGTTCATGGTCTACCACGCGTGGAACAGCGCCCACACGGCGCGGGTGATGCTCGTGGACGCCATCACCTGGCCCAACGGCTGGCCCGCGGTGCCCGAGGGCCCGTCGGCGGGCTCTCGGCCCCTGCCGTAGCGGGGCAGGCAGGCGAGGCTCCTCCAGGAGCGCGGGTGGGACGGGGCGCACTTCGCGCCCGTCCCCTCGCCGTGGAGCCGTACTGGAGGCCCTGTCGCCTGGCGGAGCCGGGCATGGCAGAATCGCGTGCGTCTGAGGGCCGGCAGGTCTGTATTCGATTGGGGTGACCCATGGCCATGTCCCGCCGCAAGCTGCGCCGTACCCTGTCCCGTCTGCTGCTCCTTGCTCCTGTCGCCGCTGCGGGGCCCGGCTGCGGCTGGTCCTCGACTTCGGGCTGTGAGGAGAAAGGGGGCATCTCGCATTCGAACATCCCCATCTCCGTCCTGCGACTGAGCGATGGCGGCACGCCCCCAGAGGGCGCCTCTTGCGAGGAGCTGTGCGCGCTGGCGGGTGGGCTCCCCGGTCCGTGTGAGCTCAAGCCCGAGGTCGGCTGGGTGATGTGCCCGGTCCCGAACCTCTGCGAGGGCCGGCGGCCGGAAGGGCTGTGCACGGACGGGGCGGTGGCGGGGCGGGTGCCGCCGCTCGGCGTCCTCTTCGCGAAGATGGCGCACCTGGAGGCCGCGTCGGTGCCCGCCTTCGAGCGACTGGCGGACGAGCTGGCCGCGCACGGTGCGCCCGAGCGGCTGGTGCGGGCGGCGCGGCGCTCAGCGGCGGAGGAGGTGCGCCACGCGCGGGCCATGGAGTCGCTGGCGGTGCGCCACGGCGCGGCGATGCCGGAGATGACGGTGGCGCCGTTCCGCGACCGGTCGCTGGAGGCGCTCGCGCTGGAGAACGCGGTGGAGGGCTGCGTGCGCGAGACGTTCGGCGCACTACTGGCCGCGTGGCAGGCGCGGTGCGCGGAGGATGCGGGGGTGCGCGAGTCCCTGGCGACCATCGCGCCGGACGAGCTGCGCCACGCGGAGCTGTCGTACGCCATCGACGCGTGGGCGATGAGCCGGCTGTCGCCCGAGGCGCGGGCTCGCGTGGAGGCGGCGCGGCGGGAGGCGTGGCTCGCGCTGGAGCGTGACTCCGCGGCGAGCACGCTGCCGGAGGAGGTGGCGCGTCAGGCAGGGCTGCCCTCGTCCGAGGTGGCGCAGCGGCTCGTGCGCGAGCTGGCGCGCTCCATGGCGGCCCGTACGCCCGCGCTGGCGTGAGCGCCGGCCCGCTCCGGAATGAACGCTCCTTCCAGGCGTGAGCGCCGGCCCGCTTCGGAATGAACGCTCCTTCCAGGCGTGAGCGCCGGCCCGCTCCGGAATGAACGCTCCTTCCAGGCGTGAGCGCCGGCCCGCTCCGGAATGAACGCTCCTTCCAGGCGTGAGCGCCCGGTCCGCGCTGGAATGAACGTTCCTTCCGGGCCTGAGCGCCGGCCCGCTCCGGAATGAACGCTCCTTCCAGGCGTGAGCGCCCGGTCCGCGCTGGAATGAACGTTCCTTCCGGGCCTGAGCGCCGGCCCGCTCCGGAATGAACGCTCCTTTCAGGCGTGAGCGCCCGGTCCACGCTGGAATGAACGTTCCTTCCGGGCCTGAGCGCCCGGTCCACGCTGGAGTGGACGTTCCTTCCGGGCGTGGCGCGGCCCGGTCCGGGGGAGCTCGTGCACGGGCCGCGCGCCGCTCGTGCTTGAGGATGGAACGCACCGCGTTCCGGGCGGACGCAGGGGAAGCGGCCTCCGGCGGCTGCGCGCGTCACGCCCCGAGTGACGCGCGGCACCCGCGCTCGCGGCATATGCGTTGCACACCGGGATGGAAGCGCCTTTCCCCCGGAGGTCTCACTTGCTTCGTCGCGCCCTCGTTCCCGGTGGTCTTCTCGTCGCCCTGACGCTGTCCACCTCGGGGGCAGCGCAGTCCGCCACGCCGCCGAGCGGGCGTCAGTTCACGCCGCCCTGGTACAACGTCAGCCCCGAGCCCCAGCCCGACTTCGTGTACCAGCAGTCCGGAGCCATCGGCTTCGACCCGTTCGTCAACGACTTCGCGTGGAACACCTTCATCGCGCTGAACTGGCCGGCGAGTGGCCGCTTCCGCGGTGTGCCGGACCGCTCGAACATCATCGGCGGTGTTGCCGGCAGGGGAGGCGAGGGTGGCGGAGCGGGCATGCCCAACGGCCCCACCGTCTGGGAGACGTACAAGGACACCGACGACATCTACCTCAACCCGCCCACGCGGCCGGCGCCGTTCAACGCCCCGGAGACCATTCCTCCAGCCTGCCAGAACGTGGCGAAGGCGGACCCGCAGGCGGCGAAGCGCACGCTGGTGATGGTGTCGAAGACGTCGGATGTGCTGAGTGATGTCCGCCAGGCCTTCACGCACGCGCCGCTCATCGACCTGAACGGCGAGCTGGTCTGGTACGAGGTGAAGGTCAACGAGACGTACTTCGACTTCGTGGTGGGCAACGGCTACTACGACAGCCGCAAGCAGCCGAAGACGGGCATCAACTTCCCGGCGGGCGCCAACGACGCGAGGGGCCTGGGCGCCATCCGGGTGAAGGCGGCGTGGAAGGTGCTGGGCGACGCGAAGAGCAAGTTCCCGGATGACCCGAAGCGCTTCTACGCGGTGGATGCGCTGGTCTTCGACAAGACCACCGGCAAGTGCACGAAGCGGCAGATGGGGCTGGTGGGGCTGCACATCGTGCAGAAGACGCAGACCTTCCCGCGCTACGTCTGGGCCACGTTCGAGCACGTGGACAACGCGCCCACGCAGGACGAGGTGAGCAACGGGAGCGCGGCGAAGAAGAAGTGGAATTTCTACAACCCGGCCAGCAACGCGGTGCCCAACCAGCCGCCGAAGGAGGGCCAGTGGACGACGCCGGTGCAGGTGGTGCGAGAGGTCCCCATCACCGGCAACCCCGCCAGCGCGAACACCCTGTTCCGGCCGGTGCTGGCGGCGCTGCGCGCGGACAACGTGTGGCAGAACTACCAGCTGGTGGCGGCGCAGTGGGGCGGGCCGAACATGAGTGACGCGCCGACGCAGCCGAAGTTCCTCGCGAACACGACGATGGAGACCTATCTCCAGCCGCCCGTGGAGGACCCTGGCAGCCCGCACGGCTGCATCAACTGCCACAACACGTACGCGACGAGCACGGACGGAGACTTCCAGCTCACCAAGGCCGCGCCGCAGGCAAAGCAGCGCGCGAAGGCCATCGTGCAGCAGTCGATGCGGCTGGAGGCGGCGAAGAAGTAGCGACGCCTCCCGAGCGAAGCCCTGGCCCCGCTCGGCCAGGGCCTGCTCCAGTATGCGCAGCGCCTTGGGCCCCACGCCCGGCGCCCAGGCAATCCCTGAAATCCAAACATAGAAGGACTCGCGTCGAGCCGGGTCTTGGTTTCTTGGATGTCGACAAGATGATTCGCTGAGACATCCGAGTGTCCTCGGGGCGAGGAGGCGCGAATCCGGTCGCATAAACAGATGCGATTGTTAATACGCGCGCTGACTTTCCGCTGAGGCTCCCGCGCCCCGGCTCCGGCCGCAAGCCGCCCTGCCTCGAGGCTCCGCTGAAGCGCTCGTACTCCCTGGTCTTCCCCACGTCCGCCCTGTATTGGTTCTTCGCGGGGCTCGTCCTCATCTACGTGGTGGTGGCAACACTCCTCGCCCCCACCTCGGTGCACCTGCTGCCGCGGGGTATCATCGAGAGCCTGCTCCGGAGCAACCTGGGCTTCTTCATCCTCCTGTTCGGGATTCCCTGCGGCATCTACATCATCGGCTGGTGGGCCGGCGACCTCTTCGCCTGGATGCGCGCTCCGGGTCTGCTGGAGCTGAGCGACGAAGGACTGCGCGTCGGCACCACCCGGCTCGCATGGCGGAACGTGAAGTCCATCGTCGAGAATCACCACTACGACCGGCTCATCCTGCGTCACCGAGGCGGGACGTATTGGCTGCGGCTGGCCCTGTGGAGCGACGCGGAGCACCTGCGCCACGAAGTGATTGGCCACGTCGTCGCGGAGCTGCTGGAGGGCGTGAGCCGTCAGGTCGCCGCGGGCGAGTCGGTGCACTTCGGGCCGTTGATCCTCAGCGACGCGGGGCTGACCCACAAGGGGCGGCTGATGCGCTGGGAAGACATCGAGAGCATCCGCCTCCAGGACGAGGTGGACCAGGCCGTGGCGACGCGCGAGCTGATCATCGTCGCCGAGGGCAAGCCTCGAAAGATTGACGAAGCGAAGGTCGTCAACGCGCCAGTCCTGCTGGCCTATCTGTCAGACCGCCTGGCCGGCTGACCCCCCCTCTCCAAGGCGCCACATCATGGAAATCTACAGCTCTGAGCAGGCGAAGAAGAAGACCCAGCAGCCGAAAGCCATCTACTACTCCCGTGCCCGGCTCATTGCTGGCGCCGTCATCTGGGCGGTGTCCATCGCCGGCTTTGGCGCGCTGACCTATCGGGCGGGCTCCGCGCAGGGAGCGATGGCGGTCTTCGCGGTGATAACCCTGCTCGCGGCCTGGATGTTCTTCAACTGCGTCAAGCCGCTGGGCCGCCTGGACACGCCGGCGCTGCTCATCGGCAAGGATGGCATCCGCTTCGATGACGGCATGCTGATTGGCTGGGACGACATGCAGGAGAATACCTATATCAGCCAGTCCTACATGGGCATTCCCATCCTCAAGCTGATTCAAATCAAGACGACCCTGGACAAGCCCAAGGTCAAGAAGCTGCGCGTCGCCGCGCTCGACCTCGACAGCGACCAGTACCTGGCGCTCTGCGACAGCTACAGCCAGGGCGCGGTGCTGCCGGCCACGCGCTGAAACACGCCAGAGCGCCTCCACATCACGAAGTCCGCGGCTCCTGCTGCCGCGAGTGCCAGGCGTTCCGCCTCGCCCGGCGTCAAGCCACGGGTGCGTGCGCGCGCCCGTGCACCTTCGCCACGCGCTCGGCCAGGGCCCGGTTCAGGCCCTCGTACGCGGGGCGCAGGCCCGGCAGTCGCTTGCGTCCCGCAATGAGCGTGTACAGGCCGAAGAAGTCCTCGCCGTGCACCAGTCGCGTGCCCCCGCTGGAGGCGGACAGGTGGAAGTAGTGCCGCCCCTTCAAGATGAGCGGCACGCCGCCCGTCCATTCGAGCGCCGTGCCGGGCTCGCAGCGCACGAGCGTGCCCGTGAAGGCGAACAGCTTCCCCGAGCCGTCCGGCGCGAAGGCCTCGGTTTCAAGTCGGACCATGGGGGCTTCCTATTTCACTGCAGGAGCATTCGCCAGAAGCCGCGGTGACCGAAGACTTTGCGCGAGGCCCGTTCCCTGGAGGCCGAACAACACCTCAAGGGAGTGTTTCACATGCAGCAGTCTCGAAGCGGCGTGCGCACCGGGCTCCGAACGAAGATTCCATCCGCTTGCGTCGTGGTCTCCTTGTCCTTGTCGCTCGCCGCCTGTGCCGGGCCGGAGGGACTCGAAGACTCCGGCGAAGTCCTCACTGGCGAGGTGAGCCAGGGCGTCCAGGTCGGCAGCTCCATGGACTGTCCCACCGGGACGGGCGGTACGTGCACCGTCCTCAACATGCCGCTCCTGCATCAGTCGAGCAGCCTGATTGACGTCGACGTGCAGTGGATGAGCCCCTGGGGATGTTACGACACGTCCATCGCCACGGTGCTGAACACGGCGCTCGCCAACCGCACCAGCACGCGCCCGCTGGTGGACCGCACGCTGGCCTGGGACAGCATCGTGGCGGGCAACAACGGTGGCACGCCTCCGCTGACGACCACCAAGGTCTACGAGCAGGTGACGCAGCAGTACCGGTGGGCCAACGCCACGGTGCCGATGTACTTCCACGAGATGCTCAAGGACTTCGACACCGCGTTCACGACGGTCCGCAAGTTCCCCGCCGGCTGCAACCCGGACGTCTACGGCTCCTGCGCCTGGAGCACCAGCGTCCTCGTCAACGACACCGTCGGCGCCGCCTACCGCGACTTCAGCGAGGGGACGCTGCACGTCACGAATGACTACATCAAGGGGCAGATGAACGCCGGCTTCGCGATGATGATTGCGTACGGCCGCTACACCCCGAAGAAGGTGTGGGACTCGAGGCTCGGCGGCTATCGGATGACGTTCATGCGGGACAGCCAGCACAAGGTTGCGTTCAGCGGCTACCAGCCCGGGACGTACCCGCTGCGCATCAACGACGTGGGCGATGGGCAGCGCTACAACGTCTCGGTGACGTCCGATGTCGCGCTCATCGGCACGTTCGATGGCATCGCCGCGAGCAGCGTCGTGGCGTGGGACTTCCCCAATGGGAAGAAGGCGCAGACCTTCGTTCGCTATGACCCGGCGGTGTCGCCCACCACGCAGGTGTTCTTCGTGGACCACGTCGATGGCCTGTCGCTCAGCCTGCCGAAGGCCGGCCCCGTGCGTCAGGTGTTCAGCGGGACGTGGAGCGCTGGCTGGACGTCGCTCATGCCCTTCACCCTGAATGGCGAGCCCCACCAGCTGGCCTACAACCGCAACACCGGCGCGGTGCACTTCGACACGTTCTACGCGAACGCGAATGGCACGAACACCGTGTGGAGCTACACGTGGGGCAGCGGCTTCACCCACTTCGCGCCGTACTACATCAACAAGCACCCGTACTTCATCGCCTACAACAGCACGACGGGCGACGCGCACTACGACACGTTCCCCAGCAACCTGCAGGGCCCCATCATCAAGGCCATCAAGACCTGGCCCGCCGGGCTCACCACCATCGAGCCGTTCGTCATGAATGGTGAGAACTACCTGCTGCTGTACAACAAGAACACGGGGGCCGTGCGCTACGAGAAGCTGAACGCGACGGGGAGCGACTCGACCACCACGTGGACGGGCACGTGGGGCACGGGCTTCACGCACTTCGCCAGCCATGACATCGGCGGGACGCCGCACCTGGTGGTGTACAACGCCTCCACGGGCGCCATCCATTACGACCGGATTCTGGCCAATGGGGTGAGCGTGCTCGCCATCGAGACGCTGGCCACGGGGCTGAACCTGGAGGCGCTGGACTTCAACGGGCCGGGCCACGTCCTCGCGTATCAGCCTGGAACCGGCAGCGCCGCGACGAAGCGCCTCGGGCTCGACGGCACGACCTCCGCGGACGCCTTCGCCGGCACGACGTTCGCGAGCGCCACCGCCGTGGTGCCGTTCATGCAGGGCGGCAAGCCGTACGTGCTGCTCTACAACGAGAACACAGGCACCGTGCGCTCGTACGAGCTGTCGATGTTCTGAGCCGCCTTCTGTCAGTCCGGGGAGCAGGCCCATGGCGCCTGCTCCCGGCCCCCTACGCCTTCTTCGCCACGCGCTTCGCCTTGGCCTGCTCGAGTTCCTCCAGCGTCATCCGCCGGTTCTGCTCGGGGCGCTTGAAGGCGTAGAACTTGAAGTCGTGCTTCACGTCGCCGAGGACCTTGGAGGTGATTTCGACCAGCTCCTTCCTGCCTCCCGGGTCCTGCTCGACGAAGGCGGGAATCTCGCTGGTGTACTTCTTGGAGTCCTTCTTGTGCAGCGCCTTCTGCGCCTCCGGGCTGTAGAAGAAGACCACGTCCCCGCAGTTGTTGCCAGCCATGCGCATGTAGATGGGGGTCACGGCGTTGATGAGCCGTGCGACCTTGTCCCGGTACAGGAGCGACGCGGTCGCGGGCGACTTCAGGTACGCACGGGCATGGTCGGCATTCGGGTGGCTGTGGCCGTCGAAGCCCGTCCGCTTGATGATTTCCGTCGGCGTGAGGCACTCCGCCCAGATTTCGTACTTGCGCGCCACGCGGTTCATGATGGTGTGCGCCACGCCCTTCCACGCGGGCTCGCTCTGGCCGATGGCCTCGCCGCAGATGGTGCTGACGAAGAGCGTGAACTCCTCCTGCAGCTCGGGCGGGACGACGGGCATGGGCGAGATGAGCCGGGCCACCGTGCCCGACAGGTCCACCGTGTTCGCCGTGCACACGCCCGTGGCGAGCACCCGCGAGACGAACATGCCCCCCTCGAAGGCCGCGAAGCCGCTGGAGCCGCCGGGCTCGCTCGCCTCGTAGTCCGCGAGCGCCCAGAAGGGCACCTCCCGCGGACCCGCCACCGGCGTGGGCCGCATCGCCGCGAAGACCTGCAGCCCCCTGGCCTGCTCGAGCACCTCCACGTAGTGCCGCGGCAGCCGCTTCAGGTCCAACAGCTCGCGCTCGAAGGCGCCCTTCTCCAGCGACACCGACACCGTCTCGAGTTCCGAAAGCAGCGTCGAGACATCGTCCGGCAGGCAGACGTTGACGGCCGCGAACTGCTTCTCCGTGTGCCGGAGGGGGAAGCTCGCTTGCTTGCGATTGCTCTCGAGGAGGTTGCGGAAGTGGTCATCCAGCTCCTCCACCCGCCAGCCGTCGCCCTGGGGCACGCGGACGTAGGGCTTCACCGTCAGGTCCAGCATGACGGAGTCGCTGAAGTTCTCGAACTCGCCGCGGACGGCCAGCTTGCCGCCGTCCAGCGACACCGCGAACGTCTTCAAGCGCGGCCGGGGCACGACGAGCGCCAGCCGCGGGTCCGCCTTCATCTGCTCCACGGGAGGCGGTGGTGGCGGCGGCGGTGGCTTCTTGCCGGCCTTCTTGCCCTTCGGCGGCTCGGGAGGCGGGGGCGGCGGGGCCGGGGGCTTCTTGGAGACGCTCAGCTGGTACTGGAACGACAGCGTCTCGGAGGACTCCATGTTCCCGAGCGCCGCGAGCCGGTTGTCGAGCACCTCGCCCTTCTCGTCGCGGACTGCCAGGTAGCCGATGCGCCACAGCTGCTCCTGGGTCGCCTCGGGACTCCCAATCTCCCACTCGACGTGGACCGTCGCGCTCTTGTCGGGCGGCACGCCTTCGACGGGCGTGGGGTAGATGTCCACCGTGGCCACGAGCCCGTTGAAGAGGGGGCTGAAGTCCGGCTTGAGCTGCATGACCGAGCCCACCCGATGGTTCCGGACGTTGCGCTCGATGAAGTCGGGCAGCCAGCCGAACGACAGCTCCTCGAGCGCGAGCCCGAAGTCGATGCGCGCCGCCAGGTCGAAGGGAATGGACGCCGGGGCCCCGGGCTTCACCTCGAAGCCCTGGTTGCCGAACAGCAGCGGCTCCACCCGGAAGCCCAGGCTCCCCGTGCCGAGCAGCCCGAGCTCGAAGACGGCCACCTTCAGCGGCTGGGTGCCTTCTCCGTTCTTCTCCCGCACCAGGAAGCTGTCGCCGTTCGGCACCAGGCACGTCTCGCGCCGGTGCATCAGCCGCTTCTCGGCGAAGCTGTCACCGCGGACAATCCACTCGAGCCGGCAGGGCACGTTGCCCGCCAGGTTCTCGCAACCGCCGCCCACCATCACCTGCCAGTCCTCCAGGCCCAGCAGGGTGGGCTGGCTCTGCGGCCTGGGCGTGAGCACCAGGTGCGGCGCCGCGCGAATGCGCAGTACGCCGTCATAGCCGAGCGGGAACTGGCAGTCGCCGTCTGACTCCGGCGCCGGAGTGGCTTGGGTCTGTGACATGGCTGTCTATTCCTCGGGCGGCGAGTCGAGCGTCGTCAGGGGGAGCCGCGAGTCGGGCACCGGGGCGGTCTCCGTGTCGGGCGTCGGGGCAACCTCCGTATCGGGCGGAGGGGGCTCCGGCGGGCGCGTGAAGGTCGCGCTCTTGTCGGGCATCACGGTCTGCCGCACGGGCAGCTTGTCCACGCGCCGGAGGGTGAAGGTGTAGGCCACCTCCGGCTTGAGCGCCTTGAGGTCCACCCGGGCGACGAAGTCTCCCTGGAGGTCGCAGCCGCCGCGCTTCGCCCGGTAGGACGGGGTGGCGTACTCGAGGTGGTCCGACAGCTTCGGCTCGAGGCTCGCCACGTGCGGGTCCACCTCCTCCGGAGAGACGGCCAGCTCGAACTCGCGGGCGACGTTCCATGCGGCCTTGGTCGTCAGGCCCGGCACGGGCACCTCGAGCCCCTCGCCGTGGCAGCGCAGCTCCAGCGTGTCGCCCACCTGCTCCACCTTCAGGTCACCCACCCACCGCGGCGTGAAGTCATGGGCGCCCGCCGCCTCCAGTTGCCGGGGCTCGCAGTCCGAGCCCTCGGCCGCGGCCAGCTCCCACTTGTACTCCGTCGCGCCGGTGACGGGTCCCTGCGGATAGGGGACGCGCGCCGCGAGCAGCCAGTCCGCCGCGGTGTTCTCCCCGTGGATTTCGAGCTTCTCCGGCCGCAGCTTCGCGAAGCCCTTGAGGGGCTCCCACTTCCCCTTGGCCGTCTTGCGCGAGAAGGTGGCCGTGTAGCGGGCCAGGTCCTCGGGCGCGCCGCGGGCGATGGCGGAGATTTCCAGCTCGCAGCTCCCCGTCTTCGGCGCGGGCTTGAAGGAGAGGGGGCCCTGGAAGGCCACCTTCCGGTACCGGCCGGGCTCCGCGTGGGTGGCGCGAATGGGCTCGGTCGTCTTCGCCTTCAGCGCCTCGAGCTCCGCCAGGGTGAGCGAGCCATCCCCCTCGCCGGTGTTCTCTCCGGGGTGCCGGTACAGGAGGGGCTGGCCGTTGAGGGCCACGAACTCGAACCAGTAGAAGAGCTCGACACCGGGGGCCAGCTCGCTCTGGTTGAGGCTGTTGAAGATGGGGCCCGGGTGGAAGGTGGCCACCATCCAGTTGGCCGACGCGGGGTTGACGGTGAGGCGCAGGCGGGACTTGCGCGTCGGGTCCGCCTCCGTCACCTCGAAGCCGCCCGCCGCCGCCGCCGCGTGCACCCGGTCCACCGCACCCTTCCCGGAGGCGTCGATGATGCAGCTCATGCCCGAGCCATCGATTCGCTCGATGACGAGGGCGAGCTTCGGCCCGAGCGCCTTCTCGGCGTGCCACAGCGCCGCGGCGAGCCCCTTGTGCAGGTTCACCTTGTACAGCTTGCGGTACAGGTCCTGGAAGGCCTTGTACTTCACCGGGCCGAGCTCGACGTCTCTCGCCGTGAGGGGGGTGTTGAGGAGGGTCTGGTGCTGCTCGTCGAAGACGCATGAGGCGGCGAGCTTCGGGTCGTCGCACACGGCGGGCTCGAACTGCAGCTCCACGCCATCGTCACCCGACGGTGCCACCTTCTTCGCTCCCGTGACTTCGAAGAGCTGGAGGTCCTCGCTGCTCTTGAAGCGGCACGTATGACCGTCCTTGCTCAGATACGTCAGCTGGAGCTTGCGCTTCAGCTTCTTCGCGAGCAGGCGAAGCCCCTTCACGAGTGCCCAGCCCACGCGGATGTCCATGGCCCTGTAGCAGTCCAGGTACCGGACGTGGCCATCGAAGACGTACAGCCTCGTCGCGCCGTCGAAGATCTCCTTCCCTTCCTCCGTCAGGTCGACGATGAAGTCCTTCCGGTCATCCTCGCCGAACACGAACCGTTTCGGGTCGATGGCGGGGACCTCCCCGTTCGTGAGCGCGCGCGCCGTGATGGGCAGCACCCGCTCCGGGTAGGGGCTGCCGGGGCCCGTGTTGCTCGTGTCGGTCCGCAACAGGAGGAAGCCGGAGAGTTCCCTGGGCGCCGGCCCCTCGAACGAGAGCCGCCAGCGCCAGCTCCCGTCGGCCTGCCGCAGGGGGCGCTCGGTGACCACGGCCTCGCCCACGGCCTGCTCCCCCTGGAGCCTGGGCCGGGGCACGGACACCGTCCGCGCCAGGAAGGGCGGCTGGGACTTGGGCTCCAGGTCCTTCGGGGGGCTGGCCGTGTCGGCGACCACCAGGTTCCACTCGCCCCAGAAGGAGGCCTGGACCTCCTGGACGATGTTGCCACCCGGGCCGAACTCGCGGCCCGTGGCCAGCACGAGCTCATGCGGTTCCTGCCGGGCGAGCAGCGTGACGCGGTTCTGTGGGTCGTAGCCGAAGTCCTCGTCGATGACGACCGCGGCGACCATGTCGCCCACGGTCAGCTCGTTCTTCTTCGCCACCCACCCGGCGCACAGCGGGCTCGGGTCTTCCTGCCGGAACAGGGGCACGGACCACTCGTCCCGGACGCAGGCCTTCTTCTGCTTGTCCAGCACGTTGAGCAGCCACACCCCCGACACGGGGTGCAGGTTCTCCAGCTTGCCCGCGGGAGCGAGCCATCCGTCGGCCGCGAAGAGCTTCGCACGCGCCGGCTCGGGCGGCTGCTTGGTGCCCAGGGGCGGGATGCGCGCGATGTGCACCTCCTTCGCCGGGTCGCACCAGGCAATCTCGGCCACGTTCTTCTTCGCCGCCTCCTCGGTGTCGATGCCGAGCGCGTCGTTCACCTTCTTCAGCACGGTCTGCACGTTGTCGGAGGTCCACTCGTTCTTCTGGACGAGCCGCACGTTGCGCCAGCGCCGGGTGATGCCCTGCGCGAGCAGGCGGCCATCCGCGCCCTGCAGCGAGACGGACTGCTCGATGAAGAAGCCCTCCTTCGCCTTCAGCGTCATCCGCTCCGCCATGGCGGGCACCCTCAGCGAGAGCGGGACGACGCCGTCCTTCACGGAGGCGAGCTTGTTCGCGTCCAGCTCGAGGACCCCGGGCTTGCAGACCTTCCGGCCCAGCTCATCGCTGCCGCCGCAGCCGCCCCGGGGGCATTCCAGGCGCCGCCACGCGCCGTGGACCTCCTGCTCGAAGCACACCTCCAGCTTGTAGCTTCCCCCGGTGACCTGGGTGTTCTGCTCGGGCTTCGGCAGGAACAGGGGCTCCACCTCCAGCTTCAGCGGGTAGGCGAAGCGGCAGCACGGGGAGCTCCAGTCGGGCTTGTCGCCCTCGGGCGCGAACGAGGTGTTCTTGTCGAGAATCGACGCGACCACCGACCCGTAGTTCAGGCTGCTGCGCTGGATGGTGCTGGCCGCCTTGAAGACCGCCGCGGTGGCCTCGGAGAAGGGGCCCTGGTCCTCCTGGGGGAGGGCCGTCTTGAGGTGCTCCTCGATTTCGGTCACCTCCAGGAAGTTGTCCTCCCCGTCCTCCTTCACCTCGACGAGCCCGGTGGACTTCTCGCCGCCGAGCTCGAGCCGCTCCATCAGCTTCTCGAGCAGCCGGATGCCGCTCTTCTTCTCCTCCTGGGGGCAGAAGAGCTGGAAGTGGAGGAAGCCCGAGCGGAGGGTGAACTGCTTGCGCCGGCCCGGCACGTCCGGGTCGGCGGGCACCTGGAAGCTCGGCGCGGGGGTGGCCCGCTCGCCGGGGAGCGGGCCCGCGAAGCCGAGCACCTCTCCGGTCCTCACCGGGAAGAAGGGCTCGTCGAAGGTGACCACCTTGCCGCCGGTCAGCGCGTCGAGCGCCGCCTGGAGGTTCCCGGTGGGCGGCTTGTAGAGCCACAGCACCCGGCCTTCCGCGGTGCGGATGGTGATGGGTTCGGTGGAGCCATCCTCCGCGAGCACTTCATACGCCTTGGCCTCCTTGGTGGTGCCCGCCTCCGCGAGCTTCCGGTCCTCCTCGTCGACGGGCACCGCGGACCAGCGCAGCGTGCCGGGCGGGGCACCCGCGTCCTCCGCGATGGCGACCCAGGCGCCGAAGCGCTGCTGGTACAGCTTCTTGAACCAGGGCACGTCCTTGAAGTAGCCCCTGAGCTCCGCGCTCCGGACCTGCTTCGGGTCGTTGGAGGCCGGGTACGCCGGCGAGCGCAGGTGCATGTAGAGCGTGTAGAACGCGCCCTTGCCGTCCTGGGTCTCTGGCGTGTCGGGCAGCTCTTGCAGCTCGTGACGGAGGAGCACGAAGCCCGGCCAGTTGCCGAGCGCCTCGGCGACGCTTGGCTGGAGGCTCGCGGAGTGCTGGCCGGGAAGCCGGGCCGCGACGACATAGCCCGGGGCCACGGCGCTGACCGGGGCGAGCTCCAGGTGAGGCGGCGGGAAGAGGTGGACGCCGCCATGCAGGTTCCGCTGGAGGCCGAGCACGTAGTAGCCGCCAATGCCCGTGTCGAGTGACTCGTTGTTGTAATAGTTCTGCCAGGGGTGGCTGGAGCCGGTGCTGCCGCGCAGCGGGAAGCTGTACTTCGGCCGGCTGAAGCTGCTGTCGACCACCTCGGGGGGGACCTCGGTCCGCTTTGCGCGAAAGGCATAGCGCCCGCAGTGCGTGTCCGAGTGGTCCAGGATGCGGTCGTACGGCGTCTTGCGTACCTCCGGGTTCTTCTCGAAGAAGGCCGTGGCGCGCACGAGGTTGAAGGAGGCGAAGCCCTTCATCCCGTACTTCTTGTCCAGGACGCCGGAGCGCATCCGGAAGAGCGCATGGTGGGGCTCGAGCTTGTGGCCCAGGTCCACCCTCTTGTCGGGCGCGGGCGCGGGGAGAAACGCCTTCGCGAGCCCGGACTTGGTGGAGGGGTCCGCGGTCACCAGCCAGAGCTGCCGCGTGCCCCCCAGCTCCAGGATGCAGTAGCCACAGATGACGATGATGTGGCGGGGGTCGGCATCATCTTGCTGGTTCCTGAACCCGATGCCCGTGTAGATGAGCACCGGGTTGTTGGCGCGCAGGCTGTCGATGAGGTGGGCGAAGCGCTCCCGCGCGCGCTCCTCGCTGGTGCGGATGGCGTCGACCTCGTGCCGCATTCCCTCCGGAAGCAGGTTGCCGACCTCGTCCGTGAGCTTGGTGGCGGTTCGATAGCGCAGGATGCCGCCCACCCCCGCGGGACGCGGCTCCTGGGCGGGGAAGATTTCGCTGACGGGGCGCGGAATCTCGCCGTTCTCCTGGTACCCGGTGCTGGACTGGATTTCGTAGCTGCCCTTGGGCGCAATGGTCCAGCCCCGCTTCGGCAGGGAGTCGTCGTAGGGAGGACTGAAGAAGGCGCGCTCTCCTCCGGGATACCGGAGGTCGAGCCGGCACTCCGGGTCTCCCGCGCGCGAGTGCGTGATGTAGTGCGCGCGTGGGTCCCCTCCCTTGATGAGCTGGAAGTAGTTGTAGAGCATCGAGGCGGAGGTCCGCCCGCACCAGTCCGGTGCCTGCTCCGGCTTGTCCAGCACCTGCTGCCCCAGGAGCGGGACCTTGAGGACATGCCACTCCCGGGCCTTGCTCTTGACCTCCTCCGGGAACTCGTAGTTGTCGACGGGGAAGACGCGCAGGAGGGTATTGCCCTGCTTCTCCACGATGTTCTCGTCGACACCGAGACCCTCGCTGTCTTCCTTCAGATAGAACTGACGCTTGAGCCCCATGAAACGATACTCCCCCTCTGATGCACGGCCCCCGTGGCGCTACGGGCCTTCACTGCACGAGGTGTCGTCGACCTCGAATCGGTGCTTCCTGTTCGCGGCGAGGTAGCTCGCGGGTGTGCCGTGGGGATTCAGTTCCCAGACAGCCACGTTGGCCTCGGCCGTGGGCCACGTGAGCGTCAGCGTCTTCTGGAATCCCCCCAGGACTCGCAGCTGGAATTGGAAGCCGGTGGCGGTCTTCGAGATATCGACGACCCGCCACACCTCGTCGTTGGACTCCCCCGGCCCCATGACCTTGTGCCACCAGATGCTCGCCCGGCGGTACAGGTCCACGCGGAGCTCGGCGCCCTTGAGTCCGCAGCCGACATTGAGGAAGCGCTTGCCCGAGGGCCGCTGCGACAGCTGGTACCAGCGGTCGGGCAGCGACTGATAGAGCTGGAGGGCTTCCAGGCTCAGCGCCGGCATGTCGGGGGACTCCTGATGCACCTCGGAATACTTGCCAGCATCCGGTGTGGCCTCGCGCGCGCCCTGCCGCAGCGCGCGCTTCAGCACCTCGGAGACCTGGGAGCTGCCGCGCGACACGATGCTGACGAGGAAATCCTCGTCAGCATCGTCAATCTCCGTCCAGTGCAGGGAGCCGAAGTAGCCGGCATGGACGACGAGCGCCTCGCCCCGGTACATGGCGCTGACGAAGGCACCGTCGCGAAACTCGATGCGGTGCCAGTCGAACTCAATCTTCTCCAGCTCTCGGACGATGCCTGCCTGGCCCGTCTCGCGTTTCACGACGGGGAGGTCGAAGAGGACCTTGCGCAGCACCTTGATGGTCTCGCGGTAGCCGCCCTTCCTCCGGCGCGTCTCCCGGTCCTTGGCGAGCTGGTCGAAGCTGACGTCGAAGAAGCGCTCCGAGAGCAGCTTCAGCGCCTGCTCGTTGTCCGGAGCGAGCGTCGCCGCGCGCGTGGCGGCGTCCAGGCGCACCCGGAGGTCCAGGGTGGTGTCCTGCGCCTGGGCCAGGAGCGCCTCGGCCGTGGGCTGCTGTGCGCCGACGAGCGACTTGAGCGTGAAGCCCTCCACGTCACCGCACTTGATGCGCACCCACTGCCTGGGTGCGTCCTTCACGTGCTGGCACGCGGTGGCGATGGCGACCTTGCCCACCACCTTCGCGGTGGTGGCGGGCTTGTCGCGCAGGTTCACCTCGGAGCCCTGGATGAACAGGGGGCCGGTGGATGGGGGCTGCTGGGCCCACGCCGGCGTGGAGCCCAGGGCCAGCAGGCAGGCAGACCAGAGGGAGAGCCGGCGGGTCATCTGCTTCATCGTCCGTTCCTTCGCCGCGCGTGGGTGGGCGAGCCGGAGCCTGAAGGAGGCTCTGTTCTTGCGTCAAGGACGGCTCCGCCTGCCTGGCTATTCATGCCCATGAAGGCCCGGACAGCCCCGTATCCCGGGTGCCAGGGTTTCGCTCGAGGTGTGGGTTGGCGACCTTGCTCTGCATATTCGTAGCGAGGTGATTTTTCGGGTCACCGCGGGCTCGGACTTCCATCGCGAGACGTTGACCGCGGCAGCTCCACGTCCTCCTCGACCTCCTGCCAGCGGCGGTCGCTGTACTTCAGGCGCAGCCGGTCTCCGGCGAAGGTGACCTCCGCGATGTGGGAGAGCTCCAGCGCATCGCCCGCGGGCCTGCGGATGACCTTCCATTCGCGCCCGTCGAACATGCCGACGATGCGGATGGGCATGGAGGCTTCGGTGGAGACCGCGACGCGCTCGCGCTCGGCATCCACGCCCAGGGGGAGCCAGAAGGTGTCGGACGTGCGCCCGCCCTTCACGTCCACGAAGGTGGAGTATCCGCAGGGGTTGCCGCAGCCGCACCGCGCCTCGTACAGGCCGGGCTTCAGCTCGCGCGCCGAGCGCGACGTGCAGCTCACCAGGTGGCGGCGCACCGCCTGCGGCCAGGACAGCTCCTCGTCCGTCCACGGCTCCTCCGGAGCCTCCTCCGGCGAGGGGAGCCGCGAGCGGGTGGACATGAGCCCGATTTCCTCCCGTGCCGGGAGGTACGCCTCGCCCTTGTCCTTCGTGTTGCCGCGAGCCAGGTAGCCCACGGATGAGGTCTCCGCGTCCCAGCGGAGCCGGGAGTCTCCCAGCTGGTAGGTGCTTCCCTTCTTCGTGACGTCGGGGAGCGGCACGAGGCGGCCGTCCCGCTCCGAGCGTGAGAGCCAGGCCATCCGGAGCCGCGGCTCCTTGTGGATGAACCAGCGCCCCCGGTTGCCGGGAGTCCCCACGAAGACCTCTTCCATGTTGGGGCCCTCGACCCGCATCACCCACTCGTCCGGCAGCGAGGCGGCGATGGAGAAGGCCTTGGGGCTCAGGGGCGCGAAGCGGATGCCCCAGAGGATGTTCTCGTCCTTCACGTCCGGTGTGACGGCCCGCCGCCCGAGTGCGACGCCCAGGGCATCCGAGACCTTGGCGGTCTTCCGGGACACCACGTCGAGCTTCAGCGGCGCCCCCGGCTTCGACACCTGCCTGCCGTGGAACACGACCAGCTCGTTGCCTGACTCCGTATCCTCATCATGGTCGGAGCGGCCGTGGAAGACGAGCAGGAGGACCGCCGTGTCGCGCACCTCGGCGCGGGTCCACGTGCTGTCGTAGCGCCCGCCGATGCGCGAGGCGATGCAGTCCTTCGCGGGCGCTCCCGCGCAGTCACCGAAGTCCAGCGGTGCCGCCTTGCCCTGGTGGCCCTTCAGCGTCTCGTCGAGGGCGAGGAACTCCACGTCGAGCCAGGCGCGCTCGAAGGCGTCCTGGACGGCCGCATCCCCGGGCTGCTTCGCCAGTGCCTGCCGGGTGGCCTCCAGCCGCGCCGCCGGGTCCTTGGGTTCGGGAGCCGCCGCGGTGACCGCGGCCGTGCTTCCACCATCCTGAAGGGCGGAGGTCTGCCTCGCCCCACCGCAGCCCATGCCTTCGCCGCGAGAGCAAGCAGCAATCAAAAACAAAACCGACAGACCGGCGAGGCTTCCTCGTTTTGCAATCACCTGCGCGCACCCTCTGGCGCAGTCCTACCGGAAATCCTGTCGCGTTGGCAGGGGTGCGGCGTGACTCCCGGATGAATCATTTCATGCGACATCGACATTTGTCAGACGGGCATGTCAGGGTCTGTCTCGAGCCTCTCTCACCATGAATCTTCGTCATCGTTTGCGAGATGGCCTGCGCGAGTACGTGATTCTCGAAATGCAGGACCCGGTTCCCGAGGCCCATGAGCTCATGAATGTGGGGCGGGGGTGGTCGCTCGAGAGCCGCCTGCTCCAGTGGGCCCGGGAGGACCGGAACCTGCGCGTGTTGCGGGACCTGGTCTACTCGCATGGTCATCTCACCGCGCGGCCCTTCACGTCGCTGAGCGCGGAGGAGGTCGCCAGGCAGGCGGGCGCGCTGTTCTCGTTCGGCCTCCTCCGGCTGGCCCGCGTGCCGCTGCCGGAGCGGACCGTTGCGCCGCACTTCGGGGAGGTGCCCGAGGTGGCGCCGCCCGTCGTGGACACGGAGCCGCTGTGGCTGCGGCTGCAGGTGGTGGACGACGTCACGGACGTGCCCATCTCCGGCATCCAGCTGCGCATCCAGCTCGGGGACGAGTCCGAGCAGCAGGCCACCACGGACTCGGAGGGCCGCATCGACCTGAAGGACGTGCCCCAGGGCGCGGCCAACGTGCTGTCCGTGCTGGACGGCGCCACGCTGGACAACACGCTGGCGCTGGTGCGGACGGGGGGCCCCTGGTCGCAGCAGAAGCCCTCGAAGGCGGGCAGCAAGGGCAAGCAGTCCTCGTCCACGCGCGTGCTGGCACGCATCGCCGAGCACCAGGTCTCCGATGGCGAGACGCTGGAGAGCGTCGCGCAGATGTATGGCCTCACCGCGGACGCGCTCGCGAAGTTCAACTGGGGGACCCCGGACCCCGAGCAAATCCAGCACTACCTCCTCCTGGAGGTGGGCTGTACGCGCAAGGACAAGCAGGGCCGGTATGTCTTCTCCAGCGAGGACGTGCCCGGCATCCTCCGCATTCCCCGGCCCGTGGCGGTGCCCCGGATGGCCGTGGAGCAGAGCCACATCCTTCGCGTGAAGCGGGTCCCCGAGCAGCGCCCCTACTTGTTCTCGCTCTAAGGGGCGTGGACAGCGGCTCACCGTAGGAGCAGCGTGCGGATTCGCTGGGCGACGCGCCCGGCGGACGGCGGGTCGTAGTTCGACATCACCGCGACGGTGTAGCCCTTGCCCAGGTAGATATCGAGCTTGCTGTTGATGCCCGGGAAGCCACCGCCATGGCCAATGATGCGGGTCCCCTGGACCTGCGCATCCTCGAAGCCATAGGCATACTTGTCGTCCTTGTGCTCGGGACGGGGCTGCACCTTGCCCGTGGTCAGCAGTTGCGTCGTCTTGGCGCCGAGCAGCTTGTTTGCCTGGAGCGCCTGGGAGAAGCGCCACAGGTCCCCGACGGTCGAGTACCCGCCTCCGGGCGGGCCGCCCCTGACCACGTGGAGGAAGAGGTTGTTCCACTCCCGCTTGTCGCTCTGCTGCCCACCCGGGCCCTGGCTCGTGTAGCCGACGGCGAGGTTCGGCGGGTCGCGGTCAATCTCATAGCAGTCCGAGTGGGTCATTCCGGCGGGCTTGTAGATGTGCTCGCGCACATAGTCGAAGTAGCTCTGCCCGGAGACCTTCTCGATGATGGCTCCCAGCACGACGAACCCGGAGTTGCTGTAGCTCCAGCGCGCTCCCGGTTCGAATGCGAGCGGCTCATCCACGAACAGCGGGAGGAAGTCCTGGGTCTCCCGCAGGCGGCTCTTGTCCGCCGCGTCGTATCTGGCGTTGAAGAAGTTGCCGAGCCCCGAGGTGTGGGTGAGGAGCTGATGGACGGTCACCTTCCCGGCGACCGCCTTGTTCGGGTAGTCCGGCAGCACCTTCCCCACCTTGTCCTGGAATGACAGCTTCCCGGCCTCGACCAGCTGCGCGATGGCCACCGCGGTGAACATCTTGTTCATCGAGCCGAGGTTGAACTTCGTGTCCAGCCGGTTGGGCACCTGGAAGCCCCGGCTCGCCAGGCCAAAGGCCCCCTGGTAGACGAGCTTGTCCCCGCGAGCAATCAGCACCGTCCCCGAGAAGGCCTCCGCCGCGACCAGCTTCTCGACGTAGGCCTGCGTGGCCTTGGCCACCTCCTCATCGGTCAGCGGGCGGCCGCTGTCACTCGCGACGGGCTGGACCTTCACACCGGTGATGCCGTGCGGCGCCTTCGCCTCGACGTCCACCTGCAGCCGGACCTCGTCACCGGCCAGCTTGTCCCGCGCCACCAGGATGACCGTGCGCTCGCTCGACGACTCCACCTTCCGGAGGGTGAGCCCCTCCGTGTTCATCCACAGTCCCCCGTACGTCCCCAGGTGCTGCTCGACGGGGCGCTGGGCCAGGGTGGTCTTCGCGTAGTGCTCCTGGATGAAGGCGCGCATCTTGGGCCCGTCTCCCTCGTTGAACACCTGGAGCAGCGCCGCGGCCTGCCGTCCTGCTGGGGTGGCTGGGAGCGTGGCGGGGGCGTCCGCTGCCAGCGCTGGGGCTGTCACGAGCACGGCAAGGGCGGCGAGGACTGCTACGGGACGCAGCAAGGGTCGCGTCGGAGTTCGCATCGGTCGGTCCTGTGGAAGACGGGTCCAGCCAGGGAGAGCCAGTCCGCGCGGAGATGATGCACGAGGCGCGGCCCTTCGCGGGCATCATGACAGGACCATGACGAACGCGGGTGCCCAGCCTGAAGTCAAGCTTCTGCGCCAGCTTCACGTAGATGCCACCGGAGTTGTCCTGGATGGCGAAGGCTCCTGGCTGCACCGTCAGCGGCACTTTGCGTCCACAAATAACTCCACTCTCCAGCAATGATTTACACCCTCTTAGGCTTCGTTAAATGCATGCCGAGAGCTGCTTATGTTTGACTCCTCAACAATGCTTTGAAAGAACCAGATTGAATTGCCGCGTCACCGGCCGATGGCGCGCCACTGAGGGGGATATGAATCGAATTTGTCTACTGGCGCTGTACGCGGTGCTCTGGGCTGGATGTGGCTCTTCGAATGAGGAAGCACCACGGCTCTCGCAGAATTTCACGCGACTCACGGACGAGACCTGGTACGGGGCGTACACCATGCTCCGTGAGGAGTGGGAGGACTCGTTCTGGTCAGAAACATCCCCGGGATGTGTCTCGTTCTCATCGTCGGAGACGAGCTACCGCGACATGCTTCTGCATGACATCGTCTCGGACGACACAGGCGCCCGCTTCGCGGCGTCGCGAAAGAGGACCTCCAGGTCGGTCTACAAACGCACCAGCTTGTGCGACGGCTGCACTGACACGACAACCGATATCGGATTGGCCTCCGGCTCCGGGGTCGTCGAGGCGGATATCGACGTTGGGATTGATTTCGACGAGGGTGTCTCCGTCCTCATGGTCACCCCATGGGATACCATCCTGGAGCAGTCGTCCCACACCACCACCTACGAGAGTACTTGTTCGGGGCCTGAGGAGCAGGGCATGTCGGGGGAGGCGGACATCGTCGCCGCAATCGATGAGATAGGTTACTGGCTGCCCGGAGCGACCCCTGGGAGCTACATCATCTATGGCTCACGGGTCGAGACCAGCTCCAGTGGCGATCATCATTGGCGGGACACCTATACCTGGCGCTTCAGCAACAAGCAGGAGGTCCGGCTGGTCATCGATGCCGTCAACCTCGAGAACTGGAGGCCCCTGGCGACCTACTGGGATGGCTCGGGTGCTCCGCCCACCACCGGGGGAGCCCACCTGAAGCTTGAGGCAATCCTGGTTCCCCTGCCGAGCTCCACTTCTGCGCCCCTGCCCAAGGCGAGGAAGATTACCTTCAAGCTCCTGAAATCCTCTTCCGTGCCCGGCATCGCCATGAATGCCCCGCTGTACAACGCCGAGAACAGCCCGCAAGACCTGCAGTTCGAGCAGGCACGGAACCAGGCGCTGGGCATGGTGTTCGTCAACAAGGACCGGGTGGAGACCGCTCCGGGAAGCCTGTACGAGTTCGCGAGCGCGGAGCTCTCTTCCTTCGACTCCGGTGCGTATGGAGAAGTCACCGCCGAGGCGGAGCTTGAGGATGGCACCATCATCACCGCACGCTTCCGCGACACGGGCGACAACCCCATGCGCATTCCCAAGCGCGCTCCTGACTCCTACGTGGCGGAGAAGTGGATGCAGGACCACGGCGCGGGCGCGGCGGGAGACTTCGTCGACGAGGAAAAGCTCGCGGGAGGTGCGGGGGACGGGCACTTCGGAGACGGGCTGACGATGTACGAGGAGTACAGGGGCTTCTTCGCCAACAATATCTGGTTCGATACGCGCCCCGCCGAAGTGGACCTCATGGTGCTCAACGACACGAGTGAGAGCCTGAAGGCGGACATCGACAGCGGCATCCAGCGCTTCGCGACCGCCTCCGGACTCAAGGTGCACTCCGCGTTCACGCGGCAGGACCTCGAGACCCCCATGGACCACACGGACTACGACGCAACCAAGCGGGTCATCAACCTCAACACGCTTGAGGAAGGTGGCCGTCACAAGGTGGACCAGCACGCCGTCGTGCTGCGGCTCTCCAGCAACGCACTGAGTCCCATATCGCAGACATATGGCGGCCCCAGCAGCCCGAAGAATATCTCTCAGATCGAGCTCTCCCGCAGGGCGACGGGGGACAAGCTGGTGTGGACGGTCGCGCACGAACTGGGGCACGCCGTGAACATCCCGCACCATGGAGAAGGCGGCATCCGGGACGCCTACTGGGCGCTTCGCCCCGATGGCTCCTTCCACGAGACCGCAGACTCGACGACGACGACGGGGGTGCCAGTCATCTTGAAGCTGGAGGCAACAGGGCAGGTCTTCTCCTCCTCCGTGTCCACCGAAGTCACGCTCTCCACGAAGCTGCAGGGCCTCGCCAGTGGCGACGAGACGTGCTTCATGCGCTACCCGATCGCGACTGGCATCGAGCGCGCGTCCGAGCCGGGCGTGCGGTACTACATCTTGTCCCCAGAGCCCTACGGCGTGACCCTGTGCCTGGATGGGATGGGGAAGGACTTCAATTCGAACCGAACCTACCCCGACGGCAGTCCTCGCCCTTCCCGGCATGGGAACGCCGCGGCGGGCCGTGGCAACTGTATGCATCGCACCTGTATCAACGACTTCCACGCACATCCTTCGGGAGGGACGCCATGATGAGGCGATTGGCAGGCATCTGGATTTTTCTGCTGTGCCTCGGGGGGACTCTGGCTGCCGCTCAATCCCCAGCGCAGGCTCCGCCCGAGTACCCTCGGCTCTACGTCACGCCCAAACCGGAGACGCTGGTCCCCGGGTGGCCGCTCGTCGTGGACGTGGAGATCGTCCATGCGGAGCGTGGCGACGCTGACGGCGCGCGAGACACCGTGCTCGCACCGGACTGGCACCGTCATCTTCGCCTGGATGCGTGGCAGCGCCCGAGGGAGTCACTCCGAGGCAAGCCCCGCCCGCCCTTCCTTGGCTGGCCGTTCAAGCTCACGGCGAACACCTCCGGGAGACTGGTGGTGAGCCGTCGAGGAACTCCGGCCGACAAGCGGGTCGTTCACTTCGTGCTGTCCCCAGCCGAGACGGCCAAGATCCTGCCTGGTGTTTATGAGATCGAGGCGGAGTTGGCTCCGCGCAGCGTGGAGGGAGGCGGAGGAAGCTGGCGGGTCAAGGGGCCCTACAGTGCCCAGCTCACGGTGCGCGAGGCGCCTGCGGAGCTGACGGGCTCCGTGGCCTGTGATGCGGTGCGGGCCCAGGCGGACTACCACGCGGCGCTTGGCGAGCCGCGGCGGGCGGTTGCCGTCCTGGATGAATTCCTGGTCAGGAATGCCGCGACGGCGGACACACTGTGCTGGGGCGCGCGCGGCCAGCTTGCCGAGCGGCATGGGCAGCTCCGGGAGGCGGTGGAGTATTATCGGAAGGCCAACCGCGCCTATCGGCGGGACTACAAGCCCACCGACAATCCCGACGCCATTCGGGAGCCGCCCTACCAGCTTCATTGCATGTCGCTGCTGGACACGCTGGCGGGGAGGAAGACCGGGAGGAACGAGGCCATCAATCCAACCGCCGAGAAAATGCTCCCCGAGAAGATGCTCGGCCGGCCACGGCGGGATACGTGCGATTGACCTCGAGGCTCGGATACCAGGGCGCCTCGCGGTAACAGAACAGCGGTCGCCGCCTCGAAGGCAGGCTACGAGGCGGCGGCCCCGCTCGCGGACGTACTCGCGCAGGCAGGCCCATGATGCGACATCCGCGACCGAGGCCGTGAGCAACTCCTGGCTCGGCTGCTCACCTTGCAAGGGCTGGCTTCTAGCAATTCCTTCCGCGTCTTCGAGCTGTTGATGGCCAGCGACACGCCTCTTCAGGAAGTGGAAGCCGTTCAAAGGTCCGTACGAGCCATGACGACCCGGCGCCCGGGTCAGCAGAAGACCTGGCTTCCCCCTCCACCAGGCGTCTCATTCGCCCTGGAGCGGGTTCACGGATGGCGACGTCCACAATTGGGAGCTCCGCTTCGTGGGGGTCGCAGAAGTAGACTTGGACGTTGGTGTCGAGGGTGAAGCGCACGTGCTCGGCCATTTCCTTGCCCTGGTCCCAGGTGAGGGTGCGGCGCAAGGCGTCGGGCAGCTGGCGAATCTGGTGAGTGAGGGCCTCACGCACGTGGGGGGGCGGTGCGCCCCTCGGGCAGGTGCAGCAGCAGGACGTAGCGGCTGCGGCGCTCCACCGGGCACCTTCCGGATGCACGCCGCCCTGCCGTGCATCCCGACTGGTGCGTTCACCGATTGAGACCGCCAAAAAGAAAAGCCCAGCAACCCCGGAGGATTGCTGGGCTCTCAATGGCGAGGAGTACGGGATTTGAACCCGTACTCCCGAGCACCCCAGTGGTGGCCTACCGCGCCGCCACGCCTGACTTCTTCAGCTCGTCGTCGATGATGCGGCGGAAGTGGTCGATGGGCAGCGCGCCCACCACGGGCCGGCCGTTGATGAAGAACGTCGGCGTCGCGGACGCGCCCACGCGCGCACCCTCGCTCGCATCCGCCGTCACCTGCGCGTCGTGCTTGCCCGAGTCCAGCGCCGCCTTGAAGCGCGCCTCGTTCAGGCCCAGCTGCTTCGCGTAGCCCTCCAGCGACGCCCTATCCAGCTGCCGCTGGTTGGCGAAGAGCAGGTCATGGAACTCCCAGAACTTGCCCTGCTCGTGCGCGGCCAGGGACGCGGCGGCGGCGAGCTTCGCGTTGGGGTGGTTGGGCAGTGGCTGGTGCTTGAAGGCCACGCGCAGCTTGCCGGCGTACTCCTCCTCCAGCGTCTTCAGCGTCGGCACCGCGCGCGAGCAGAACGGGCACTCGAAGTCGGAGAAGGCCACCACCGTCACCGGCGCATTCGCCGGGCCGCGCGCCGGCGCGTTGCCCACGTCCACCTTCTGCGGCGGCAGCTCCTGCTGCGCGGCGGGCGCCGCCGGCGCGGGCGGCCGCTCCACGCCCTTCTCCATGACGCGCGCATACACCTCCGTCGGCCGCACGCCGCCCTTCACCAGCGCCTCCGCCTTGCCCAGCTCCTCGTCCACCACGCCCGTGAAGACCTCCAGCGGCACCGCGCCGTTGATGAAGCGGCCGTTGACGTAGAAGGCCGGAGTCCCGGTGGCGCCCACCTTCATCGCCAGCGCCTCGTCCTGGCGGATGCGCTCCGCCAGCCGCGGGTCCGCCAGGTCCTTCTTCCACCGCTCCACGTCCAGCCCCAGCTCGCGCGCGTAGCGCTCCAGGTCGCTGTCCTTCAGCGCGCGGGCATTGGAGAAGAGCGTGTCATGGAACTCCCAGAACTTGCCCTGCTCCCCCGCGGCCAGCGCCGCCAGCGCGGCGGGCCGGGCGCGCGAGTGGTTGCCCAGCGGGTGGTGCTTCATCACCACGCGCAGCTTCTTGCCGTACTTCTGCTGGAGCTGCTTCACCGTGACGTGCCCGCGCGAGCAGAAGGGGCACTCGTAGTCGGAGAACTCCACCAGCGTGACGAGCGCGTCCTCCGCGCCGGCCGCCAGCGAGCCGTCCACCGGCACCTTGTAGACGGTGGGAGAAACCGGCGGACGCTGCCGCGCCCCGGGCGCCTTCGCCGCTGACGGCGCACCGCGAACCTCGGCGCCTCCACCGGCTGCATCTGCGGGACGGCTCACCCGTCCCCCCACGAACCCCAGCACGAGCCCCACGGCGAGGCTCACCCACACGGACGGTTTGGACACGGCGCGACTCCTCGGGAAGAGACACCGGTGGCGTGCGATGTGCCGCACCGCCACCCGCTCGGGCCTTCACGGCCCGGTGTCCGCGTAGTGACGCGAGCCCGTCCGGAGTTTCAGCGCCTTTTTCCGCCAGCCTTTGTCAGCGGGGCGTGAGCGTCACCCGGCTCTCCTCGAGCACCCGGCCCTGCGCATCGGTGAAGCGCGCCCGCACATCCAGCGCGCCCGAGAGCCAACCCCCCTGCACCGGCGTGCTGAACGGCAGGGTGACGTCGACCCCGGGGGAGACCTCCGTCGCCGGGCCCTCGCTGGGGAAGAACCGCAGTGGCTCACCCGAAGGCGCCGCCGCTTCGATGGTCAGCCGCGCCGCAGCCGGCGCCGTGTAGCTGAACTGCACCGAGCCGCCCTCCGCGCACGCCAGCGTCCCGCCCGGCCGCGCCTCGGCCAGTGCCTTTCCGTCCGCACCGATGCAGAAGGCCCGCACGCCAAAAGCCGAGCCCGAAGCCGATGAGCGCGCCTGCCACTCGGAACCCGGCGCCTGCTCCACCTGTCGTGGAAGCACCACCAGCATGGCGACGCCCGCCGCCACCGCGAGCCCCAGGCCCGCGCCCATCCACGGCTGGAAGAAGGAGCGCCGCTCGGACTCTAACGCCCGGGCCGGAGCCCTCGCTGGAGCCACGCTCGCGCCAAGCCGGGCGAACAGTGCCCCCTCCAGCAGTGCCTGACGGCTGTCGGGCAGCGCGCGCTTCTCCAGCGAGGACTCCACCCGGGACAGCTTGTCGTACGTGCCACGGCAGCTCGCGCAGGTGGCTGCGTGCGAGCGCAGCTGCGTGAAGCCTTCCGCGTTCAGCGTTCCGAGGAAGAGTGCCTCCAGGGCCCGCTTCGCCTTCCTGTCCGCGCACTCGCTCATGAATCACCTCGCCGTCTGAAGAAGCTCCAGCCCCGCGCCTCCAGCCCTTCCAGGTAGCCGCGGGCCTGGAGGAACCCGAGCAGCCGCGTCTTGATGCCGTGCTCCCGCCGCCGCACCTGGATGCGGGTGAGTCCCAGCTGGCTCGCCGCCGTCTCCTGCGCCAGCCCTTCACCGAAGCGCAGCTCGAACAGCCGCCGCTCCTCCGTGGTCAGCCCTTCCTTGAAGCCCGCCACCAACGCCTCCACCTCCCGGTCCTCCAGCGTCTGCGCCAGCCCGCCGCCGTCCTCCGTCACCTCGGCCGGGTCCCCGAAGGGCTCCAGCCCCACCGACACCTCCCGGTTGCGCGTCTGCTCCAGCAGCACGTTGCGGGCGATTCCCATCAGGAAGTGCCCGTACGGCCGCGTCCCGTCGTACGCCGCCCGCGCCCGCGGCTCGAAGGCCCGGGCGAACGTCTCCAGGAGCAGGTTCTCCAACTCCATCGTGCTTCGCAGGTGGGAGAACACGCCTCCCCTCCAGGCAGCCGCCCTCAGCATGCGAGCGAGCCCCTCCGCGTTCGCGCGGTACACCGCCGCCAGTGCCTCCGGTATTCCTTCCCGGAAGCGCCGCAATGTCTGGTCATCCCACTCCATCCCTCACCGGCTTACCGCGCTGTGCGGTCCCCGTCATCTCATGTTGTCAGAAAGGGGTCCGGGTGGATTGCGCGACTGAACTCATGGCAGTGTCCCAGGCCGCGCCCCGGTATCCATGCGAATGAGATTGCTCCTCCGCGCACCCCACAAGGCCCTGTGGGCCCTGCTCCTCGTCTCGGCCACGGCGAGCGCCGCGACGCCTGAAGGTGGCGCGGCCTACGCGCTCATCGTCGCGCACAACGGCGGCCTGGACCGGACCCAGGCCCCGCTGCGCTACGCGGACGATGACGGCGCGCGTTACCACGAGCTGCTGGCCCCCCGCGTGCGCGAGGCGGTGCTGCTGAGCGTGCTGGACGCGGAGACGCAGGTGCTCCACCCGGGGCTGGCCGCGAAGACGCGTCCGCCCACCCGCGCCGCGCTGAAGGAGACCCTCACGCGGCTGAACGCGCGCATGGCGGAGGACCGGGCCCGGGGTGAGCGGCCGGTGCTGTACTTCGTCTTCACCGGCCACGGGAAGCGCGGCGCCGCGGGGGAGGGGACGGTGAGCCTGCTGGACGGGCCCTTCACCCGCACGGACCTCTTCGAGGGCGTGCTCGCGCCCAGCCAGGCCTCGTTCGTCCACCTCATCGTGGACGCGTGTGATTCGTACTACTTCGTGCACTCGCGCGGCGCGCTGCCGGTGGGCCCCGCGCACACGGAGGCCGTGAAGGGCCTGCTGGCCACGCGCGAGCTGGAGCGCTACCCGCAGGTGGGCGTGGTGCTGTCCACCTCCACCGAGCAGGAGAGCCACGAGTGGAGCGCCATCCGCTCGGGTGTCTTCAGCCACCTGGTGCGCTCGGCGCTCACGGGCGCGGCGGACGTCAACGCGGACGGGCGGGTGGAGTACTCGGAGCTGCACGCCTTCGTCGCCGCGGCCAGCCAGGGCGCGGAGGACGTGCGCGGGCGGCTCGCGGCCTTCGTCCGGCCTCCCTCGCTGGACCGCACGGCGTCGCTGGCGGACCTGGGCTCGCGCGCGGCGGTGGGGTACCTGATGGTGCCCACCGGCACGGAAGGCCGGCTGTGGGTGGAGGACTCGCGGGGCCTGCGCGTGGCGGAGTTCCACAAGGAGCGGGAGCGCTCGCTGGTGCTGGCGCTGCCCACGGGCCGGGCCTACTTCCTGCGCAGGAGCGGGCGCGAGGCGGCCTTCACCTTCGCCCGGGCGGGCGCGGTGGTGGACGGCGGCGGGCTCGCGTGGCGTGAAACGGCGCTCGCCTCGCGCGGGGCGGTGCAGGATGCGCTTCGCGACAGGCTGTTCTCGGTGCCCTTCGGCTCGCGCTTCTATCGGGGCTACGTGGCCAGTCTCGAATTGCCTCCGGTGACGCCAGAGGAAGGACCGGACCTGTCGCCATGAGTGTCGTGGCCCTCGCGCTGTCGCTGGCGCTCTCGCAGGCGGCGGCTCCCTGTCAGGGGGAGCGGCTGGTGCTGGCCCCCTTCGACACGGTGGCGCTGCCGCGCGCGGAGGCTCGCGGGCTGGAGGACGCGGTGCGCAAGGCCGTGGCCGCCACGCCCGGCGTGTGCCTGGAGTCTCGCGCGGACACGGTGGCGCGGGTGCGCACGCTGGGCCCGAGCGCCCTGGCGTGTGACGGCGCGACGTGCCTGGGCGCGCGCGGGGTGGCGTCCGGCGCGGCGTGGCTGGTGCGCGGCGTGGCGCTGGGCGTGGGCGGCGCGCGCAGCGTGGTGCTGTCGCTGGAGGATGCGCGAGGCTTCGAGGCGCGTGAGACGTTCCAGCTCCCCGGTGTGAACGCGGAGCCCGGCGAGGCCGAGGCGCGGGCCCGCCAGACCTTCAAGACGCTGTGGACGGGGCGGCCGCTGGAAGGCGGTGCGGCGCGCACGGCGGCGGTGGAGCGTCCGAAGCGGCTGTGGCCGAAGGTGCTGCTGGCGGCGGGCGGTGCGGCGCTGGCGGCGGGGGTGGGCTTCGGCGTGGCGTCGCGTCGCGCGGAGTCGCGCCTGTCCGCCGGAAACTCGGGCTGCACGGGCGAGGGCGAGGCCTTCCGTTCCTGCCTCGACGGGCGGGTGCGAGACGGCCGGCGGCAGGCCACCACCGCCAACGTGTTGATGGGTACGGGCGCGGTGCTGGGCGCGGGCGGGGCCTTCTTCCTGGTGTGGGAGCTGCCATGAGGCGTGCGCTGCCGGGCATGTTGGGCCTGCTGCTCGTGGCGGCGTGCACCTTCGCGCCGGACCTGTCGCGCTACCCCCGGTGTGATGCGCAGGGGGCGTGCGAAGCGGGCTGGACGTGTCTGACTTTGGAGTCGCGCTGCGTGCCGGACTGCGGGGAGCACGGCGTGTGCCCGGCGCCGGAGCCGGACTCCGGTGAGGACAGCGGCCTGCCTGGAGCGGACGCGGGTGATGCGGGCGACGTGCCGGATGGCGGCTCGGGCGAGGACGGGGGCGTGGATGCGGGCACCGACGCGGGCTCGGACGGCGGTGCCGACGCGGGGCCGGTGTCGCTCGGGCTCGAGCTGGACGGCTTGGCCCAGGGCATCGAGGGCAAGGCGTACGGCGACCGTCTGCGCGCGAGGGGAGGAACGCCGCCGTACATCTTCACGGCCACCGCGCCGCTGCCCGCGGGGCTCTCGCTCGAAGAGGATGGCTGGCTGTCCGGCACTCCTGCCGTGGCGGGAGACTTCTTCCTCGCCATCGACGTGACGGACCAGGGCGACCCCATGAAGCGGGCCAGCGGCAGCATTCCCCTGCGCATCCGCCCCGTGCTGCACTTCGCCGGGCCGGGCACGCTCGCGGACGCGCCGCTCAACTATGCCTACTCGGAGCGCCTGTCCGCCACGGGAGGCAAGCCGCCCTACCGGTTCACGGTGGCCGAGGGCAGCACGCTGCCGTCAGGGCTCCAGCTGAACGAGGAGACGGGCGTC
This sequence comes from Pyxidicoccus xibeiensis, assembly GCF_024198175.1. NCBI lineage: Bacteria > Pseudomonadati > Myxococcota > Myxococcia > Myxococcales > Myxococcaceae > Pyxidicoccus > Pyxidicoccus xibeiensis. Next base: position 89,229 of record NZ_JAJVKV010000012.1, read on the forward strand.
CTGACGGGGACGTCCGGGCGGACGGGAGTGGTGAGGTTCCACATGACGGTGAAGGACGACGACTCGCCGCCCCAGGAGGTCACGCGCGAGCTGACGCTGACGACGGTGGACCTGGGCCTGCTGCCGTTGGGGGTGAGGCTGATGACGCGGTCCCTGCCGGACGCGCGCAAGGGGACGCCGTACAGCTACACCCTGCGCTCTGCGGGAGGGACGGGGGCCAACTGGACGGTGCAGGGCGTCCTGCCCCCCGGCATCGAGTTCAATGCCTCGCAGGCGCTGCTCTCGGGGACGCCCACGCAGGCCAGCACCACCTATCCCCTGAGAATCACCGTGTCGGACCTGACGACTGCGTCCCCGGGTGACGTGACGCTCGAGGTGAAGTGAGGCTCAGGCCAGGGTGAGCAGCGGGCTGCCCTCGGGGACCAGCGGCGGCGGCAGCGCCCACAGCGCGGTGGGGTTGCGGTAGCCCAGCTCGAAGGCGGTGAGGATGGCGGGCCACCGGTCCGCGAAGCCCGCCCAGTTGTACTCGGTGGGCTTGGACGTGAGCGGGTTGAGGTCGCGGTCCTTCTGGCTGGCCGCGTAGTCGGAGAAGTTCCACGTCACCGGGCCCAGCTCCAGGCGCAGCAGCGGCGTCAGCGCCTGCATCAGGTCCGGGCGCGAGACTTCCTTCGGCAGCCGCGCGGGCGGGGTGAAGGCGGGCTGCACCGCGTCGTGCTGCTCGCGCCAGGCGAAGCAGTTGTTGGCGATGGTGACGAGGGCCTCGCGCGCGGCGCCACCGGGCGCCTGGCGAGCAGTCTCGGTGAGCGCGAAGGCGGCCACCACCAGGCTGTTGCCGGACACGTCTGGCAGCAGGCGCGCGAAGTCGGACGGGGCCGGCTGCTCGCGCGTGCGGGTGACGAGGACGTCGTACGCGCGGCGGGCCTGTGCGGGCGTGGCGCCGGGGAGCGTGAAGTCTCGCAGCACGCGGTCCGGCGTGAGCGAGCCCGCGCCCTGGCGCCAGGCGAGGTACGCCTGCGCCGAGCCGCCGATGTCGGTGAAGATGGCGACGTTGCCCTCGTTGAGCATGCGCTCCAGGGTGAGCGTCAGCGCCTCGGCCTTGTCGAGCGGCAGCACACCGGGGGCCTGGAAGAACAGGCGCGCGATGCGGTGCGCGGTGGACCAGAGCGTGCGCGCGTCGGCCAGCGGCTCCAGGTTCATGGCGCCCGCGAGCGCGCCAATCACGGCGGCGGCGTCTCGCGGCAGCCCGTGCCAGCCGAGCGCGGTGGACAGCTTCTCCGCGCCCTGGCGCATGGGGCCGGTGAGGCCCACGCGGTCATACGCGTTCGAGGCGCTGGAGAGCGTCTCTCCCTGCGCGAGGTCGATGATGCGCCGGGCGATGGCGGCGCCGAGCATTCCCTTGCCGGCCTCCTGCGACGCATGCGGCGCGAAGGCGAACCAGCACGGGCGCACGCGGCTGGTGCCGCCCGGGCGGAAGTCCGGGTCCAGCAGCGCCTGCAGCGTCTGGGCGATGTGGATGTAGCCCTGGGTGATGAAGCGGTTCTGCTGCAGCGGGGTGCCGGGCGGCACGGTCGTGGGCGCGAGCAGGTCCGGCGCGGGGGCGCGCAGCACGTTCAGCTCGCGCACCACGTTGTGGAGCTCGGCGGTGGGAAGCGCCTGGGGCGAGTGGAGGCGCATGGCGGTGCGCGGGGGCTCCATGGCGGCGGAGTCGAGCTGGGGCGGGTGGACGCGCATGGCGTTGCGCGGGGGCTCCACGGCGGAGGAGTCGAGCTGGGGCGGGTGGAGGCGCGTGGCGTTGAGCGGGGGCTCCACGGCGGTGGTGGCCAGGTCCGTCCGGGGCGGGTGGACACGCATGGCGGTGCGAGGAGGCTCCGCCGGAGCGGGGCTCGGCTTCGCCGCGGGCGGGGAGAGGGGACGCTTCTTCGCCATGAGGTCGCTCCGGGACAGGGAGGGGACGCGCACTATCGCCGGAATGCCCTGGGGAATGCTCGTGGGGCGGGCGTCCTCGCGAGGTGGCAGGGGCCTGTCAGGTGCCTTGCCCTCCGAGCACCTCCCGCTCTGGCGGGTGGTTGTCCGTGACCCGGCAGTCCCCAACTTTGAACCAGAAGGGAGGCCAGGGCACATGCCGCGCAAGGCCAGGTGGACGGTGTTGGGAATCGCGGGGCTGTCGCTGCTGATGTGCGGCGGGTGCTCGGCCGAGGCGCAGTCCGGAGCGGCGAGTCCCCAGGGGACGACGTCGCAGGTGGCAGCCGGGTCCGAAGCAGGCGCGGCGCAGGGCCCACGGGCGAGCGGGCAGGCACGGCCCCGGGATGAGGTCGCGGACCTCCAGGCCAGCGTGGCCGAGCTCCGCGTGCAGGTCGCCGAGCTCCGCCAGGAAGTGACGCGCCTGCGTGCGCAGGTGGCGGAGACGGGCGTGGGTGGCTCGGGCGACGTGGGCACGGCGGCGGGCAGCGGCACCGGAGGCTCGGGGACCGCGGGCACGGGCACAGCGCAAGGAACAGGCACGGCTCAGGGCACGGCCCAAGGAACAGGCGGTGCGGGCGGCGTGGGCACTGCGCAAGGAACCGCCGGCGCGGGCACGGCTCAGGGCACGGCCCAAGGAACAGGCACGGCTCAGGGCACGGCGCAAGGAACAGGCAACGCGGGCACGGCGCAAGGCACGGGCGGCGCGGGCACGGGTGCGCAGGGCACGGGAGCAGGGGCCGCGGGCACCCTGCGTGACGTCCCTCCGGCGGGCACGGGCCTGCCGGGCCCTCAAGGCACGGCGGTGGTGAACGCCGTCTACACGGGCGTGGTGCGCTCGGTGTCGGAGAAGCAGGTGGTCATCGACGTCGGCGGCGGTTCGCCGGTGACGCTGGGGGTGGAGGCGGAGACGAAGGTGCTCCGCGACGGGAAGAACCTCGATGTGCGCCAGCTCAAGCCGGGCGAGCAGGTGCGAGCGGTGGTGGACCTGGTGGGCCCGGAGAAGACGCTGGAGATCGCCGTGCAGCCAGCGGCGGCTCCGAAGCGGTGAGCCAGGGAGCCGGCCCACGCTCCGTCAGTCGCACGCCTCATGCGCGTCCCTGTGAGGGAGGTTTCCATCATGACGGCCTATGACCGATATCGCGCGCTCCTGCGCAAGCTGGTGCTCGTACGTGCGCGGCATCCGGACGGCGACTCCCCCGAGGAGGATGCCCTGCTGGACGTCCTGGACGAGGTGTGGACGGAGATGACCGAGGGCGAGCGCTCCGCCATCTCCTCCGAGCGGGCCCGTGCGCTGGGCCTGCCAGACACCGAGTCCCATGGCACCGACTCCGCGCCGCCGCCCCAGGGCTGACGCCCGTCCTACTTGCGCGCCGTGGGAAGGGGCGCGTGCGGGCCTTGCGCTTCGTGGGAGTCCGGGCGTGCGCGCCGGGCGTCGGGGGCACGCGGCCGGGCGCGCAGCACCGCGCGTGAGTAGTCCACCACCGAGGCGAGCGACAGCACGCCGATGAGCGCCACGAGCGGCGCCACCGCGGGCTGGAAGAGCAGCACACACAGCAACGCCAGCAGTTGCAGCGAGGTGACGACCTTGCCGAGCAGCCGTGCCTTGAGCTCCACCGGCCGCAGGCCCGGCACCACGCGCGCGACGATGAAGCCGATGGCGGTGCCGATGTCACGCACCACCAGCAGCAGCACCTCCGGCAGGGCGATGAGCCCGTCGAAGTAGCAGACGACGATGGCCGTCACCATGAAGCCCCGGTCGGCCACCGGGTCGATGAGCGCGCCGATGCGCGTGGCGAGTCCCTTGTGGCGGGCAATCCACCCGTCCAGGAAGTCCGTGAACGCCGCCAGCATGATGAGCGCCGCGCGCACCACGGCGTCAGGGATGACGATGAACGCCACCGCCAGCGGCAGGCGGGAGAGCGACAGGGTGTTGAGCAGCGCGAGACTCGCCTGGCGGCGCATATGCATCCAAGGTGCTTCCTCAACCCCCGCCGTGCATCTGCTTGGAAGAACGACCGTTCAGCGCTGGACCGGGCCCCAGCGAGCAGGGAGGCGGCGCCCACCTCCCGGAGTCGCCGAACCCTCCAGAAAAGCCTGGAAGCCCGGTCCCCGTGGGCCGTGCGACATCTGCGAGAATCTTCCAACCCCTGGGTCTGTCACCTCCCGTGCCGACCCTCCTGTCCCCGGAGCCGCCGCGCCGTGCTTGCGCCCCACCGTGTCCCGTCCCGCGCTTCCACCCCGTCCTCCAGCAGCGGTCCACGCCAGGAGCCCGGCCGGCACGCCCCCCGCCCCCGTCCATCCGCGCTCACCGCGCCGGGGCTCCTGCTGCTCGCGGCGCTGCTGCCAGGCGTGGCGAAGGCCTCCGGAACCCCACCCGCCAGCACCCCGGAGGGGAGGATCAACTCCGAGGTGAGCCAGCCGGCCCGCGACACCGTCCTCGGCCCGAGGCGCCAGGTGCTCTCGCTCCTCGGCCAGGAAGCCGCCACTCCCAGCCCCGACACCGGCCCCCGCGCCCCCACCCGCGAGGAGCTGGCGCGCTACGCCTGGCTGTCCCCGGAGGCGAAGGTGCGTCCACTGGAGTCCGCCATCGCCCCACCGGAGGGCTACACGCGCATTCCCGTGGATCAGGGCTCGTTCGGCGCGTGGCTGCGGGGCCTGCCCCTGCGTCCCGAGGGCACGCCGGTGCTCCACTTCCGGGGCGGCGAAATCCTGGCCGCCGACGACGCGAGGCTGGCGGCGGTGGCGGAGCTGGACGTGGGCACGGCCAACCTGCAGCAGTGCGCCGACTCCGTCATCCGCCTCCACGCGGAGTGGCTCTGGTCCAGCAAGCAGCACGAGCGCATCGCCTACCGCTTCACCAGCGGGCACCTCGCCTCGTGGCCGAAGTACGCGGCGGGAGACCGGGCACGCGTCGCCGGCTCCAAGGTGACGTGGGTGCGCAGCGCCGGTGCGGACTCCTCGCGCGCCGCGTTCCGCGCCTACCTGGACCTGGTCTTCAACTACGCGGGCACGCTGTCCCTGGAGCCCCTCAAGGGCCGGCCCTCGCGAGACGAGGCGCGGCCCGGGGACTTCTTCGTGCTGGGCGGCAGCCCGGGGCACGCGGTGCTGGTGCTGGACGTGGCGACGAACGCGCAGGGGAAGCGGGTGGCGCTCTTGGGCCAGGGCTTCATGCCGGCGCAGGACTTCCACGTGCTCTCCCCGGGCCCGGGAGCGGACGGCGCGCCGTGGTTCGCGCTGGAGGGCGACGCGGTGGCCACGCCCTTCTGGAAGCCCTTCCCGTGGTCCTCGCTGCGGCGCTTTCCGTGAAGCCCCCCGGCCTCATCGGTGACGTTTCCGTCGGACGCCTGCTCACGAGGCCCGTAGGGAAGGGCCCACGTCGTACTGACTGCGGAGCCTACGAGTGCAGCGGCTGGCTCATGCTCTCGGGCTGCGGCGCCGCGACGGGCACCGCGGCGGCCTTTGGCGCGCGGGTGATGTACTCGCGGATGCTGTTCTCGCGGCCCAGGTACGAGTCGAACATGTTCACCCCGTCCTCCAGCAGCCCGGCCTTCTCCAGCTCCTTGTGCATCACGGGCAGGTTGTAGAAGGGCACGGACGGGAAGGCGTGGTGGGTGAGGTGGTAGTGCACGTTGAGGGGGGCCACGAAGAAGTTCTCCAGCGCGGTGCCCGTCACGTCGCGCGTCTCGCGCGTCTCGTCGCCCTTGGGCGTCTCGCCCACCGGGTGCTCGCCCAGCGCGCGCATCCGGAAGAAGGCCATCATCACCGTCGTCGTCGGCAGCACCCACAGGACCAGCCAGTGCAGCCACGCGCCCGTCGTCACCAGCACCGTGACGAGCGCGGCCACGTACAGCCAGTAGCGCACGTGCTCGGCGGCGGAAATCTTCGGCTGGCCCTTGCGCGCCAGGCGGCCCCAGTACGTCCAGGGCAGCACCACCTTCAGGTGGTTGGGCGCGTACAGCCCCAGCGCGTCCATCATGAACACCGCGGTCGCCCGCAGCGGCGTGCGCGGGAAGTGCCACGACCTGTCCGTCTGCTGGCCCGCCCAGTACGGGTCCTGCGGCGTATTCACGTAGCGGTGGTGCAGCATGTGCTCGTGCCGGTAGCCCACCGTCGTCATGTTCAGCGGGAAGGCGCAGAGCAGGTCGCTGACCACGTCGCCCACCTTGCGGTTGGACAGGAAGTGGTAGTGCGCCGCCTCGTGCATCAGCGCCAGCATCGCGTGCTGCCGCGAGGCGATGAGGAGCGCTGCAATCGGCCACGCCCACCAGCGGTCCACCACCGCCACGAACGTGAAGCTGGCCGCGATTCCCAGCCACTGGCACGCCAGCGCCCATAGGGCCCGGCCGTTCTTCACTTCGGACATCTCGCGGGTGATGGCCGCCAGCGCCTGACGGTCAACGCGGCGCGCGAACTGGGTATCCGCCTCGTCCACTACTTCGGCGTACATAGTCGGGGGGCTCCTTCTGCTTTACTCAGAAGCAGGGTGGGTACCGACTCTTTCTCCCGAAACGGGGTGGTCTGGCAAGAATATTCTTTCAGCACCGGAAGCGTTTCAGAGTGAAACCATGCTTTCGGGTCTGCTGTTACCCAGTGGGAGTTTTTTCTGACTCTCCTATTCACCCCGAGTGAGGTGCGCATCGACCGCAGGTCGTATGTCTTCACCTCCCCGGACGCCAGAATCCAGACATGTGAAGGGCCTGGAGACCGATGTGGTCGCCAGGCCCTTGGGACTGTGTCGGAGGTATGAGGAAAGGGTTACTTCCTGGGCGTCCACTCCACCTTCAGGTGCTTCATCTGGCGAAGGACGATGCTCTGCCAGGTGCCGTAGTCCTGCTTCGGGACGAGCCGCAGGTCCGGCAGCCGGTCCAGCAGGACGTTGGTGGTGATTTGATACTGGAGGCGGGCCAGGGGCGCGCCCAGGCAGAAGTGGGTGCCGCGGCCGAAGGTGAGGTGCTGGGGGACCTTCTCACGCGTCATGTCCAGCTTGCCCGCGTGGGGGCAGAGCGACTCGTCCCGGCTGCCGGCCGCGTACAGCAGGAGCAGGCGCGAGCCCTCCGGAATCTTCACGCCGCCAATCTCCACGTCCTCGCGCGCGGTGCGAATCATGGCGTGGGACACGGAGTCGAAGCGGCTGGACTCCTCGAGGAACTTCATCACCCAGTCCCGGTTGTCCCGCAGCTGCCCCCACATGCCGTGCTCCAGGGCCAGCTTCCACGTGTTGGCCAGCAGCGCCGTGGTGGACTCGTGGCCGGCGGACAGCATGGACGCGCCAATGGCCATCACCAGCTCGTGCAGCGACAGCGCCTCGCCGTTGTCCTCCACCTCCACCAGGTAGCTCGTCAAATCCTCGCGCGGATTCTTGCGGCGGTCCTCGATGAGGCGGATGCAGTAGTGCTGGAACTCGATGACGCCCTTCGCCATCTCCACCTGCTTCTCGGCGGGGATGTGCTCGAAGGTGAGCTGCTGCCAGTCCGCGCTCCACTTCTTTATCTTCCAGACGTCCTCGTGCGGCACGCCCATGATGCCGAGGATGACGTGCACCGGCAGCGGATAGGCCAGCTGCTCCACCAGGTCCGCGCGCCCGTCGTTGGCGAACTTGTCGACCAGGTTGTGGGTCATCTCCCGGATGAAGGGCTCCATGGCGGCGATGCGCTGCGCGGTGAAGCCGCGGTTCGTCAGGCGGCGCAGCCGGGTGTGCTCCGGCGGGTCCATGCCCAGGAGCACGTGCTTGGTGTCGAACCCCTGGGCGAGGACGCGCTTCGCCTCCTCCGTCAGGTGCGTGCCGCTGCCCAGCATGTCCCGGTTGGAGAAGCGCGCCGGGTCCTTCAGCACCGACGAGATGTCGTCATAGCGGCTGATGAGCCACATGTTCAGCATGGGGCTGAAGGTGACGGGCTCCTCCTTGCGCAGCCGCTCGAAGAAGGCGTGCGGGTTGTCCACGTGGGGGCCCACGAACGGGTTGTACTGCGCGCCCAGATGGGGGCTCACGGGCGTCGCTGACGCGTGGGCGGGAACACCGGTCTCTTCCTGCTTCTGGACTGTCACGGGCATGGCATGACTCGTCAGGTCGAGCGAGCCCCCCCGGGTCGCTCCCTGGAAACGGGTGGTTGGGTGAAGGGGGAGGTGCCCCTTCACGGGGTACGGCAGGGTGTCGGGGGAGCTGGCGAGGACTAACGGGCGAGGTGGAGCTCCCTCGGATGCCAGCCTATACAACATATTCGAGGCTCATTGCCAGTGTGAGCGCATTTTTTCACAATTACGGGCTTTTGATGACGCCGTTACATTCCGCCGCGAGGGTATAAGTCCCCGTCCCAGCGCGGTTTTTCACCGCACGTGGTGTGTCTCATGACTCTGGGTGGAGCGGAACTGGTGACTTCCCGACAGCTTGCGTCAGGGGCGGAAGTGGAGCGCCACGCTGTCCGCGCAAGGGGAGCGGCCCGGGGTGGGGCAGACCCGGCCAGGGCCCCAGGATGGGCCCGGCGGGTGGGTGGGCCGCCGCGGGACGGACGGCGGGCCCTGGGCGTCAGGTGGGGGTCAGCCGCTCTTGCGCTGCAACTGCTTGAGGCGGTGCTGCTGCACCCAGGCGCGCGCCTCGGGGAGCGTCTTCACGAAGGTGGTCTCGAAGCGCGTCTTGCCGGTGAAGAGCATGCCCAGGGCTATCACCTTGCCGAAGGTCTGCTGGACGACGTCCGCTCCCACGTAGATGGCGCCCTTGAACCAGTCGGCGCGGCCATTCTCCGACAGGTACCGCCGAGGCTCCGCCCCGAGCTGGGACTGACCGATTTCGGCGATCATGTAGTAGGGCCCGTGCTTCGCAACCTCGCCGTACACCTCCACGGCGCGCTTGATTTCGTCCAGGCTGATGGGCCCGGAGAAGGTGGCCACCACGATGTCTGGCGGCTCGTAGCGCACCATGTGGGCGCCGAACTTCCACTCCTGTTGCTGCATGTCACTCCCTTCGGAATCCTCCGGGAACATACCCCTCGCGGCTGACGGGCGCGAGCTTCACGAGTTTCACGGGGAGTTCTTGGAATGGGCCCCGGCAGGGAGGCTCAGCCCGTCTTCCGCTTCCGCTGGACGCGGTGCTGGGCAATCCAGGCGTGGGCTTCCTCGACGGTGGGCATGAAGACGGTCTCGAAGCTCGTCTTGCCGGTGAAGAGCATGGCCAGGGCAATGGCCTTGCCGAAGGTGCGCTGGACGACGTCGGCGCCGACGTAGATGACGGCGTGGAACCACTCCGAGCGGCCATTGTCGGAGAGGTACCTGCGGCCGGCCGTGTCAATCTGGGAGCGGCCGATGTCGGCGACGCAGTAGTACTGGCCATGGCGCTCGAAGGTCTCCCGGTAGAGCTGGGAGGTGCGCTTCACCTCATCCATGTTGATGAGGCCATTGAAGCTGGCCACCAGGGTGTCTGGCGGCTCGAAATGGGCGCTGTGCGCGCCGAACTTCACTTCTTCCTGCTGCTGCATCGAGTCCCCCTCGCGGTTGGCATGTGAGGATAGCGCCCGCTGCCCCTGGGAGCGAAATCCCTACCCCCGGTGTGAGGACATATTCCATGCCCGGAAGGGCAGGAATTGAGGCTGCCTGCTCGCAGGTGTTGGCATGCGGACCGTGGGCCTCGGGAAACCTTGACCCGCCACGGGGTGGCTGGAGTCATGCCGGGCCCATGGGCCGCCGCTTCGACACGTTGCTCGCGCTGGGCCTCACCGTGCTGGCCTTGGCCATGGGCCTGGCTGGCTGCAAGCGCTCCGAAGAGTCCCGCGAGGCGGCGGGGCGCACGCGGCTCGTCTTCAAGTACCAGCCGCTGTGGGGGCCGCCGGGGCCGTTCAGGGAGCTGCTGGCGCGCTTCGAGCGGGAGAACCCGGGCGTGGAGCTGGTGACGGAGGCGCTGCCGAACGCGTCGGACCTGGCGCACCAGTTCTTCCTCACGTCGCTGGAGGGCGGGGCGGACGACTTCGACGTGCTGGTGGCGGACGTCGTCTGGGTGCCGGAGTTCGCGCGGGCGGGCTGGATTGCGGACCTGTCGGAGCACTTCCCGCCGGAGCAGCTGCGCGCGGACTTCTTCCCGGGGCCGGTGGATGCGGTGCTGGTGGATGGGAAGACGTACGCGGTGCCGTGGTACCTGGACGTGGGCGTCCTCTATTACCGCAAGGACCTGGTGCCGCGGGCGCCGCGCACGTACGAGGAGCTGCAACGCTTCGCACGGGAGGCGATGGCGAAGGCGCCCGGCCTGCAGGGCTATGTCTGGCAGGGGCGGCAGTACGAGGGGCTGAGCTGCAACGTGTACGAGGCGCTCTGGGGGCACGGGGGCGAGGCGCTGGGGGCGGGCGGGAAGGTGCTGCTGGACGCGGAGCCGGCGCGCGAGGCGCTCGGGTACCTGCGCGGGCTGGTGCGGAGCGGGGTGTCGCCCGAGACAGTCACGGGCTTCTCGGAGGAGGAGTCCCGGCGCGTCTTCCAGGAGGGGCGCGCGGTGTTCATGCGCAACTGGCCGTATGCGTGGGGCGAGGCGCAGAAGCCGGACTCGCCCATCCGGGGCAAGGTGGGCATTGCCCCGCTGCCGACGAAGGGGGGCGAGCCGGGGTGGGGGACGCTGGGCGGGTGGCAGCTCGCGGTGAATGCGCATGTCTCACCGGAGCGGAGGAAGCTGGCGGCGCGGCTGATTGCGCACCTGACGTCGCCGGATGCGAACCTGGTGCTGGCATTGAACTACGCGCGCAACCCGCCGAGGCCGGCGGTGTATGACAATCCGAAGCTGCGCGAGGCGGAGCCCTTCATCGCGAGCCTGCGGCAGATGGTGGAGCGGGCGAGGCCGCGGCCGGTGACGCCGTACTACAACCTCATCGCGGACGTGCTGCAGAGCGAGTTCTCCGCGGCGGTGGCGGGCATCCGCACGCCCGAGGACGCGCTGAAGCGGGCCCAGGAGCAGGTGGACCACCTGACGGGGGTGGACGAGTGAGCGGGACGGGAGCGGCGCGGAGGCGTGGAAGGAACGTTCATTCCGGCCAGCGCCCGATGGCCAGCGGCTCGGGGCCGGGCGGTGGAAGGAACGTTCCTTCCAGCCGGCACGTGAGCCCTCGGGGCGCGGAGGTGAGGCGTGGAATGAACGTTCCTTCCAGCCAGCGCATGAGCCCCCGGGGCGCGGAGGCAGGGAGTGGAATGAACGTTCCTTCCAGCGGGGGACTGCGTGCCGGGGTGCACCGCGCAAGGAGTCATTCGACGGGAGGGGACGCGTGAGCACCGGCGGCTCATTGGAGCGGGAGCGCCGGCAGGCGTACCTGCTGGTGGCGCCGGCCGTGTTGGTGCTGGCGGGCGTGGCGCTGTACCCCATCCTGGCGGCGATATGGCTGAGCCTGCACCGCTTCATCCTCGTCTTCGGCGAGCGGCGCTTCACGGGGCTGGACAACTACGCCTTCCTCCTGAGCGACGCGCGCTTCTGGGCAGCGCTGGGCAACACGGCGTACTTCACGGCGGTGGCGGTGACGGTGGAGTTGCTGCTGGCCGTGCCCCTGGCGCTGCTGCTCAACCGCGCCTTTCCGGGGCGGGGACTGCTGCGCGCTTCCGTGCTGGTGCCCTGGGCGATTCCCACGGTGGTGAGCGCGAGGCTGTGGGCGTGGATGTTCAATCCCGAGTATGGGCTCATCAACCGGCTGCTGCCCGGCAATGACATCAACTGGCTGGGGGCCCCGGGGTACGCGCTGCACGCGGCCATCCTGGTGGACGTGTGGAAGACGACGCCCTTCGTGGCGCTGCTGGTGCTGGCGGGGCTGCAAGGCATTTCCGAGGACCTCTACAAGGCGGCCCGCGTGGATGGCGCGTCGGCGTGGCGAGCGTTCCGGTCGATTACGCTGCCCTTGCTGAAGCCGGCGTTGCTCCTGGCGGTGTTGTTCCGCTCGCTGGATGCGTTCCGGGTGTTCGACGCCATCTACGTGCTGACGGAGGGCGGGCCCGCGAACACGACGGAGACGCTGAGCATCTACGCGTACAAGACGCTGATGCGCTCGGGAGACTTCGGGTACGGGAGCGCGCTGTCGGTGGCGACCTTCCTGTGCGTGGTGGTGCTGGCGGCGGTGTGGCTCAAGCTGCTGGGGCGAGAGGAGGGCGCGCGATGAAGCGGCCGGGGCTGGGCACGGCGCTGGCGGTGGTGGCGTTCCTCACGTTCTTCCTGGGGCCCTTCGGCTGGCAGGTGCTGACGAGCCTGTGGCCGGACGGCGAGCTGACGCGGCCGTGGCCCTCTCATCTGACGCTGGAGAACTACGCGAGCGTGCTGTGGGGGCGGCCGTTCCTGCGCGTGGTGCTGAACTCGCTGCTGGTGGCGGCGCTGACGACAGTGTTCTGTCTGTCCATGGGCGCGGCAGCGGCCTTCGCGCTGGCGAAGCTCGAGTTCCGGGGGAGGGGCCTGCTGCTGAGCGCGGCGCTGGCGGTGAGCATGTTCCCGCCGATTGCGACAGTGAGCCCGCTGTACCTCATCCTGCGAGCGGTGGGGCTGCGCGACAGCCTGGTGGGGCTGGCATTGCCATACGCGACGTTCGCCCTGCCGTTGACGCTGTGGGTGCTGACGTCGTTCTTCCGGCAGCTCCCGGACGAGCTGTACCGGGCGGCGAGGGTGGATGGGTGCACGCCGTTCCAGGCGTTCCGGAGGGTGCTGCTGCCATTGGCGGCGCCGGGGCTGGCGACGACGGCGATTCTGGTCTTCATCTTCGCGTGGAACGAGTTCCTCTACGCGCTGACCTTCCTGTCCACGCCGGAGAAGCGCACGGTGCCGGTGGCCATCAGCCTCTTCGCCAGCGAATACCGCGAGCCCTGGGGAGAGATTGCCGCGGCCTCCGTGGTGGCCACGCTGCCCCTGGTAGTGCTCACCGTGCTGTTCCAGCGGAGGATTGTCTCGGGCCTCACGGCGGGGGCGGTGAAGGAGTAGCGAGCCGCCGCGAGTGACGACGTACTACGCGCGGATGGCCGCGAGCAGCGCGGTGACGGCGGCGTCTGGGGAGGTAAGGGCCTGCTTGACGAGCTCCTCGAGAGCCGCGTCGTTCATCTGCGCGAGGCGCTGTTCGGCATCGGCAGGGAGTGCCAGGCCCCGTGCGTTGGCAAAGGTCACCAGCATCCTGGCATGTACGAGCACGCGCTCCCGAGCTCGCTCCAGTGCTCGCTGCTCTTCCCAGAAAGGTGAGTCCAGCATGATGCTCCTCAACGAGTGGCTGAGCCGCTGAGTACCGAAGCGGCGGGAGGCCAGGGTGCCAAGTACCACGAGCAAGTCTATCCGCTCCTCTGACGAAAGGCTCGGCTCCTGCCGGATGCGGGCCTCGGCCCAGGCCACCCGCTCGGGCTCGGCACCGGCTTCGATGACTGAAAGAGGGGCAGGAGGGCCGTGGCAGCCTGGAGGGCGGGCTGCCGGAAGTCCACCTCCCAGAGTCGGAACACCTGGAAATCAAAGGACAGCACGCGCCTGCCGGCACAGCCGAACGTGTATGGCGCGCGGGCGCTCTCGGCCTCGGGGAAGAGGAAGAGTGCCACGGGCAACACCGGCAGGCGCTCCCGCAGATGGACGCGTACCGCTTAGTCCAGCAGCCGCCGCGCGAAGTCCGGGTCGGGCTGGGCCTGGAGCTCCACCTCCACGACGAAGCGCTCGCCCTGGTGTTCCACCACGAGGACGGTGTCGGCGCGGCGCTCGGTCTGCGGGAGGCTGGAGTCCGCGGTCCTCAACAGCGTGGGGCCGCCGGGTCCGAAGAGCAGGAGCAGCAGTTGTTCGGGATGTGCCTGCACCAGCCGGCGGAGGATGAGGTCGAAGACGGGGCCCATGGAGGGCCACTACGATAACGATGGGTATGACATGCCCATCGGAACGCCCTACGTAGGGTGGGCGTTCCGGTCCATGAAGCCAGATGGAGCCGGAATTCCTGGCGAGGTGTTCCCTGGCACTCCGCGCTCCGTTGCCGCTCGTGCGCCCTCATGAACGGAGTTGAACTCGCGGGCAACACTCCAGGGCTGCGAGGCATCCATACCCACGTTTTCGGAAATGCCCTCGGGCGGGGCGGACACGGCAATCCCTCACGACGGGAACCGGAGCCTGAGCTCGGAGCACCCTCAGCTGGAATGAACGTTCCTTCCACGGAGGCGCGCCCCGGCCCGCGAGGGTATTTGCCTGTGTTTCAGGGAAACCGGTCCACCACCATGACGTGTGAGCGCGGACGCACCAGCGCGCGTCCAGGTGTCGAGCTCTCGTCCTTGGGCAGGCCGTCCGCGTCGGAGAGCACGAAGCAGACCGGATACTCGCTCCCGTCGGGAGTCTTCACGCGCGTGTAGCGGCCCAGCACCTGCTCACCGCCTGTCCACACCCGTCCGTAGATGAGCGTCCCCGCCGGCAGCCGGCCGAAGGGGTGCTCCAGGCGGCTGGTGATGGGGCCGTCGCTCAAGACGATGTCGTAGTTCAACTTGTCGTGGTCATCGGGCTGGAGGATGTCGAGCTCGGTGTGGCTGCCATCACCCACCTGCAGGCGGAGCTGGCGCATGGCCTCCAGGGCCTCGGACGGACAGCGGGCTGGGTCGGGACGCACTTGCGCACCAGTGCAGGCGTTGAGGCTGGCCACGGCGCTGGCGGCCAGCAGATAGCGGTAGAGGCGGGCAGGGCACCGCGAAGGGGCCTCGGTCATGGACATGGCGTCTTCTCCCGGCCACGACGGCACAGCGGAGAGCGCGGCGAGGGCCACCGTGGACGCGGCAGTGTCGGCCGACCCATCCAGCCGCGCCAGTTGCTGACCTTCCTCCGCTGCTTCCATGGCGCGCGCTCGATGCGCTACCGCCCAGGCCAGCCCCGCCACCGACAGCAGTGCGCCAACGACCCATGCCAGCCGAAGCGCTCTCGACCTGGGTCTGCCCACGCTGCGTGCGGAGGCACCAGGCTCCGGAGTGGTGACGACACGGTCCACCATCCTCCGGCGCAGCAGCCGGCGGGCGCGATGGTCCAGGACGCGCTCGTGCCGGCTCATCCTCGCATGCAGCAACGCCAGCTCCTGCCCCGGTGCCACGGGCCCTGGCGCCGCACCCTCGCTCGTCGTGCGCGAGTCCCGGGCCGGCCCGCTGTACCACTCGAAGAGCGGCACGTCCCACTCAGGACCTGCCTCGGCCAGCGCCCGGAGTACTTCCAGCGCCAGCGTGTGGGCGGTCTCCGGTCGCGCCTCGGGAGTGAAGTCCAGGAGCCCGTGCACCCAGCGAGCGAGAGCCTCCGGCACCCGGGGGCTGAGCACGCGCACCGCGGTCGGACTCTCCGCCTCCGCCTTGTCCTCGGGGAGCAGGTTCAGCCGCAGGGGCGGGTACTGCTCCACCAGCAGCCGGTAGAAGGTGACGCCCACCGCGTATAGCTCGTCAGCCACCGTGTACGGGTAGGGTCCGACCTGGGGCTCACGCTGGGCCCGGAGGCTCCAGAGGATGGCCTGCGGGCTGCGGTAGAGACGGACGATGCCCGGATGCCGCAGCAGGCTCAGCGTCTCCGCCTCGCGCAAGAAGCGGCGGTCACCTGGGACATGGGCCAGCTTCAGGGCGTAGCTGCGACCTCCAGGCCGCGAGCGAACCTCGTACACCGTGCCATTGCCGCCGCTGCCCAACCGTCGCTCCACCTGCCAGCGACCGATGCGGGTGCCGGGCGGCAGGGCCTTGGGCGACAGCGCGTCGGCATGCCCCGGAAACTCGTCCGCTTCAACCTGCATCACCTGCTCCTGGCCCGTGTTTCGCTCACAGCTCCACTCGCGACCAGCGCAGGCTCAGGCGCCCGCCCGCGTCCAACACCTCCAGCGCCCATGGAGCAGAGGACTCGTCCACCCGAGTGCGCCACTCCACTACCGCCCGAGTGCTCTGCCCGGGCTTCAGCCGCGCCTCTGCCATCAGCACCGGCGCTTCGTGCACCTCGCCGGTGTGGCGCCCGTTCGCATCCAGCCGCGTCAGCCGAGCCAGGCCAGGCACCCAGACCTCTTCACCCCGAGGATTTTCCAGCTCCAGGGCGACGGCCATCCATTCGCCGGAGCGGTACGCGTCGAGCTTGAGGGCCCTCAGCCGCTGATCGGCGGCACGTATATCCACCCACTTCCAGACTACGTTCCGGTGCTTGATAGCCCCGGACAGGATGGCCGCCGCGAGCCCCTCCTGAGGCACCGTCCTGCGCGCTGCGGCCAGCCGCGCCTCCAGCGCTGCGCACTGTCCCCGCAGCGCCACCAGCTCCGCCTCCAGTTGCTCCACCGACGCCGGCTGCCTCCGCACCTCCACCACCGCATCCACCTCATCGGCCTCCGTCGTGAGCTCCAGCACCAGCCGCACGGGAGCCGCACCGTCCGCGAACCGCTCCACCAGCGGAGGCACGCCCTTCTCCGGAATCGCCACTGCCGGCTTGAGCACCAGGTGGTCCGTCTCCAATTCCAGCCGGGTGAACAGCCCCCGTACGGCCTCCGGAGCCGCCGCCTCCAGCACGACATCCGAGTCGAACAGCACCGTCGTCACCACATGAGGCGCCAGCCGGAGCCGCTGCACGGACTCCGAGGTGCCCGCGCTCACGGACACGCTCCGCTCGACACGCCTCCACCGCTTCGCGCCCTGTGGCTGCGCCAGGGCCGCCGTGCCCACCAGGAGCACCATCGCCAACACACCCCAGGGAAGACGCAGGAGTCACCTCCGAGGGGCTCGGTCCGTCCGCGCCACCCGCCCGCTGTGGAGCCGGAGGAGGGTGACCCGCGAGCGATTCACCCTATCACCCCGGCCATCAGGGGTCTACCCAGCAGGTCATTTGGAACTCGGGCAACCTGCTACCACTGTTTTTGGCTTGCACGCAGACCTGGGCGGCGTATGAGTCCACGCCCATGCACGACGAGGAGCGGCTGAAGGAGAAGCTGCGCGCCATCGAGGCGCTGTTCGCGGGGGCCACGACGGAAGGGGAGCGGGAGGCCGCGGACCGGGCCCGCCAGCGCATCTCCGCCCGGCTGGTGGAGATGCAGGGCGAAGCGCAGGTGGAGTGGCAGTTCTCGCTGAACCCGTGGACCTACCAGCTGTTCGTCGCGCTCGCGCGGAGGTACGGGCTCCAGCCGTACCGCTACCGGCGCCAGCGCCACACCACGCTCGTCGTCAGGGCGTCGGAGCGCTTCATGAAGGGGACGTTCTTCCCGGAGTACGACGCCATGTCGAAGACGCTCCACGAGCACCTCACCGAGGTGACGAAGCGGGTGGTGTCGGAGGTCCTCAACTCGGACACGAGCGAGCCGGCGGTGGTGGACGCCGAGCCGCGCCAGCTCCAGGCCTTCAAGGACGCGCCCGAGCGCAAGTAGCGAAGGGCCCGGATTTCGCCGCCCGCTTTCCGTGGGCCTACTTCGCCTTCGCCACCGTCCGCTTCGCCCGGGCCGCATCCATCTGCTGCGACGTCAGTCGGGGGAACTTCTCAGGGTGCTTGAAGGCGAAGAACCGGAAGTCATCCTTCGAGTTACCCAGTACCGTAGCGGTGATGTCGACCAGTTCCTTGTCTCCCTTCTGGCCGACGAAGCCGGGGACCAGCGGATACTCCGAGGGTTTCTGCTCATGCAACTGCCGCTGGGCTTTCGGGCTGTAGAAGAAGACGACGTCCCCGCAGTCACCGGCCTGCCGCATGAAGATGGCCGTTACTGCGGAGATGAGCTGCTCAATCTTGTCGCGGTACAGGTACGACGAAGCCGCAGGAGACTTCATGTACTCGAGGGCCGCCTTGGAGTTGTCGTGCTTGCGGCCGTCGAACCCCGTCTTCACGATGACCTCCGACGGAGTGAGGCAGTCCTCCCACTTCTCATACGTGCGAGCCACCCGGTTCATGATGGTGTGGGCAACACCCTTCCACGCGGCCTCGCACTGGCCAATCGCCTCGCCGACGATGGTGCCGACGAAGAGCGCGAACTCCTCCTGCCGCTCGGGCGGAACGACAGGCATGGGGGAGTAGAGCCGGGCGGCGTGTCCCGCGAGGTCCACCGTGTTCGAGCTGCACACTCCCGAGGAGAACACCCGGGAGACGAAGGCACCGGCCTCGAAGGGGGCGAAGCCACTGAAGACTCCGGGCTCGCTCGCCTCGTAGTCCGCGATGGCCCAAAAGGGCACCTCCCGGGCCCCGGTACCCAGCGCGGGTGATATCGCTGCAAACACCTGCAGCCCCTGGATTGCGCTCAGGGCCTCCACGTACCTGTGCGGGAGCTTCTTCAGGTCGAGCAGCTCGCGCGAGAACGTGTTCTCCTGGCTGGTGACCGTCACGGTGTCGAGCTCCGACAGTTTCGTGGCGACGTCATCCGGCAGGCACAGCTGGGTGTACATGTCGACCGACTGGCCCATGCGAAAGCTCGCGTTGTGACGGAAGTTGAGGAGGACGTTCCGGAAGTAGTCGTCCAGTTGCTCCACCCGCGAGCCCTTGCCGTCCGGCAACAAGACGTAGGGCTTCACCACCAGGTCCAGCGCGACGGAGTCGCTGAAGTTCTCGAAGGCTCCCCGGAGGCCCAGCTTGCCCTTCTCGAGGAAGACCTGGAACTGCTTCAGGCGGGGTCTCGGGACCTCGCGCGCGAGCCGTGGGTCCACCTGGAGACGCTCCACGGGCTGCGCAGCCGCCTTCTTCTTCGCGCCCTTGTCGCCCGCGGCCGGCTCGGGGTCCGGCTTCGGTGAGACGGTGAGCCGGTACTGGAACGTCAGCGTCTCCGACGACTCGATGCCTCCAATCGCCGCGAGGCGGTTTTCGAGCACCTCCGTGTCTTCCCCGCGGACCGACAGGAAGCCCATCCTCCACATCTGGACCCTGGCCGCGTCGGAGGCGCCAATCTCCCACTGGATGCGGACCGTCGCGTTCGCGTCGGGCTTCAGCCCCTCGGGGGGCCGGGGGTAGAGCTCCACCGTGGCGAGCTGCCCCTTGAAGATGCTCGGCAGGTCCGGCATCAGCTGTAGGAGGGTGCCAACCCGCTCCCTGCGGACCTTCCGCTCGATGAAGTCAGGCACCCAGTCGTACGTCAGCTCGTCCGGCGCGATGCGGAAGTCGATGCGCGCTCCCAGCTCGAAGGGAATGGCCTGCGGGGCACCGGGCTTCACCTCGATGGCGTCGTTGCCGAACAGCAGGGGCTCCAGCCGGTAGCCCAGGCTTCCATTGCCGATGAGCCCGAGCTCGTAGATGGAGATTTGCAGCGGCCGCGTGCCCTCCCCGGCCTTCTCGCGCACCAGGAAGCTCCGACCGTTCGGGACGAGGCAGGTCTCGCGCCGGTGCGGCATCCGCCGCTCGTCGAAGCTGTCGCTGTGGACAATCCACTCGAGCCGGCAGGGCACGTACCCCGCCACGTTCTCGCAGCTACCGCCCACCTGCACCTGCCACTCCGTCATGCCCAGCAGGGTCGGCTGGTGCTGTGACTCCGGCCGGAGCACCAGGTGTGGCGCCGCCCGGATGCGCACGACGCCGTCGTAGCCCAGCGGGAGCTGGCAGTCGCCGTGCTGCTCGTCGGCCGGAAGGGTTTGCAGCTGTGCCATGCGGGGTTCCTCGTTACTCTGTACGCGTGAACGTCTTGCTCTCGGGCGGCTTCAGGTCGGTCAGCCGCACGGGGCGGCGCTTCCCCTTGCCATCGAGCGGACGATCGAGGGTGAACGTGTAGGTCACGCCGGGGGCGAGCGCCTTCAGTTCCACGGTGGCGACGAAGTCACCCTCGAGGTTGCAGCCGCCGTGCTTCCCATCCACTGTCGGGGTGGCGTACTCGAGGTTCTCCGACAGCTTCGGCTTCACACCGTCGAGGTGCGCATCCGCCTTGTCGGGCTTGACGACCAGCACGAACTCGCGGGCGACATTCCAGGCGCGCTTGTCCTTCGCACCCGCCACGGGCACCTCCATGCCCTCGCCGTGGCAGCGCAGCACCAGCCGCCCGTCTTTCTGCTCCACCGTCAGCTCGCCTTCCCACCGGGGCGTGAAGTCGTACGTGCCCGTCACCTCCAGGCGCTGGGGCTCGCAGTCCGCGCGGAGCGTGGTCAGCTCCAGCTTGAACTCCGTCTTTCCATCGCGGGGACTCTTCTTCTGGCCGTCCGGCTGCGGAAACGGGACGCGTGCCGAGATGAGCCAGTCCGCGACTGCGTTCTCGCCTCGGATTTCGAGCTTGTCCGGCCGCAGCTTCGTGAAGCCCTGGAGGGGCTCGAACTTGTCCTTGCCAGGAAGCTTGCGGGAGAAGGCGGCGGAGTACTTGTTCAGGTCCTCCGGCGTCCCGGTTAGGCAGGCGGTCAGCTCCACCTCGCACTGCCCCATCGTGGGAGAGAGCTTGAAGGCCAGCTGCTTCGCGGGCTCCTTCCCGGTGGCCGGCAGCACGTCGCGCACGGCCACCTTCCGGTAGCTGCCCGGTTCCGCGTGGGTGGCCCGGATGTGCTGGGACGTCCGCGCCGCCAGCGCCTCGAACTCCGCCAGGGTGATGGAGCCGTCTCCCTCGCCGGTGGTCTCCCCACCGAAGAAGTGCAGCTGCGACTGGCCGTTCAGGGCGGCGAGCTCGAACCAGTAGGAGAGCTCGACGCCAGGCGCCAGGTCGCCCTTCATGAGGCTGTTGAAGATGGGCCCTGGGTGGAACGAGACGGCCAGCCAGTTCTTGCTGGCCGGGTTCGCGGTGAGCCTCAGGCGGGTCTTCTGGGCCGGGTCCGCCAGCTCCACCGTGAAGCCGCCCGACGCGGCGGCCGCGCGCACCCGGTCCGCCTCGCCCTTCTTCGGGGCGTTGATGATGCAGCTGAGGCCCGAGGCTTCGATGCGCTCGATGACGGGATGGCCCTTGAGCGCGGTCGCGACCTCTGCCAGCACCGCCGCGAGCGAGAGGTGCAGGTGCAGCGGGCGCTTCTGCCGGTACAGCTGCTGGTACGCCAGGAAACTGAACGGACCGAGGCTGGCTTTGGCCGCCGCGCGCCGGGGCGCGAGGATGCGCTCGCGTGGCTCGTCGAAGACCCACAGGGCCTGGAGCTTCGGGTCGTCACAGGGGGTGGGGGTGAAGGTCAGCTCCAAGGTCTCCGGACCGAGCGGCTTCACCGTGGCGCCCGGGACCTGGTAGAGCGAAGGGTCATCCGTGTTCCCGAGGACGCACTTCATGCCATCCGGGAACAGCTCCGTCAGGTTGACCTTGAGCCGCTTCGCCTTGAGCGCGGAAAGCCCCTTCACGAGCGCCCAGCCCACCTGGATGTCCATCACCTCGAAGCACGGCTTGAAGCGGATGAGGTCCTTGACGACGTAGAGCGTCTTGTCCTTCTCCTCCCAGAGTTTCTTGCCGTCCTCCTTCAAGCCGATGATGAAGTCCTCGCCCTCATCCAGCTTGAAGTGACTCTTGTCGACCGGAGGCACCGTCGCGCCCGTGAGCGGGCGCGCCGTGACGGGGATCACCCGCTCGGAGTAGGGCTGGGTGGGGCCTTCCTGGCCCAGGCGGGTCCGCAGGAGGACGAATGCAGGGAGCGCCAGCGGCGCGGGCTCCTCGAACTGGAGCAGCCAGCGCCAGCTTCCGTCGGACTGGCGCTGGGGCTGCTCGATGACGACAGGCTCTCCGGCCGCCTGCTCCCCCAGGAGCTTCGGGCGGGGGATGGTGATGACGGAGTCGAGGAACGGGAGCTTCGACTTGGGCTCCAGGGTCTGCGGGGGCTCGGACGTGTCGGCGACCTCCAGCGTCCAATCCCCCCAGAAGGCGGCGGGAACTTCCTGCACGATGTTGCCACCGGGGGAGAACTCACGGCCCCGGGCCAGCGCCAGCACGTGTTTTTCCTGCCTGGCGAGCAGTGTGACACGGTTCTGCTTGTCGTAGCCGAAGTCCTCGTCGATGACGATGGCGACGGCCGTCTCGCCCACGAGGCGCGCGCCAGCCTTCTTCATCCATCCGGAGCCCAGAGGGCGCGGGTCTTCGTGGCGGAACGGAGGCGCGGCCCACTCGTCCCGGACGCGGCCCTTGTTCTGCTTTTCGAGCACGTTGAGCAGCCAGACGGCCGTCACCGGATGCAGGTTCTCCAGCCTGCTGCCAGGAGGGAGCAGCCCTTCCGCGGTGAAGAGCTTCGCGTCAGGCGGAGCTGGCTCGTCGCTCTCCGCGTCCTGTCCGGTGCGCAGGGATGGGATGCGCCCGATGTGCGTCTCCTTCTTCGGGTCGCACCAGGCAATCTCCGCCACCGTGTCCTCGGCCGGCTTCGGGTGGTCGGGGCCGAACGCCTCGCTCACCTTGCGCAGCACCGCCTTCACGCTGTTGGGGGTCCACTCGTTCTTCTGGATGAGGCGGACATTGCGCCAGCGCCGGGTGATTCCCTGCGCGAGCAGCCGGCCGTCGGCGCCCGGAAGGGAGACGGACTGCTCGATGAAGAAGCCCTGCTTCGCCTTGAGCGTCATCCGGTCCGCGAGGGCGGGCACCCTCAGTGAGAGCGGAACGATGCCCTTCTGGGCGGCCTGGAGCTTGTTCGCGTCAATCTTGACGACCGCGGGCTTGCAGACCTTCCGGCCGTTCTGCTCCCCGCCGCAGCCTCCCTGGGGGCACGCCATGCGATGCCAGCCACCGCCGGGCAGCTCCTGCTCGAAGCACAGCTCCAGCTCGTAGCTCCCCCCGGTCACCATACTGTTCTGGTCGGGCGAAGGCAGGTAGAGCGTCTCCACCTCGAGCTTCAGCGGATACGCGAAGCGGCAGCACGGAGAGATCCAGTCCGGTTTCTCTGCCTCCGGAGCGAACGACGTCTTCGAGTCGAGGAGTGCCGCGACCCCTGGTCCGTAGCCCATGCTGCTGCGCGGGATTTCGCTGGCCGCGGCGAACAGTGCCGACGTCGCCTGGACGAAGGGCTCCTGGTCCTCCCGGGGGAGCGCGCCCTTGAGGTGCTTCTCGATTTCCTTCACGTCCAGGAAGTTGTCCTCCTGGTCTTCCTTGACGTCGAAGAACGCGGGCGCCTTGTCGCCGGCCGTGTCGAGCCGTGCCGCCAGCTCGGTGAGGAGCTTGATGCCATTCTCCTTGTCGTCCTCCGGGCAGAACACCTGGAAGTGCAGGAACCCCGAGCGCAGGGTGAACTGCTTGCGCCGGGTGGGGACGTCCTCGGTGGGGCGGACCGGAAACGTTACCGAAGGGAGGGCGTCCTTGGGCAGGTGGCCAACGAAGCCGAGCACCTCTCCGGCGCTCACGGGGAAGAAGGGCTCCTCGAAGGTGACCACCTCCCCCCTGGCGAGCGCCTTCAGTGCCTCCACCATGTTCCCGGGAGGTCCCTTGTAGAGCCACTGCACCGTGTCCTTCTCGCCGGGCACAGTGATGGGTTTCGTGGAGCCGTCTTCTGCGAGCGCTCGGTAGGTCTTGACGCTCTGGGCCCCTCCGGCGGGCGGCTTCTGGTCGGCGTCGGTGACCTGCTCCAGGGACCAGAGGAGCGAGCCCAGCCGGATGTCCTTGACCTCCGAGACGTTGACCCAGGCTCCGAAGCGCCGCTTGTACAGCTCCCGGAACCAGGGGACGTGCTGGAGGTACCTGTCGAGCGCGCCGGTATCCGGGGGCTTCTGGGAGGAAGTGTCCCCGGACTGCGTGTCGAGGAGCTCGGGCGGGAACGCCGGCGAGCGCAGGTGCATGTAGAGCGTGTAGAACGCGCCCCTGCGGCCCTGGGCTTGCGCCTCGTCTTCCCGAGGGCGTTCCTCGAGCTCGTGGCGGACGAGGACGAAGCCCGGCCAGTTGCCGAGGGCCTCGGCGACGCCAGGCGCGAGGCACGAGGCCTGCTCACCGGGAAGCCGGGCCGCCACGACATAGCCCGGGGCGATGGCGCTGACGGGTGTGGAGTCCTGGCCGGCGGGCGGGAACAGGTGCACGCCTCCGTGCAGGTTCCGCTGGAGGCCGAGTACGTAGTAGCCGCCAATGCCGGTGTCGAGCGACTCGTTGTTGTAATAACACTGCCAGGGATGGCTGGAGGCGTTGTTTCCCCGCAGCGGGAAGCTGTACTTCGGCCGGTTGAAGCTGCTGTCAATCAGCTCGGCGGGAGCCTGGGTCTGTCTTTCGCGGTAGACGTAGTACCCGCCCGGCCGGTCCTTGTGGTCCAGGAAGCGGTTGTTGTTCGTGCCCTGCGTCGTTGGATTGACCTTGAAGAAGGCTCCGCCGCGCACCAGGTTGAACGAGGCAAATCCCTCGAGCTGCTTGTCGCCCTTCGGAAAGGCTCCGGACTGAATCCTGAACAGGTCGTGCACGGAGGACAGCGCGTGCCCCAGGTCGCAGTTACCCTCGGGGTTCGGAGCCGATAGGAGTCGTTGATTGACCAGCTTCCACTTGGAAGAAGGGTCCGCCGTGACGAGCCAGAGCTGTGACTTCCCTCCGGTCTTGAGGATGCAGTAGCCACAGATGACGATGATGTGGAGGGGGCGCTCGAATCGGGGCGAGGGCGTTCCGAGGCCCGTGTAGATGACGACCGGGTTGTTGGCCCGCAGGCACTTGAGGATGTGCGCGAATCGCGCCCTGATGGCGTCCTCGTCCCCTGCGATCTCGTCCGCAGCATCCCGCAGCCCCGAGGGCAACAGCCGGCCTTCGACTGCCGCATCGTCCGGAGTGGACCGATAGCGCAGGACACCGCCCAGACCCTTGGGCCGTTTATCGTGGTCCTTGATGAGCAACTCACCGAGCGGGACGGGAAGCTCCCCATCCAGCTTGTCTCCGGCGTCCGAGGTGACCTCGTAGTTCCCCTTGGGAAAGGTATTCCAGCCCCGACCCTGCTGGGGGGCATCGGCGAAGTGCTCGAAGAAGGCGCGGTCCCCTGTCGGGTACCTCAGGTCGAGCATGTTGCTGGGAATGCCCGCTCGCGAGTGGGTGATGTACCTCTCGCGGGGATCGCCGCCCTTGATGAGCTGGAAATAGTTGTACACCATCGATGCCGAGGTACGACCGCACCAGTCCGCGGGCTGGTCCGAATCGATTTTCTGACCGAGCAGCGGCACCTTGATGACATGCCACTCCTGGGCCTTCTTCTTGATTTCATCCGGGAACTCGTAGGAGTCCACGGGAAATACACGCGACTTCAGGCCGTCGCGCCGTTCGAGGATGCGGCTGACGTCAACTGCCTGTCCGGCGGCATCATAGCCCAGTGTGAATTGCCGTTTGAGCGACATCGAATTCCGCTGGTGAAACTATTGTGAGATTGAGTTGCACAGTTCCCTGACTTCGATTCCACGGCTCTGGGCTGCGGCGTAGGCTCTGGCCGAGGACTTCTCTGCTCCGGATTGCCAGACACCTACGCCCGGTTCTCCGGTAGGCCACAAGAGGGTCTGCGTGTATTCCTTGCCCTCATCGGTACGGAATCGGAAGGTGTGTGTAGCGCCATTCCGGATGACATCTGAGATTCGAACGACCTGCTCGTTTTCGCCGAAGGAGCCGTCAGGCCCCATGCCGGCATCTCCCGACGCCAGGGTGGCCCTTCGGTGAAGGTCGAACCGGAGCTCCCTCGTGTACACCCAGCCGCAAGAGGACCGGATGAATCGCTCTCCCGCTTCCTCGGCAATGAGGTGCCACCGGGAATGCAGCGAGCGGAGCAGCCGAAACGTCTCCGGGCTGAGGATGGGCATGCCCGGGTACTCGTCGTCGAACGAGGAATACTTCTGCTTGCGCGCTTCCGGAGTGCGTGCGCCCTGCTGCAATGCGGCCTTCAGCGCGTCCGACACCGCGGAGTTGCTTCGCGACTCGATGATGACCTGGAATTTCTCCTGGTCCTCCTCGAGCGCGTATCTCCTGTTCATCGACAGGTAGGAGCCGGTGTACACGACGAGGGCTCCGTCGCGGTACACGGCGCTGACGAAGTCATTGCCTCGAAGCTGGAACCGGTGCCAGTCGTACTCGATCTTCTCCAACTCCCGGAGGAGGCCTTCCTCCCCCGTCTCCTTCCTCTGCTCGGCGGAGAGTCCCTCCCGGTTCTCCACTATCTCCCGCTTCACCACGAAGGCCTCGTGGAGGCCCCCCTGCTTCCGGTCCTTCACGAGCTGCTCGAAGTGGACGTCGAAGAAGCGCTCGGCAAGCAGCGTCAGCGCCTGCTCGTTCTCCAGGTCGAGCGTCGCCGCGCGCATGGCGGCGTCCAGCCGCACCTTGGCGCTCAGGGTGGTGTCCTGGGCCTGCGCCAGGAGCGCGTCCAGGCTGGGCTTTTCCGCGCCGACCAGGGACTTCAGCGTGAAGCCCTCCGCTTCACCGCACTTGATGCGCACCCACTGCTTCGGCGCAGCCTTCACGTGCAGGCACTCGGCGCCAATGGCGACCTTCGCCACCACCTGGGCGGTGGTCGCGGGCTTGTCGCGCAGGTTCACCTCGGAGCCCTGGATGAAGACCTGCCCGCCGGCCTGCACCTGGGCCTGGGCCCACGTCGGCGTGGAGCCCAGCACCGCCAGGCAGGCGACCCATGTGGAAAGGTGGCGTCGGTGAGCTGTCGTCTTCATCGTCCGTTCCTTGCGGCGTGGGCAGGCGGGCGAGCGCCGGAGAGGCCCGGAGAGTATGGGCGTCCTTCCTGACACGGAGGGGCGTGTCGCCATCGCTGCGACGGAGGGAGATTGATGGAGGCCCCGTCCTGGGGTCAAGGACGGCACCTTCGCCCCGCTATTCATGGGCCAGGCCGCTCGGCGACGCCCGGTCCGATGGCGGCGGTTCGCCGGGTACGGGCAGGTACTCCTTCGGGATTCGAAGTCGCCTGCCGTGAGCAAACCGCAAAGAGCAGCATCACCGGCAATGCTGCTCGAAATCCTGGTTTTGAAATCACCAGCGTCCACCTTCCAGCCCCATCCCTACCGGAAATCCTGTCATCACGTCATGGGTGCGAACTGACCGCGTCAAGAAATGGCTCGCTCGGCGTAGATACCTGTCAGACACGCATGCGAGTGTCCTTCTCGAGAGTCACCAGCCACCATGCTCCTCCGTCATGCCCTGCGCGATGGCCATCGCGAGTATGTCATTCTGGAGTTGCAGGAATTGCTTCCGGAAGGCTACGAGCCCGTGGACCTGGGGCGGGGCTGGACGCTCGAGCACCGGCTGCTGCGGCTCATGCGGGAGGACGCCAACCTGCGGGCCTTGCGCGACGCGGTGTATGCGCATGGCCATGGCACCGCGCGGTTCTCCGCCTCGCTGACACCGGAGGAGGTGGCGCGCCAGGCCGCTGCGCTCTTCTCCTTCGGCGTCCTCCGGCTGGCGCGCGTCCCGCTGTCCTCGCGGACGGTGGCACCCCACTTCGCCGAGACGCCCGTGGTGGCCCCACCCGTCGAGGACCTGGCACCGCTGTGGCTCCGGCTGCAGGTCGTGGACGACGTCACGGACGTGCCCATCTCCGGTATCAAGCTGCGCATCCAGTTCGCTGACGAGTCCGAGCAGCAGACCACCACGGACTCGGAAGGTCGCATCGACCTGAAGGACGTCCCCGCGGGCAGTGCCAACGTGCTCTCGGTGCTGGACGGGGCCACGCTGGACAACACCCTGGCGCTCGTGAGGACGGGCGGCCCCTGGTCCCAGCAGAAGCCGGCGAAGGCGGGCACGAAGGGACGTACGGCCTCATCCACGCGGGTGCTGGCGCGCATCGCCGAGCACCGGGTTACCGACGGTGAGACGCTGGAGAGCGTGGCGGAGATGTATGGCCTCACGGTAGACGCGCTCGCGAAGTTCAACTGGGGGACGAGCGACGCGGACGTGATTCAGCACTACCTCCTGCTGGAGGTGGGCTGCACGCACACGGATGTGGGTGGCCGGTACGTGTTCTCCAGCGAGGACGTGCCGGGCCTCCTCCACATCCCCCGCCCCGTGGCGGTGCCCCGGGTGGCCGTGGAGCAGAGCCACATCCTCCGGGTGAAGAAGGTCCCCGAGCAGCAGCCCTATCTGTTCTCGCTGTGAGTCCTCCACGCATGTAGCCTTCTGTGAAGAATGCGGCCCCCTTGCCCTCACGCAGGAGCCGCACTCGCGGCCACTCGCATGTCTGGGAAAAGGCCCGCTACGGTGTCCAAGCTCCAACACACCGCAAGGAACCCGGGTCCATGGACATGCCCTCTCTCGAGCTGCAGATGTCGCCCGAGGTACACGCGGGCCAGGCGGTCTACACGCGGTGGACGCTGCGCCTGCTCTACGACGTGGGCGTGCTGGGCTACTCCAATCGCTTCGTCTGGAAGTGCCCCACGCGCAAGCAATTGGCCTGGTACGACGAACACGTCACGTCCAACCATCTCGACGTGGGCGTGGGCACCGGCTACTACGTGGACCGCTGCGCGTATCCGTCACCCGCGCCACGGCTGGCGTTGATGGACCTCAACGCCAACAGCCTGGAGCACGCCGCCGGCCGCACCGCGCGCTACGCGCCGGAGACCTACCGGCGCAACGTGCTGGCCCCCATCGACTTCGACGCGCCACGCTTCGACTCCATCGGGGTGAACTGCCTGCTGCACTGCCTGCCCGGCACCATGGACGAGAAGGCTGTCGTCTTCGACCACCTCGCCCGGCTGCTCAACCCGGGCGGCTGCATCTTCGGCTCCACGCTCCTCCAGGGAGACGTCCCCCGCAGCTGGCAGGCGCGCATGTTGATGAGCCTCTACAACCGCAAGGGCGTCTTCTCGAACCGCCACGACACGCGCGAGTCGCTGGAGCGCGCCCTCCGCACCCGCTTCAAAGACGCCCGCGTCACCGTGCACGGCTGCGTCGCCCTCTTCCGCGCCCGGACCTGAGCCACACGCTCACGGTTGATTTCCCACCACCCGCCGGCGGAGACTGCCGGCATGCATGACGAACTCCTGAGTCAGGTCTGCGACGCGCGCGAGAAGGTGTACCGGACCCTCGGTGAGCTGGATGGCGACGTGATGACGCCCCTCATCAACCCCGCCTTCATGGGCGGCCCCCGCTGGCCGAGCCTCCGCCAGGGCTGGCGCATCATCCGGCGTGGCGGCACCACGCTGATGGTGAGCGATGGTCTGTCGGACCCGTTCGACGACGAGGAGGCGCCCTCGGTGGGCTTCGGCCTGGAGCTCATCATCGAGACGGACGAGCCCCTCGACGGCAACGTCGCCGCGAGCTGGCCCTTCCAGCTGGTGACGGGCATGTCCCAGTACGCCGCGAGCACGGGCCGCATGCTCGAGCTCCTCGAGCGGTACGGCGCCATCTCCTCGGAGCTCCCCATGAGCGGGCTGTCCGAGGAGCAGGAAGCGCGGTGGCTGAACGACGCGCAGCGCGTGGGCATCATCATCGGCGTGCCGGCGAAGACGCTGCCCTCCATCATTCCCACGCCCGCAGGTGACGTGCGGCTGGCGACGGTGAAGCCGCTGCTCCGGGAGGAGCTGGAATACCTCATCAAGAACGGCGGCGCGGGCCGCACGGAGCTGGCGAACCGCTTCGCCGCGCTCCCCGACGGCCACGTGGCCCGGCTCAACCGCTCGTCGGGGCTCTGAGCCCGCCCGCATGTCACGTCGCAAGTGGTGGGGCTGGGGCGCGGTGCTCGCGGTGCTGACGTGTCTGGGCTGCTCCGGCCTGCTGTGGAGCATGGCCTCCACGGGCTTCCTGGGCACGGACAAGGCCGAGAGCGACTTCTCACCCGAAGCCCAGCGGAGGCTGCTCGACACCTTCTCCCCGGTGCCCGTGCCCGCGAGCGCCACGGACGTGCGCATCCGCTACCAGGGCTTCCAGGACTGGCACCTGGACCTGTCCTTCACGCTGCCACCCGAGGACTTCGACGCCTACGTGGCGCAGCTCACCCCGAGCCAGGGCCCGCCCGACACGTACGAGGGCCGCACCCGGCTCGCGGACGGAGGCTTCGCCGCGGACGCCAGCTCCATCACCGTGGACCGGGCGAGCCGGCGCGTGACGCTCACTGCGTCGACCCGGTGACCGGGCTCACGCCCCCGAGGGCGGCTGGACGCCCGTCGCCGCCACCTCCGCCCAGAGGCTGTCTCCCTCCAGCACCGCATTGAGCGGCGCGCGCTGCTCGGCCACGCGCAGCAGCACGGCGGCCAGCTGCTCCAGGTGGATGGGCCGCAGGTTCCGCAGCGGCTTC
Organism: Pyxidicoccus xibeiensis; assembly: GCF_024198175.1. Classification (NCBI taxonomy): domain Bacteria; kingdom Pseudomonadati; phylum Myxococcota; class Myxococcia; order Myxococcales; family Myxococcaceae; genus Pyxidicoccus; species Pyxidicoccus xibeiensis. The sequence goes on from NZ_JAJVKV010000012.1 coordinate 119,142, forward strand.
AGGCGGGACAGGGTGTGAAGCAGCCCGGGCGGCCGGTGGTACTCGCCCTCGAAGGCGGGCGGGCGCACCACCGTCCAGGCCAGGCCGCTCTCGCGCACCAGCCGCTCCGCCTCCGCCTTGGCCTTCAGGTACGCGCCCATCGGCCGGCCCGCACCCACGGAGCTGAGCAGCACCACGTGGTCCACGCCGGCCCGCTTCGCTGCCTCCACCAGCTGCCGCGTGGTGCCGATGTCACTCGTCTCGTACGTGTCGCCCGAGGCGAAGCGCTTGCGCATGGTGCCGATGAGCTGCAGCACCGTGGTGCTCCCGCGCATCGCCTCCACCAGCGCCTCGCTGTCCCCCAGCTCCAGCACCGCCTTGCGAGGCCAGCTCCGGGCCGGCTCCTCTTGCGCGCTCTTCGGGCGCACGTGCGCAATCACAGACACCCCGCGCGCCAGCCCCTGACGCATCAGCGTGCGCCCGGTGGCGCCCGTGGCTCCTGCAACGAACAGCTGACGCGGCGGCGTGCTCATGGTCGGACTCCGGAGAGAGAAGAGGCGCGGCCTTTCGAAGCAAGCACACCCGCGCCCCGGGGAACAGGCCGTTCAGCGCACGGCCTGTTCGGCACGCACTTCCTTCGCGTGCTTCAGGTCCTCCAGGAAGAACGCCTCCATGCTCTTCGCGGCCTCGTCGTCCTCCAGCACCAGCGAGCCCTCCTCCAGCAGGTTGAAGGACAGCGGGTCGTAGTTGATGGAGCCCACCAGGACGAGCCGGTCATCCACGAGCATCGTCTTGGCGTGCATCATCGCCGGCTGGTACTCCCAGATGCGCACGCCCGCCGCCAGCAGCTCGTCGTACTCCGCGCGCTGGGCCACGGTGATGAACTTCTGGTCGTTCAAGTCCCCCGGCGCCAGCACGCGCACGTCCACCCCGGCGCGGGCCCGCTCCGCGAGCTGCTTCGCCAGCGCGTCATTGGGCGTGAAGTACGACTGGGCAATCCACAGCCGCTTCTGCGCCGCGCGCACCATGAGCTGCGTGAGCCGCTCGGCTCGAGTCACCTCCGGGTTGGCGGTGCTGCCCACGAAGGCCGCCCAGCCCTCGCCCGCGCCGTCCAGGCCGGGGATGGGCGCCGTCAGCGTGGGGAAGTCGCTCGCGGGCAGCATCTCCCCGCTGGCCTCCTGCCAGTTCTCCGCGAAGGCCTGCTGCATCTGCTCCACCACCGGGCCCTCCACCCGCGCGTTGGTGTCGCGGTACTCCTTCTCCGCCAGGCCGTTGCCCAGCCACTCGTCCTGGATGGCCAGGCCGCCCGTGACGGCGAAGCGCCCGTCCACGATGAGCAGCTTGCGGTGGTTGCGCGCCAGGTTCTCGTCGGCGGGCAGCGGGCGGAACAGGTGCGCGCGGCAGCCGGCCGCCTCCAGCTTCGGCTTCACCGTCTCCTCGAAGTTGGGGCTGCCCAGCGGGTCCACCAGCACGCGGCACGCCACGCCAGCCCGGGCACGCTCGGACAGCACCGCGAGCAGCTTGTCCGACGCGCGCCCCGGCCTCCAGATGAACATCACGACGTGGATGGAGGAGCGCGCCCGCTTCATCTCCGCGGCCATGACATCGAAGACGGCGCCGTTGTTGGCCCAGCGGATGCGGTTGCCCGGCACCATCCGCACGCCCACCGTCTGGTAGAGCGCCACCGCCAGCCCCGGGCCGTGCGAGCGCACCTCACCCTTGAGCTGGAACGGCTTCGGCCGCTCCTTCGTGCATCCAGCGGCACACCCCGCCGTCACCACCGCCGCCACCGCCAGTGCCAGCCATCGACGCATGCGCCCCCCTCAGGCTTCGGAACTAGGTACCCGGGCGCGGCGCGTCACCCTGTAGTACAGGGCCTCTGTCGCCTGACGGAGGCCCGGATGTGTCCTGGTGGACGTTCCGCGGCGGCACGGACGGCTACCTGTCCGATTGAGGGACTGCCCGCCGCCCGCTACCATGCGCCGGCTTGGAAAATCCAGAACCCCTCGTATTCCAGCAAAGCTTTGAAGGTCTCATCCGCGCGCTGGGCGACCAGCTCGACGACCGCTGCGCGGGACGCCTGCGGCAGGTGGGGGTCAACGCGAAGGGCTCGCTCGCGCCGGCCTACCCGCTGGACGTGTGGGTGGGCGCGCTGCGGGTGGCCGCGGACACGCTCGCGCCCCAGGCACCGCTGGACGAGGGCGCCGCCGTGGTGGGGCGCCGCTTCGTGCAGGGCTTCAGCTCCACGCTCATCGGCAACGCGCTGCTGGCCACCGTCCGCCTGCTGGGGCCGGAGCGCATGCTGGCGCGGATGACGCGCAACCTGCGCACGGGCACCAACTACCTGGAAGCGAGCATGGCCCAGGTGGGCCCCACGCGGTACGAGCTGACGTGCCGGCCGGTGGTGGTGGCGGGCTTCTACGTGGGCGTCTTCATGGCGGGCCTGGAGGCGAGCGGCGCCCGGCAGCCTTCTGTACAGATTGTCCGGCGGGAGGGCGAGGAAGCGGTGTACGACATCGCCTGGAGCTGAGCATGTGACGACGGGCCGTGGTAGTCACTGGCGCCGCATGTCCATGTCCTCTCCCTCGTCCTCCTCGTCCACTGGCTTCTCGGACACCCGCGTCCAGCTCTCCGGCACGCTGCGCGCCCTGGCCGCCCAGCTGCCCGAGTCGCTCACCGTGCGTGAGCTGATGCAGGCCTGTGGCGAGCAGGGGCTGCTGCTCTTCTGCTGCATCCTCACGTTCCCCTTCCTGCTGCCGGTGTCGATTCCGGGCGTGTCCACGGTGTTCGGCGCGCTCATCGTCCTCATCGGCGTGGGCGTGACGTTCAACCGCATGCCCTGGCTGCCGCGGAAGCTGCTGGACAAGCCCCTCACGCGCGCCAGCCTCGCCCCCGCGCTGGACAAGGGCGCCGACGTCTTCTCCAAGTACGTGGACCGGCTGAGCAAGCCGCGCCTGCTGGCGCTCACCCACGGCTCCAGCACCAACCGCTTCAACGGCTTCATGCTCTTCGCGGCCGGCATCCTGCTCATGGCCCCGTTCGGCTTCGTGCCCTTCAGCAACACGCTGCCCGCGCTCGCGGCCCTGTTCTTCGCCATCGGCATCCTGCAGCGCGACGGCTACTTCATCCTCATGGGCCACGGGATGACGCTGGGCACGCTGGTCTACTTCAGCGCCCTCATCTACGGCGCCATCCAGGGCGGTCGCGGCCTGGCCAGCCTCATCGGCGGCTGAGCCTCCGCCCGGTGGCCGAGGGGGTCGTAGCTACCCACCCACGCCGGGCGCGCCGGTCTGTTGCATCCCTGTTTCCTGGCAGCAGACCGGGCAGGGAGCCGGGTTTCCTTCGGACGTGTCGCGATTGGGTCTGTATCATGTGGGGCGGGCGGCCCCCCATGCGACAACTCTCTCTCGACAGCCAGCTCCGGCCGGAGGACTCGGCGCGTCGTCCCATGGAGGGCGAGGTGATTGGCGGGCGCTACCGCATCATCGACTTCCTGGGCCGCGGCGGCGCGGGCACCGTGTGGCGGGCGCAGGACCTGCTCTCCGGCCCTGTCGCGCTGAAGGTGCTGCACCGCACGCTGGAGGACCTGGCGCGGCTGCCGCCGAGCGCGGGCACCCCGTCCTCCGCCGCGCGCCATGAGCTGGCGCTGTCGCTGGCCCACGAGTTCCAGACGCTCGCGTCGGTGCGCCACCCGCATGTCATCAGCGTGCTCGACTACGGCTTCGACGCCGAGCGCCGGCCGTACCTGGCCATGGACCTGCTCGAGGACGCCGAGCACCTGGTGCAGGCCGGCGCCGGGCAGCCGCTGCCCGTGCAGGTGGACCTGCTCATCCAGACACTGACGGCGCTCGCGTACCTGCACCGGCGCGGCATCATCCACAGGGACTTGAAGCCGGCCAACGTGCTCGTCGCGCACGGGCAGGTGAAGGTGCTGGACTTCGGCCTGGCCGTCGGGCGCGACCACGTGCACCGCGCGCAGCCCGCGGGCACGCCGGGCTACCTGGCGCCGGAGCTCTTCGAGGACCAGCCGCCCTCGGAGGTGACGGACCTCTTCAGCGTGGGCGCCATGGCGTGCCAGATGATGTTCAACCGGCTGCCCCATGCGGGATACGTGGACGCGCCGCCCGGCTTCCCGCCCGCGCTCAAGGCGGTGCTGGAGCGGCTGGTGTCGCCGGACGCGCGCAAGCGGCCGCGCGGTGCGGACGAGGTGATTGCCGCGCTCTGTGCCGCCACCGGCCAGCCCGTGCCGCAGGAGTCTCCCGCCGCGCGCGAGAGCTTCCTGCAGGCCGCGCGCTACGTGGGCCGCGCCCGGGAGCAGGCCCGGCTGGCCGGCGTGCTGGAGGCGACGCGGCGGGGCCACGGTGGCGCGTGGCTGGTGGGCGGCGAGAGCGGCGTGGGCAAGTCGCGGCTCCTCGAGGAGCTGCGCGCGCTGGCGCTGGTGCGGGGCGCGGCGGTGCTGCGGGGCCAGTCGGTGCCCGCCGGCGGCAGCCCGTACCAGGAGTGGCGCCCGGTGCTGCGCTGGCTGTCCATCCTCACGCCGCTGGAGGAGCGCGAGGCCAGCGTCCTCAAGCCGCTGGTGCCGGACATCGAGGCGCTGCTGGGCCGGCCCGTGCCGGACCCCGCCGAGCTGGGCGCGGAGATGGCCCAGGCCCGGCTGCTGCAGGTGGTGGAGGACGTCTTCTCCCGGCTGGCGCAGCCCACCGTGGTCATCCTGGAGGACCTGCACTGGGCACGCGGCGAGTCGCTGCACCTGCTCTCCCGCCTCGCCGCGCACGCGTCCGGCCTGAAGCTGCTGCTGCTGGGCAGCTTCCGCGACGACGAGGCCCCCGCGCTCCCGTCCGAGCTGCCCGGCATGGAGCTGCTGCGGCTGCCCCGGCTGGACGCGGCCGAAATCTCCGTCCTCAGCCAGTCGATGATTGGCGCGCCCGGGGCCCGGCCGCACCTGGTGGAGCTGCTGCGCCGCGAGACGGAGGGCAACCCCTTCTTCCTCGTGGAGGTGGTGCGTGCGCTCGCGGAGGAGGCGGGCGGGTTGGACCGGCTGGGGGACATGGCGCTGCCGGAGCGCGTCTTCGCGGGCGGCGTGCGCAGGCTGGTGAACCGGCGGCTGGAGAAGGTGCCCGCGTCGTCCCGGGATTTGCTCCGGGTGGCCGCCATCTACGGCCGGCACATCGACGCGGCGTTGTTGCGGCAGGCGGCGCCCGGGGTGGACGTGGAGCGCTGGCTGACGGACTGCGCGGCGGCGGCGGTGCTGGACGTGGCGGACGGGCGCTGGCGCTTCGCGCACGACAAGCTGCGCGAGGGCGTACTGGAGGAGCTGAGCGAGGCCGAGCGGCCCGGCCTGCACCGCCGCGTGGCGGAGGCGATGGAGGCGGCGCACGCGGCGGGCTCGGAGTGGACGGCGGCGCTCTGCTACCACTGGGGCGCGGCGGGAGACGAGGTGCGCGAGGCGGAGTACGCGCGCCGTGCCGGCGAGGAGGCGCTGCGGGTGGGCGCGTGCCGCGAGGCGGTGCCGTTCCTGGCTCGCGCGCTGGAGCGGGTGTCCGCGCGCGGGGGGGACGCGCTGGCGCTGGGCCACCTGGAGTCGCTGCTGGCGGAGGCGCGCTTCCAGCTGGGGGAGCTGCAGTCCTTCCGCACGCACGCCGAGCGCGCGCTGAGGCACTTCGGCTGGCCGGTGCCTTCCAGCCGCGTGGGCTGGGCGCTGGGCACGCTGGGGCAGATGGTGCTGCGGCTGGCGCAGAGCGCGCGGCCGGATGCGTACGACGAGGAGACGGAGGAGCGGCGGCGGGTGCGGCGGGTGGCGGGGCGGCTCTTGATGCGGCTCACCGACGCGTTCATCTACTCGCAGGAGGCGCTGCCGGTGCTCTGGTCGGGCCTGCGCACGCTGAACCTGTGCGAGCCCGCGGGCGCGTCTCCGGAGCTGGCGCGGGGCTACACCAACATGGCGGTGGTGGCGGGCACGGTGCCGGTGCGTCCGGTGGCGGAGGCATGGGTGGGCCGCGCGCGCGACGTGGCCGAGCGGGTGGGCAACCCCGCGGACCTGGCCTACGTGCTGAACCGCAACGCCGTGTACGCCGCGTACGTGGCGCGGTGGGCGGACGCGGAGGCGTGGCTGGCCCAGGCCACGAGCATCGTCGACTCGGTGGGAGACCTGCGCCTGGCGGAGGAGTGCCGCGCGCTGCTGACGGTGGTGCAGTGCTACCAGGGGCGGTTCTCCGGGGGCCTGCCGCTGATGGCGTGGCTGGAGGGCTCGGCGCGGCGGCGTGGGGCGCTGCAGACGCAGCACTGGGCACTGCACTACCAGGCGCACATCCACCTGCGGCTGGGCGACCACGTGAAGGCGCGCGCCGCGCTGGAGCAGACGCTGGTGTGGACGGAGTCCCAGGGCGGCCTCACGGACCGCATCATCGTGGAGGGCACGCTGGCGCTCCTGCGGCTGCGCGAGGGTGACACCGGTGGAGCGCGGGTGGCGGCGGAGAAGGCGCTGGTGAAGCTGGCGGCGGGCAAGCCGGTGGCGCACTTCGTCTACTTCGGCGTCATGGCGGTGGCGGAGGTGCTGCTCACGCTGTGGGAGCGCGACGGCGGAGTGGACGCGTCGCTGACGGCCAGCGCGAGGGAGGCCCGCCGGCAGGTGGCCACGTTCGCGAAGGTGTTCCCATTCGGCCAGGCGGCCGCGCTGCTGTGGCGCGGGTGCGAGGCGTGGCTGTCGGGAGACGCGCCGGACGCGTACGAGGCGTGGCGGCGGTGCGTCACCGTGGCGGCGAAGAAGGGCACGGCCTACGAGGAGGGCCGGGCGCGGCTGGAGCTGGCGCGGCACCTGCCTCCGGACGACCCGGCGCGGCGGACGCATGCGCTGCGCGCGGTGGAGGTGTTCACGGAGCTCGGCACCCGGGACGAGCTGGCCTGGGCGCGGGCGGAGGCGGACCTGGGTACATGAGTGGAGTGGCGGCGGGTGATGTGGCGCGGCTGGCCTGTCTGGCCTGTGGCGAGACGCTGGTGTTTCACGGGCAGGAGGAGCGTGGGCACATCGCCCACGGCTGGCTTCGCTGTGTCGGCTGTGGCGAGTCCTGGCGGGTGCGGCGGGGGCTGGCGCGGCTGTACCGCGAGGACGCGGTGCGCGGCACGGACCGGCTGATGCGCGTCATCTACGACGGGCTGCCGGCGCTGCATGACCCGCTGACGGCGGTGTTGACGCCGGTGCTCCAGTCCGTCACCGAGACTCGGATGCGCGAGCGGTACCTTCGCCGGCTGGAGCTGGACGCGCTGCGGCCGCGCGAGGACGGGCAGCCGGTGCGGGTGCTGGAGGTGGGAGTGGGCTCGGGGGCGAACCTGCCGCTCCTGCGCCGGGCGCTGCCGGGCGGGCTGGATGTCGAGGTGTGGGGCGTGGACCTGAGCGAGGGCATGCTGAAGCACTGCCGGCGGCGGGTGCGGCGCGGGGCGTATTCCAACGTGCGGCTGATGATGGCGGACGCGCACGCGCTGCCGTTTCCGGACGGGACGTTCGACCGGGTGCTGCACGTGGGAGGGATTGGCGGGTACCGCGAGCCGGCGAAGGCGCTGGCGGAGATGGCGCGAGTGGCCCGGCGCGGGACGCCGCTGGTGGTGGTGGACGAGCAGCTGGACCCGTCCGTCCGTCCCTCGCTGCTCCAGCGTGCGGCGTTCCGGGCGCTGACCTTCTACTCGAAGGACCCGCACTGTCCCCGGGAGCTGCTGCCCCTGGGGGCCACGGGCGTCACCGAGGAGCAGGTGGCGCCGTTCTACTACTGCCTCTCGTTCCGCATGCCGGCGTCGCGCGAGGCGTGAGGTCGTCGCAACTTCCGGGTCGCCCCCGTGGGACGGATGCGGCATCTCCCACGGTAGGAACTCGAAAGGGAGCGCCTCATGGTTTCCGGAGCAGGCACCGCCGCTGTTCGCCGTCGCAAGGCTCCTGGCCTTCTGGAGCGGGTGGCGTCGCTCGACTGGGAGCGCATCGCGGCGGACCTGGACACGCACGGCTGTGCGACCGTGGGCGGGCTGCTCTCGCCAGCGGAGTGTCTGGGATTGGCGGAAGGCTATCCAACGGACGCGCTGTTCCGCAGCCGGGTGGTCATGGCGCGGCACGGCTTCGGGCGTGGGGAGTACAAGTACTTCGCCTACCCGCTGCCCGAGGTCGTCTCGCAGCTCCGCACGGCGCTGTACGCGCCGCTGGTGGGCATCGCGAACCGCTGGAACGAGGCGATGGGCCTCGAGGTGCGCTACCCGGAAGAGCACGCGACGTTCCTCGAGCGCTGCCACGAGGCCGGGCAGACGCGGCCGACGCCGCTGCTCCTGCGCTACGGCGAGGGCGACTACAACTGCCTGCACCAGGACCTGTACGGGGAGCACGTGTTCCCGCTGCAGGTCGCCTTCCTGCTGTCAGCGCCAGGGCAGGACTTCACGGGTGGCGAGTTCGTGCTCACGGAGCAGCGGCCCCGCATGCAGTCCCGCGCGGAGGTGGTGCCGCTGGGGCAGGGTGACGGCGTCATCTTCCCGGTGCACCACCGGCCGGTGAAGGGAACGCGTGGGTACTACCGCGTCAACATGCGACACGGGGTGAGTCGGTTGCGCTCCGGCCAGCGCCACACGGTGGGCATCATCTTCCACGACGCGCGATGACGCGGTCGCGAAGGAATTCCGACACGCCCGTTTTCCTCCGCGACCGCCTCCGATTTCCGGGCGCGGCTCGGGGAGGTTGCGCACATGAAGCTCGCGAAGCTGGCGATGGTTCTCCCGCTGTTGGCACTCGCGCCCGCGGTGGCGCAGGCGGGAGGGAAGTGCACGTCCCCGGTGACGGTGGATGCGACGAACCGGTGGGCGCGTGGCGCGCTGGGCTCGGCGCGCAACAGCACCGATGCCATCCAGAACATCTATTGCACTGTCTATTCCTGGGGCTACGCCTTCTGTAGCGCGAGGGACAGCGCGTCCGTCACTGGGAGCTGCGGCACGAGCGACCCGGTCTACGTCAACATGCTCCAGGCCATGACGTCGGACTCGTACGTGTACTTCGGCTGGGATGCAGCGGGTACCTGCACCAACCTCATCGTCCAGAACTCCTCTTGCCTGGACCCCAAGGGCCCCTGAGTCCTTCCGCCCATGCGCCCGTCATTGGTCGGAGGATGGCTGCTCAGCCTCGCCGTGGCGGGCGTGGGCGGGTATGGCCTGGCCCGGAGCGCTGACGCCGAGCCAGCTCCAGCCGGTCCTACCGTCCAGGAGCAGCTGGAGCTGCAGCATGCCCTGCTCGTGTCGCTGCGCGCCCAGGTGAGCGCGCTGGACCTGAAGCTGGCGGACCTGTCCCGCTCGCGAGCTCCCGTGGTCGTCGCGGCACCCTCGGCCCTCGCCGCCACGGCCCTGGCGAGCGGGGCACCGGCGGCCCCCGATGCGCCGCGAGAGGTTGCTCGGGAGGACGCAGAGGAGCTCCTCGCGAGGGGTGAGGAGGTGGTGGTCTCCGCCCTCGGCACAGGACGCTGGCGTACGGAGGACGTTCTGGCATTGCGAGCCGTGTTGCCCGGAATGCCGAAGGCCCAGCGCGAGGCACTGCTGCGCCGGCTCATCACCGCCCGCAATGAGGGCCGGCTCACGCCTGACGAGGGAGGCCCGCTGTTCTGACTCGAAGTCAGGGCGCGAGGGTGTCCAGGGGAAGACGTCACCGGGGCGGAACCGCCCATCCGCGCAGCGCTGCTTGTACTCCGTGTACATGCGGGGGAAGCGGTCACGGAACTCCGTGGCAATGCCCTTGCCCATGGCGCCCGCGCAGTTGCAGCCATGCGCCAGTCCGTCCAGGCCCGGGTGGTGGAAGAGGTCTCCCTTCAAGAATGAGCTGGGCATCGTCTCGGGCATCTTCCAGCGCTGCATCCATGGATGCAATGGAGCCGTCCTGACTTCAGTCAGCGGGCCGCTTCGTGAGAGGCTGGCGTCCAACATGTAGGTTCGAGGACCAGTACGACCTGGTCATTTCGACACTCAGTCCCGAGCGGGTCTGGGTACCGCCTTCGAGGGATTGATGGACCCCGTTTCAGTGCTGCGCAGCAGGTTGCTTCCGGTCCTCGAGAGGTGGGCAGAAGAGCTGGCGCTCGCCCATCCTGAGATGCAGGTGAAGACCTGGGACTGGACAGTAGGGACGCTGACGGACTGGCAGGGGCACGATTTCGGCATCGATTGCCTCTTGCCAGGCCGGCCCCCCGACGAGTCCGACAGCGTCGCCCTGTCCGTGGCTTTCAAGCACCTGGACCGGGCGCCGCTCATTCATTCGGCAGACGTCGTCTGGGGGCATCCCAGTGGGCAATGTGAAGCGGAGCTGTATGCGGAGCCGGTCGAGTTCTCTGACGCGCAAGTCGAGAGGTTGATGGCGCGACTGCCCGGGTTGTTGACGGCTCTGAAGGTGGCGCTAGACCGAGGACATCCTCCACCTCATCTTCCCTGAGAGTAGGGACATGAGGAGGGACAAGTGGCCAAGTTGTACCAGGGGTCACACCTCCTGGTTCCTGTTCTGGGCCGCGAACCTCGTGCGGATGTAGTCCACTGCGTGTGCAACGAGCGAGCGCACGTCATCGGCCGAGGCCGCAGCAGCAAGTGCATGTGCAGCTTCGAGGCACGCGGAGCCCAGTTCCTCGTCAGGCGGGACTTTCTCGGCAACGGCCGTTGCCTTCACCAGGCTGCGAATCTGCTCGCTGGCAACCCCCTCAAAGCGTTGGGGCCGGACTCGAATCCCGCAACCTCTCCCGAGTCCGTAGATGAGGTGCCGGGCAAAGGCGTAGAGCTCCGGCTCAGACAGCGTCGAAAGGTTGGGTATCTCCATTTTTCAGGTTCGAGCTTTCTGGGACAGCGTCTAGGGGTTGAGCACCAGGTCGATCAGCCTCAGCGTCATCCCGCCGGAGAAGTCAATCGTGGCGCCGTTGAACCAGGCCGCGTCGTCGCCCGCGAGCACGGTGACGAAGCGCGCCACCTCCTCCACGGTGCACATGCGCCCGGCCGGGTTCATCCGCGAGTGCGCCGCCTCCAGCCGTGCCAGCGCCTCCGGCGAGTACACGTGCTTCAGCGCGGGCGTCATCACCGTGCCGAACTTGAGCAGGTTGACCCGGTGCCCCTTCGGCCCCAGCTCCACGGCCAGGTGCCGCACGTACATCTCCAGCGCGGCCTTCGACGCGCTGATGAGCCCCGTGTTGGACAGGTGCGTCACGTCCAGCGGGTTCTGCAACCCCAGCAGCCGGGCCTCCGGCGCCAGCATGTCCCCGTCCACCAGCGCCTGCGCCCAGTACACGAACGAGTGCGCCATGGTGTCGAACGTGCGGCGGATGCGGCGCGCGTGCAGCCGGTCCTCTCCCTCCGTCAGGAACTGCCCCACCGACGCCCCGGCAATGGAGTGGACGAACAGCTTCACGCTGCGAGGCCCGGCCACCTGCCGCAGTGCCTCCACGCCCGCCTCCGCCGCCTCCGGCGTGGACGCGTCCGCCTGCCATGGCACCCAGCGGCGCCCTGTCTGCCGCACGTCGCGCTCTACCTGCACGGCGCTGTCCACATACCGTCCGCGGTGCACTCCAAACACGTCCAGCCCGGGCGTCCGCGCCACCGCTTCTGCAATGGCCGCGCCCGTCCCCGACGACGCCCCGAGGACGAGCGCCCACCGCGCGCCGTCCCCTTCACCCTGCATGCTGCTCATGCCGCGTGTACCTCTTCCCTGTCGCCGCCGTACGTCAGCTCTGAGTTGTTCGTGCTCTGTCGAGTAGCGACTGCACCGCGCCTGCCACTTCCTGATGGACGGCCAGCAGCGCACCCCGGTCGCCCGCGTCGAAGCCGGGAGCCAGGTGGCGCGTCAGGGGCTCGCCCACCCACTGCGTCATCTTCACTGGAAAGGGCAGGGAGAACGGCCATACACCCGTGGCCCCCACGCCCAGCCATAATGGCAGCCTCGCTGGCATTCCCAGACGCCGTCCCAGCGCATAGCCATCATTGAGTCCCAGATAAGCATCATCCATGCCGCTGCCACCCACCGGAACGATGGGCAATCGGTAGCGCACGGCCAATCGCAGATAACCAAGCCGCTCACCCCAGTCCACCCGATAGCGATGGCGGAAGCTCCGGCACCCTTCACGGGTGCCACCTGGCTGCAGCAGCACATGCTCACCGCGCGCCACCGCCTCGGCCAGCCGCGGGTCGTCTCCGGTGACGAAGCCCAGCCCGTCCGCCACCGCGCGCAGGCCCGGAATCCGGTCGAACGCCCCATGTGCCACGCCATGCGGCAGGTAGCCCAGGTGCTCGTGGAGCGTCACCGTCAGCATGCACAGGTCATAGGCCAGCGGCCGCCCGTGGTACCCGACGATGAGCTTCGCCCCTGGACGCAAGAGTGGCTCCAGGTTCACCACCTCGTAGCGGTGGTAGCGGCGCAGCAACCGGAAGGTGGCCAGCCATGCGGCCAGGGGCAACCCGCCCGCCTGGCTCATCCTCCCACCCGGTACAGCACCGCGCCGTGGGCCACGCCCGCGCCCACGCCCACCATGAGAATCCTGTCACCCGGCTTCACCGGCCGCGTGCGCCAGAGCCGGTCCAGGCTGGTGCCCAGCGACGCCGAGCCCACGCTGCCCACCGTGTCCACCACGCGCACGCTGCGCTCGGGTGACACATCCATGGCCTGGAGGATGGCCTCCAGCATGCTGCCGTTCGGCTGGTGCGTCAGCACCCACTCCACCTCGCCGAGCGCCACGCCCGCCTCGTCCAGCGCCGAGCGCGCCGCCCGCAGCAGCGCGTCCAGCGCCACCCGCGTCATCTCCTTGCTGGGAGTGAGGAAGCGCATCCGCTCCAGCGCTCCCGTGGCGTGCGGGTTCTCCAGCACCACGTCCGTGGGCAGCGTGCCGTCGTTGCCGAGGGCCACGCCCAGCACGCCCTCTCCGGGGCGGCCCGTCCCCAGCACCGCCGCCGCCGCCGCGTCGCCCAGCACCAGGTAGGGCCGCGGGTCCTCCGGCGTGGTGGTGCGCGACAGCAGCTCCACCGAGACGATGCCCACCGGCCCCAGCCCCGTCGCCACCGAGCGCGCCGCCAGGTCGAACGCGCTCAGGAAGCCCATGCAGGCGTTGCTCAGGTCCATGGCGTCACAGCTGCCCGAAAGGCCCAGCGCCGCCGCCACGCGGTTGGCGGTGGCCGGCGTGGTGACGTCCCCGCCCATGGACGTCACCAGGAGGATGCGGCGCAGCGCCTTCGCCTCCAGCCCCGCCGCCTCCAGCGCGCCGCGCAGCGCCCCGGCCGCGACGTCCGACGCCTTCGTGCCGGGCGGCGCGAAGTGGCGGGTGCGGATGCCCGTCTTGCGCGCCACCTCCGCGGCATCGCGCCCCACGCGCATGCACAGCTCGGCCGTCGTCACGGCGGGGCCGGGCAGGACGCTCGCGGTGCCGAGGATGCGGACGGGAATCATGCCGCCTGCCTTCCAGCCCGGGCGGCGCCCGCCGTGGCGCGCGTCTTCACCTGCTGCCAGTGGGCCTTCAGCTCCTCCAGCTTCGCCGCCAGCGCCTCGTCCGATGCCGCCCGCTCCAGGATGTCCCGGGCGCGGGTGAAGTCCATGGCCGTCAGCAGCGGCAGCTCCGCGGATTGGATGTCGTAGCTGACGTCCGCCAGCAGCGCCTCCGAGTCCCCGCTGCGGTGCAGCAGCAGCACCCCGCTTGCGACCAGGTCCAGCGCGCGCGTCACCGGGTTGAGGCCGGCGAGGAAGCGGCCCAGCCGCGTCTTCGACATGCGCGGCGTGTCTCGGACGCCGAAGGGGAAGATGTTGCTGGAGAAGATGATGTCGGCGCCGGCGTTCAGCAACACATTGGCGGGGACCATGCTGGTGAAGGCCCCGTCCACGTACCTCGCGGGAGGCAGCACCGTGGGCGCGAAGAGGCCGGGCGCGGAGCCGCTGGCCCGCACGCCCAGTGCCAACGGCCCCTGCTCCAGCGCCACGCAGTCCCCGCTCGTCAGGTCCGTCGTCACCGGCAGGAAGCGGATGGGCAGCTCCTCCAGCGAGGTGTGCCCCAGGTCCTGCGCCACGAAGCGCTCCAGCGAGTACGTCGTGAAGATGGCCCCCGTGGTGGCCAGCGAGAGCTGGCGGTTCACCGCGCGCTCCTCCAGCCTCAGCAGGCCCTCCAGGCCGCTCTTCCCATCCAGCGCGGTGCCGCAGAAGTACGCGCCCACCAGCGAGCCCATGCTGGCGCCGCTGATGAGGTCGATGGGGATGCCCTGGCCCACCAGCCAGCGCAGGATGTGCACGTGGTAGAAGCCCCACACCCCGCCGCCGCCGAGCGCCAGCCCCACGCGCCGCTGGGTGATGGCCCGCGCCCAGCGTGACAGCGCATCCAGCTCCGCGTCGGACAGCTCCAGTGCGTCCAGTGGCCGCGCGTCCACGGGCCGCCCCACCAGCCGCTCCAGGCCCAGCCGCAGCCAGCAGGCCGGCAGCACCCGCGTGTCCGCGGCGGTGCCATCCTGCTGGGGCTGGCCGCCCAGCGGTGCGCCGCGAGATGGGCGCTCGGGGTCGATGACCACCGTGGGCAGCAGCCGGCCCCCGGAGCCGAGCGGAGGCCGCGCGTGCGCCGGGCTCGCCACCAGCCGCACCGTCTTGCCCGGCGTCACCGCCCCGGAGATGGAGCAGCCATCCAGGAAGACGTAGTCCACGTGGTGCTCGAGCGTCAGTCGGTGGAGCACCTCCACGTCCACCCGGCAGGGTGTGCCCGGCGCGGGCTCGGAGAAGGTGGCACGCAGGACGCCGTCCAGGCCCTCCGTCACGAGCGCGTCCGGCCCCGCGCGCAGCAGCAGCACCCGGTCTCCGAAGTCATGGGCGATGACCTTCGCCACCAGCTCGATGAGGGCGGACAGCGGCGCGTCCCGCAGGTCGCTCTCGAACGTGATGACCTCCGCCTGGGCATGCAGCGCCTCGCGGGCGGGGGCTCCCTGCTTCAGCTGCCCCAGGTCCTGCCGCAGCCCCGCGCGCGCGTGCACCACGTCCCACACCCGCTCGCGGGGGAAGAAGAGGCCCCGCGACGGCACCACCGCCCGCGCGGTGACAGCGCTCCGGCCGCCCACCAGCGCCTCCACACCCAGCGGCGTACACGGCCGCAGCGTCAGCAGCAGCTCCTCGCCGCGGCGCACCTCCAGCTCGCCGTCCAGCAGCAGGAAGAAGCCCTCCGACTCCTGGTCCTCCCGGCACAGCACCGCGTCCTGGGCCCAGCGGACCTCCTCGGCCTCGTCCAGCAGTTGCAACAGCACGGTGTTGCTGGTGTGGCGCAGCGCGGGCGCGCGCTTGAGGGCATACAGCCTGCGGCGCTGGTCATCGAGGCGCGAAGAGTTTGGCATTGAGACTTCGAAGGATAACGAAGACTCTCAGCCTCGCGACATTGGGTCGTTCGAGCCCCGGTGTCTGTTTGTGGCAGTCTTTGCAAGGTATCCGTGTTTCACCCGGACTCGGTGGCGTGCGGGCCGCCCGTGGGAGGCGTCGGGTCACCGGGGGGCGTGTGCGCGGGGCGGCCGCGCAGGCGCAGGCGCGTGGCCTCGACGACGACATACAGGACGGGGATGAAGATGAGATTGACGAAGGTGGACAGCAGCATGCCGCCGAAGACGGTGGTGCCCAATGACTTGCGCGCGGAGGCGCCCGCGCCGGAGGCGAGCATCAGCGGCACCACGCCCATGAGGAAGGCGAAGGACGTCATGAGGATGGGGCGCAGGCGCGTCTGGGCGGAGTGGATGGCGGCGTCCACCACGCTGCGCCCCTCGCCGCGGAGCTGCTCGGCGAACTCGACGATGAGGATGGCGTTCTTGCTCGACAGGCCCACCAGCATGACGAGCCCCACCTGGCAGAACACGTCGTTCTGCAGCCCGCGCAGGTTCTGCAGGGCGAGCGCGCCCAGCATGGCCACCGGCACGCCCAGGAGGATGACGGTGGGCAGGGCGAAGCTCTCGTACTGCGCGGCCAGCACCAGGAAGACGAAGACGACGCCCAGGCCGAAGATGAGCATGACGCTGCCACCCGCCTGCTTCTGCTCCTGGGACAGGCCCGTCCACTCGAAGGTGTAGCCCGCGGGCAGGGATTGCCGGGCCACCCGCTCCATTGCCTCCAGCGCCTGTCCGGTGCTGGAGCCCGGCGCCGCCTGTCCATTCAGCCCGGCGGAGCGATAGAGGTTGTAGTGCTGGATGTTCTGCGCGCTGGTGATGGGTCTGACGCGCACCAGGGACTCCAGGGGCACCATCTGCCCCGTCGCCGACTTCACATAGAGGGCATTGATGTCCTGGGGCTCGTTGCGGAAGGGGACGGCGGCCTGCACGTACACGCGGTACACGCGGCTGGCGAAGGTGAAGTCATTGACGTACTGGCTGCCCAGGTACACCTGGAGCGTGGAGAACACCGCGTCCAGCGGTACGCCCAATGCCAGCGCCTTCTCGCGGTCCACCTCCACGTCCAGCAGCGGCGTGTTGGCGGTGTAGGAGGAGAACACGCCGCGCAGCCCCGGGTCCTGGCTGGCCCGCGCCACCAGGGCCTCCGTCGTCTGGGCCAGCTCGGCCAGGGTGCGGTTGCCCTGCTGGTCCTCCAGGACGAACTCGAAGCCGCCCACGCTGCCCACGCCGCGGATGGCGGGAGGCTCGAAGGGCAGCACCCGCGCGCCGCCAATGCCCAGCAGCGGGCCGCGCAGCCGCTCCACGAGTCCCGCCACGCTCTGCTCGCGCTCCTCGCGCTCCTCCCAGGGGCGCAGGTTGACGAAGAGGGTGCCGTAGTTGGCGCCGGTGCCCAGCAGCGAGAAGCCGCCCACGGTGAAGATGTCCTCCACCTCCGGCTGCTTGCGCAGCACGTCCTCCGCCTGGATGAGCACCTGGCGCGTGTAGTCCAGGGACGTGCCCTCCGGGCCCTGCACCGCGACGATGAGGTAGCCCTGGTCCTCGCCCGGGATGAAGCCGGCGGGCGTGGTGCGGTACACCAGCCACGTGGCTCCGAGACACACGACGAAGGCGGCCACCACCGGCCACTTCAGCGGCCCGGTGAGCCGGACGAGCAGCCGTCCGTACGCGTCCCGGAACCTGTCCAGGCCCCTATCGAACAGGCGGAAGACCTTCCACTTCTGGCCCTCGTGGGGGCGCAGCAGGAGGGCGCACAGGGCGGGGGACAGCGTGAGGGCCACCAGCGCGGAGAGGCTGATGGAGAAGGCGAGGGTGAGCGCGAACTGCCGGTAGATGATGCCCGTGGTGCCTGGGAAGAAGGACACGGGGACGAAGACGGCGGACAGCACCAGGGCAATGGCCACCAGCGCGCCGGCCACCTGCTTCATGCCCCGGTGCGTGGCCTCGCGAGCGTCCACGCCGTCCTGCTCCATGGTGCGCTCGACGTTCTCGATGACGATGATGGCGTCGTCCACCACCAGGCCGGTGGCCAGGGTGAGGCCGAACAGCGTCAGCGTGTTGATGGAGAAGCCGAACGCGCTGATGAAGAGGAAGGTGCCCACCAGCGACACAGGCAGCGTCGTGGCCACCACCAGCACGCTGCGCCAGCCGTGGAGGAAGACGAACACCACGAGCACCACCAGGAGGATGGCCTCGCCCAGCGTGACGAGCACCTCTTCAATCGACGCCTGCACCGCCGCCGTGGTGTCGAAGGCGCGCTCGTACGTCATGCCCGGGGGGAAGGTGGCCCGGAGCCGCTCCAGCTCGGCGACGACGCCGTCGCGCACCTCCAGGGCGTTGGAGCCGGGGAGCTGGAAGATGCCCAGGCCCACGGCCTCGCGGCCGTTGAAGCGCAGGAGTTGGCCGTAGTTCTCCGCCCCCAGCTCCGCGCGGCCCACGTCCTTCAGTCGCACCAAGGAGCCGTCCTGCCCGCGCTGCACGACGATGTCACCGAACTGCTCCGCGGTGGTGAGCTGTCCCAGCACACGCACGGTGAACTGGTATGTCTGGCCTGCGGGCGCGGGCTGCTGGCCCACCTGGCCCGCGCCCACCTGGACGTTCTGCGCGCGCAGCGCGTTCACCACGTCCGTCGCGGCCAGGCCCCGGCGTGCCAGCTCGGTGGGGTCCAGCCACAGGCGCATGGCGAAGCGGCGCTCGCCGAAGATGCGCACGTCCCCCACGCCCCTCACGCGCAGCAGCGCGTCGCGGATGTAGACGTCCGCGTAGTTGCTGAGGAAGCCGCGGTCATAGCGGTTCGCCTCGTCATACAGGCCGAAGGCCATCAGCAGCTGCGTCTGGGACTTGTTGACGGTGATGCCCAGTGCGTTGACCTCGGCCGGCAGCTGCGCGGACGCGGTGGAGACGCGGTTCTGCACGTCCACCGCGGCGAGGTCCAAATCCCGCCCCGGCTCGAAGGTGACGGTGATGCTGCTCTGCCCGGTGTTGCTGCTGGTGGAGGAGATGTAGCGCATCCCCTGCACGCCGTTGAGCTGCCGCTCCAGCACGGTGGTGACGGCGCTCTCCACCGTCTCCGCGGACGCGCCGATGTACGTGGCTGACACCTGCACCACCGGCAGCGACAGGTCCGGGTACTGCTCGACGGGCAGCGAGGGGATGGAGATGGCCCCCACCAGCGTGATGATGATGGAGAGGACGCTGGCGAAGACGGGGCGGCGGATGAAGAAGTCCGTGAACATGCGGCTCCCTCACTGTTCCGGCGTCGAGCCGCCACCCGGCGTGCCCTGGGGCCCGCTGCCGCCCACGCCCTGGGTGCCCTGTGCGTCGGCCTTCGCGGCAGTAGGCTGGATGGGCTGTCCGTCGCGCAGGAGCTGGATGCCGCTGACCACCACCCGCGTGCCCGCGTCCAGCCCCCCGGTGACTTCATAGGCATTGCCGGAGACCTGGCCCAGGTTGACGGGAGCGCGCTGTGCCACCGTGCCGCCGTCGGCCTGGCCCACGACGTAGACGAAGGACTGGCTGCTGATGCGCGTCACCGCGAAGGTGGGCACCCGGAGGGCGTCCCGCGTGTCGTACACCACGCGCGAGCGCACGAGCTGCCCTGCCCTCAGGCCCATCGTGTTCTCGAAGGCGGCCTTCACCTCGACGAGCTGGGTGGCGGCGGTAGGCGTCGGCGCGACGAAGAAGACGGGGGCCGTCACCACCACCTTGCCGTCGGCGTCCAGCACCTCCACCGGCGTGGTGCCGGTCTGGATGTCCCGGGCACGCTCCACCGGCACCTCCACGGACACCTCCAGTGCGCGGCTCTGGTCCAGCTGGGTGAGCGGCGTCTGCGGCGTGACGTAGTCGCCGACCTTCACGGGGTAGTTGCCCACCACGCCGGCGAAGGGCGCGCTCACCCGGTAGAAGCCGAGCTGGACCTCCTGTGACTGGAGTTGCGCCTCCACGGCGCGGGCGCTGGCCTCGGCCTGCTCGGCCTGGGCCACGGCCTGGTCATAGTCCTGGCGGCTGAGCAGTCCCTCCTTGAGGAGCTGCTCGCTGCGCTTGCGCGTGCTCTGCGCGAACTCGCGCTGCGCCACCGCGGAGGACTGCTGGGCCTGGGTGGCGCGCAGCCCGGCGCGCTCGCGCCGCGGGTCGACCACCAGCAGCACGTCGCCCTGCTTCACCTGCGCGCCGGGCCGGACGGGAATCTCCTGCACGTAGCCGGCGACCTGGGGGTACACGGTGATGCTGCGGCGGGAGATGAGCGTGGCCAGGTACTCGCTGGTGTCGCGCACCGGCCCGGGCTCCAGCGCCTGCACCTCGACGGACATGGGCCGGTTGGCTCCCGCCTGGCCGCCCTGGGGACCGTCCTCCTGGGAGCCTTTGCACCCCGCCAGCGCCAGGGCCACGAGCCCCGCGCCCCAAGTCCTCACCACTCGCATGATGCCTCCGCAAGGAATGCCCCGACCCGCGCCTGCTCCAGCTCGAACTCACGCACCACCAGCTGCAGCTCCGCCTGCCGCAGCGCCGCCGCCGTCTGGATGAGCTCCAGGCTGGTGCCGGTGCCCACCTCGAAGCTGCGCCGGGTGAGCCTGTCGTTCTCCTCGGCCAGCTCGCGCTCGCGCGAGGCGATGTCGCGGGCCGCCGAGGCCACCTCCACTCCGCGCCGTGCCTGGGCCACCTCCACCGTGGCGCTGCGCTGGAGCTCCACCACGTCCTGCCGCGCCACCTCCGCCTCGGCGCGTGTCTGCCGCAGCCGGCCCTCGCGCGCGCCGCCCTCCCAGAAGGGCAGCACCAGGCTGGCGCCCACGTTCCACGCCGGCACCTCCGCGAAGCCGTCCTCCACTGTGAGCGCCAGCGCCGTGCTGTCCAGCGTCAGCGTGGGTGCGTACTGCGTCTTCACCTCCGTCACCTGCCGCTCGGCCACGGTGAGCCGCGAGCGCGCCGCCGCGAGGTCCGCCCGGCTGTCCAGGTCCGTCAGTTGCTGGCATTCGCGCCGCGCGCTCTCCAGCAGTGCGTCCAGCTGGACGCCGCGCGCCAGCCCCACCGGGCCCGGAGTGCCCAGCACCAGGCCCAGGGACTCGCGGGCCTGCCGCAGCCGCTCGTCCCCCGTCACCACCTGGGTGCGGGCGCTCTCCGCGTCCTGCTGCACGCGGACCACGTCCAGCCGGGTGCCCGCGCCCAGCTCCAGGCGGCGCCGGGCCAGGGCGAGGCGTTCGAGCGCGGTGCGCAGGTTGACGCGGTTGACCTCGGCCAGCCGCTCCTGGGCGGAGACCCGCACCAGCGCCTGCGCGAGCAGCCCGGTGAGCTGGCGCCGCGTCTCCGCCAGGGACAGCGCGGCGGTGCGCTGGGACTCACGCGCGGTGCCCAGCGCGGTGAGGGCCTGGAGGTTGAGCACCGGCACGGACGCGCTCAGGGTGCCGACGAAGGGAGGCGAGGTGGGGCGCAGGCCTTCGCCCCCACTCACTCCGCCTCCCACGCCTCCGCCGCCTCCGCCGAGGAACGTCGTCGCGTCGGGGTCGAGCACGTTGTACTGGGTGGACACCACGCCGGTGAGGCTCGGCAGCAGGCCCGCCAGGGCGATGCGCCGCAGCCCCGCGGCGGACTCCACGCGGGCCAGCGCGGTGCGCAGGTCCGTGGAGCGCTGGCGCAGCAGGCCGAGCGCCTCCTCCCATGACGACACCTGCACGGGCGCGGGAGGAACGGGCTCCAGCAGCGGGTCCGACACCTGGAGCCGTGCGGGGGCGGGCGCCTCGCTGGAGTCGGGCGCGAGCGTCGGCCGCGGCACGGTGACCGCGTCCCCCTGGGCAGGCAGGAGGCCGGACTGCGACAGGACGGCTGCGAGCAGCAGGGCATTCATGGGGGCGCGCCCAGAGGTACGAGGCACGACTGCCCGGGACCACGTTCCAGAGGGCAGCCCCACGTCTGGTGGACAAATGAAGCGCGCTGGCTGCTCAGCAGTGGATGAAGCGGCGCGCCGCGTGAGCGCGGGCACATGCCGTGCCAGTGGCCTCGTGCGTGCCCGAAGGTCCGCTCAGGGAAATGCTGTTACGGATGCAACGAAGGTGATGGACCTTGGGCCAGGAGCGGCGCCTCACTGCCCCTGGCGGAGCATGTTCAGTCGCTGCTTCGCGGCGCGGCTCTGCGGGTCGAAGCGCAGCGCTTCCTCCAGGCGCTCCCTGCCACGCGGGGCCTGTCCCTGGACGATGTACAGGTCAGCGAGCCGCACGAGGGCATCGGGGTTGTAGGGCTGGAGGTCCAGCGCGCGCTCGAGCTCGCGAGTCGCGGTGGCCAGGTCCTTCCGGCGGATGGCGAGCTGGCCGAGCATGAGGTGCGGCTGCACGAGCCCGGAGGTCTCGGGCCCGGAGGCCAGGGCCTCCAGCGTGGAGGTGCCACGCGCGTCGCCCAGGCCCGCGAGCGTCAGGGCAGCGGCCTGCCGCACCCACATCGAGCCGTCCGAGAGCAGCGGCACCAGGTCCTCCACGGCTTCGCGGGCGCCCGCGACGTCCAGGCCCTCGACGAGGTTCGTGCGCAGCGTGCTGTCCTTGGCGGACTTCAGTGCCGCGCGCAGGGCGGGCACGGCCTCGCGCTTGAAGCGGCGGGCGAGCAGCTTCGCGGCGGCGCCGCGCAGGGACGGCGCCTCGGTGGTGTCCGCGAGCACGGCCTCCAGCGCGGGGCGGCTGGTGGTGGCCGTCTTGTCATCGAAGGCATCGGCGAGGCGCAGGCGGCGCTGCTGGCGCACGGCGGCCTGGGGCCACCACTTCGTCAGGGCCTGGGCCATGGACTCGGGGGTGGCCTTGGCGTGACAGGTGTTGCAGGCATTGGGGATGCCGTGGCGCGAGGTGTTCTCCGGCGCGGGGACGTCGAGTGCATGGTCCGCGAACGTGTCGAGGACGCCGGTGACGACGGGCGGCATGTGGCAGGCGAGGCAGTCCTGGGCCTTGGTCGCGGTGTGGTGGGTGTGACGCTGGCCCTGGGCGAAGACGTCCTCGTGGCACTGCTGGCAGGTGGCGGAGTTGGCGGTGACGTGCTGCGTGGGCTTCTCCGGCTTCTGGACTTCGTTGGGCGCGTGCGGGGCGTGGGGCGCGGTGTGGCAGGTGAGGCAGGTGGCGCCGCCCTGGGTGTGGCAGCGGGACTGGAGGAGGGCCTGGTACTCGAAGCTGGAGGTGCTGGGGCGGCCGTCGGTGAAGTAGTCGCCGGAGCGCTCGTTGCCGACGAAGAGGACGACGGGCTGGTAGTGGTCGTCGTAGCGCTGGCCGGGCTGGAAGTGGTGGGCGGCGTCGAGGATGGGGAACAGGGGGCGGCGAGGACCGTGGCACTGCGCGCACACGGCGAGGCCGAGCTCCGGAGACAGCTCCGCGGGCTGGACGATGTCCTTCGGGTCCTGCGTGTCGGCGTGGCGGGCGCCCGGGCCGTGGCAGCTCTCGCAGGCGACGCCGGCGTCGGCGAACTTCGTGGTCCAGGTGTGATCGGCGCGGTCATAGCGCGCGTCGAGCCCGGTGACGTGGCAGTCCAGGCACGCGTGCTGGGCGCTGCGGCGGAAGTTGGTCCAGAAGAAGGGGTGCTCCGGGGTGAGGGCGCCCTGCTTGGCCTCGGAGTAGTCCACCCACTCGCCCTTGCCGGTGACGTGGAAGTAGACGGGCAGGACCTGCCAGCGGCCGTCGGGGAGGATGGTGACGGGGTCCTGCATGCGCTTGCCGCCGACGACCCACTGGACGGGGAACTCGGCGAGCTGGCCGTCCGCGCCCTTGGTGCGCATGTGGTGGTGCTCACCGTCGCGGCGCATCCATGCCTCGCTGGAGTCGCCCTTGAAGTGCGTCTTGCGGAAGTCGCCGACGACGAACTTCGGCGTGGCGGGGGACAGCGCGCGGGAGTGCCAGTCCTTCCCCCACGCGGTGTGCTCGTCCTCGTGGCACTCCCCGCAGACGGCGGAGCCGGCGTAGGCGCCCGCGGTGGGGTGGGCGGCGGCCTTCACGGGAGGAGGGCTCGTGGTGGCGACCACGGTGGGGACGCTGGGAGTGGGCGTGGGCGGCACGGGCGCCGGAGAACGGCGCAGGGCGAGGGTGGTTCCCGCAACCGCGCCAACGACGGCAAGGGCGGCGAGGACGAGCAGGGCGGAGCGGGGCGAGCGCATGTAGTTGTAACTTGGATACTGCCCTGGGGCTTCATGGGAGACAAGCGAAGGGCCCGGAGACTCACGGGGAGCGTGGCTCCATCGTTGGTTCAACCGCGTCCACGTTCGAGAACGGTGAGGTCTCCCAAGCCGGATGGTGTCTCCAGGCATCGAGGCATCCCGGGCGCCTGGCTCAGGCACGTTTCACGCGTGGTCGGCCCCTTGCACTGGAACACCTCTGTTCTCCCAGGACTTCCGTGTGGGGCCTCCTCGGACTGCTGGAGTCGTCGCTCGACGAGGTGCTCATTCATGGATCGACTGCTTGCCGTAACGCTCTGCCTCGCGATGCTTTCCGCCGGACTCCTGCCCCGAACGGCGGATGCCAGGTGTACCGACGGAACCATTCATAAAGTCACGATGCCCAATGGCTGTGTGAGCAAGACAATCTGCAATGGCGGTGAGTGGGAGGACCTCGGCTGTAGCGGCACCGTGAGCTGCACCGGCTGCGGTGGTCGCACGGGAACCCGGGTCTGCTCGGATTCATGCGGGGTAGCTGCCTGCAATGTCGGCCCCGAGGTGTGCAACAACTGCGACGACAACGGCGACGGTGCCATCGACAATGCCGTGAACACCTCGAACAACTACTCGTTGGCCGAGCTGTGCAACCCCAACAGTTGCAGTCAGGGGGGCAGCAGGACCTGTACGGCTTCTGGGTGAAGCGCGTGTTCGGGATGTGGTGGCGTGGCTTCATGTTCGGGCTGTGAGGGCCGGAAGGGGACCCGGACGTGCTCCGCGACCTGCGCCGTGAGTGCCTGCGCCGTTGGGGCCGAGAAGTGCAACAACTGCGACGACAACGGAGACGGCTGGGTCGACAACGCGATGGGCAGCACCCAGAACTTCTCCTATACCGAGGCCTGTAATCCCAACGCCTGCAGCCAGGGCGGCCGGATCTGCATCAACGGGACGCCCTCCGCGTGCACGGGATGTGGAGGGACGGCCTCCTGCACCACGGCCTGCGGCGTCTCGGCGAGTCGAGCCTGCGATGCCGCGTGTGGCGTAGCGAGTTCCTGCACCACGGCTGAGTCCTGCAACAACTGTGATGACGACACGGATGGCACCGTGGACGAGGGCCTCTCCTGTCAGCCGTGCAGCCTGTAGCTGCGTTCTGTCACTCACCTCCGAACTTCTGAGCCTTCCTCCATGAAGACCTTCCTCCCATGGGGCCGCGAGTCGCGGCGCCCGCGAGCGTGGCTGCATGTGCCATGCGCCATTTCTTTCCTCCTGCTGAATGCCTGCGAAGTTCCTCCGGAACAGGAACCTGGGGACGCACCCGCACCGGTACGGGTCCTGACCGAGCATCGGCCTGTCGCCTCGCCTGCCGCGCCAGACAAGCAGGTGGGAGAGGACTGCACGGTGCACGGCCATACCGAGTGCGTGTCGGGGCTGTGTCTGCACGCCGTGCCCGCGCGGGGTCGGGGCTACTTCTGCAGCCAGTCCTGCCACGACTCCTCGAACTGTCCCCGAGACTGGCGCTGCACGCGCATCCTGGCGGGGGGCTCCGGCCCGGGCGTGTGCCAGCCGCCCACCGGCTGGGCGTCGGCACCAGCTGGGCCCGAGGCAGGTGTGGGCCCCCGACGACCCGCCTCCCACTGAACTTCCATTCCTCGTCGTCCCAAGCCTTCAGGAACTCATATGCGTCGCTGGAACCTCATGCTCATGCGGAAGAAGTCGTCGAGACGAATGGCGGTCGCAGCGGGTGTCGTCGTGGTCTGTGCCGGGCTGGCCGTGGCCTGGGCCGAGGAAACGTCCTCGCCTTCGACGGATACTGCGGCCCTGGTGGCCCAGTCCGCCTTGACGCCCCATCCGCCGCTCGGCGGCCCCAAGGACTTCGGAGCCTCGGGGGAGCCAGCGCCTCTGGGCAGCCTCAAGCCGATGCACTCGGCCGTGGACGTCACGCTCCGGGACAGCCTGGGAGGGTTCTCCCTGGTGCGCTACTACTCGGCCACCTCGAGCACGTGGCGGCCGAAGACGGCTGCTCCGGGAGCGTCGTGGGTGCAGTGGATGGACGCGGAGCCCTTCGGGCAGAGCCGGGGCAGCCTTCCCGACCAGCCCAAGGACCGCGCCCTCAACTGGTGGCACAACCTCCACAGCTTCGTGCACCTGCGCCTGCCCGAGTGCGACCCCAACGACACGGAGTGCAACGACGAGCTCACGGACTACGTCGTGAGGGACACCTCGGGCGTGGTCAAGCGCTTCAAGCACTGCGTGCTCAGCCTGCCGGACCGACCCACGTGCTTCTCCTACAAGTCGGATGAGGAGCAGGTCCGGCTGGAGCGCGACTTCACCGGCTTCACGCTGCACACGCCGGAGGGGCGCTATCACTACCGAGACGCCCGGGGCACGGACGCGTGGTTCCTCAGCTCCATCGAGGACGTTCAACAGCCGGGCACTTGCAACGAGCCATATGTGGAGTGGTGTCGGCGCACGCGGCTCACCGTGTCCTATGGCCATCCGGAGGCCTGTCAGGGCGGCAACCTGGATGCGGGGCTGCCATTCGTGACCGAGGCCACGACGGCCAATGGCACGAAGCTGCGGTTCCAGTACGTGGCGCTGCTCTCGCGCTCCGCGAGTCCATCCGGGATGGAGTGCGTCCTCGACTCCGTGAAGGTCCGGAGCCCGACGGGCCAGGAATCCACCGCGGTGCAGTACACGTACGCGGAACATGCGGGGACCCAGGTGGCGGGGCTGCTGGCCTCGGCCTGGTGGCCGGAAAGCGGAGAGCGGGCCACGTATGCGTATAGCCACGAGGGGCAGCCTGCCTGGGTGGTGCACAAGAACGGCAGGCTGGTGAGCCGGAAGCTCCTGGGGCTGGATGACAGGCAGGAAGTCTATCTGACCCGGGATGAGGGCCCTGACCGGACCTATGTCGTCACCGCCGAGAACAACACCCGCAATCCCGAACTGCAGCCCATCTGCTACCCCGGCAGGTTCGGGGCTCCAGGGCTGTCCAACGACAACTGCAAGCCCACGCAGTCGCAGTATTTCGATGACTGGAATGCCGGGAGTGGAGGGGCCGTCGGTGGCTCCACCCACCTGAAGCGGGAGTTCGTGCTGAGGAACGTGCGGGAGCACGGCCCGATGCTGATGACGTCGAAGGAGACGTGCGACCCGACCCAGGGAAGCTGCCTGGGCATGCCCGCCGTGGTGGAACGCCAGTGGACCATTGGTACGAAGGCCGCGGGCACCTACGGCACGGCCTACGTCCCCAAGGGGGCGCAGGATGCCAATGGAAACTGGACGGCCTATGTGCACGAGCTGTCCAACGACGTGCCGTACTCGCTGGGCCTCCCCCCGCCGGAATTGACCGCGGTGCATGGGGGCGCCACCGACGAGGTGGGAAGCAATGCCCTGCGCAGCCAGTACTACAGCTACGAGTACGGTCCCGCGTACACACAGCAGGTCAAGAGTACCCGTGAGAAGTCCCTGCTGGCCTCCGGCTCGGAAACTCCCAACGAACGCACGACCACGTACCACTACGAACCGTCAACGAACCGCCTCAGGGCCACCATCAACAGCGGATACACCCATGAGTTCGTGGCCGGGAAGTGGGAACAGTCCTGGCAGTGGGCCTTCCGGTCCGTGGGCACCTTCTATCTGACGCACCGTACCTGTGGGCCGGGGGCAGGAGTGCCGGACACGCTCGGACGCACACTCGAAGTTCATGGGCCGTGTCTGGTCACCAACGAGAATGCGAGTGACTGCAGCGGCCAGGGCAGCCTCCCCATCACCCAGTACGAGTACTACCCACTGGAGGCTCCGGGCAACAACGCCAATCGGCTCAAGCGGAAGACTGTCTTCACGGGTGGCAAGTCGCTCAGTTGCGAGGGCACGCCAGGCCTGACGACGGAATATCTCGAGTACGACGCTCGCGGTCACGTGACGCGCAGCAGGGACGCCAATGGGGTGGAGACCACCTTCGCGTACGCCGGAGACCGACTGGTTTCCCGGACGACGGGAGATGCGACGCACTCGCAGACGACCGTGTATGGGTACGACACGGGGGAGGCGGGGGCTCAGCACAGCGACTACATCCGGCATCCAGACGGCCATTACGAGGTGCTGTGCTACCGGACCGGAACTCCCGGGCTCGCATGTGCGGGTGGCACCGTCACGGACAAGCTGCAGTGGAAGGCCCACTCCGCCTACCCCGACGGGCGCACGTGGACGGAGAAGGTGGTCTACGCCTACAGCCACGGTGCGCTCGCGAGCGAGAGCATTCTAGATGCGGCAGGCCAGGTCCGTCGCAAGCGTCGTTATGAGGTGGACCCCCTGGGCCGCACCACGTTCGAGGCCTGGGGACATGGGACGGGCAGCTTCGCCGCCACGGCGCGTTTCGACGCCGAAGGAAATCGGAAGGGGCAGGGACTGCCCTACAACACCGCTCCCGGTGCGAGCCTGCCTCCGGACTTCTGTGGTGGACCCGGGCCCTACAACCGGTCGCAGTCGCTGCTGTGCAACGAGTTCGTGTACGACCGACTCAACCGGCTGCTGGGCATGGTGGAGTTTCCGGCGGGTGGGGATGACGCTGCACGCATGTGCGTGGCCTACGACGCGCATGGAAATGTAGCGAACGTGAAGACGGGCTGCCCCGACAGTCCCCTCATCGGAGATTGCAGCGCCTGCACCCAGCCCGCGGTGAGCTTCCAGCACGACGACTTCGGCAACCTCATCTGGGTGACAGCCCCGTGGATGGACGATGGCGTGGGCGGCCCTGGCACGTCTCGCTACGAGTACGACGCGCAGGGCAACCTCACGCGCAAGCAGACGCCCGGCATGGGAGCGCAGCACGTGGAGTACACGTACGACAGCCTGGGCCGGATGCGCCGGGCCCTGTCGCGGCCAGCCGATGGGGGCAGCGAGCTTCTCTATTCGTTCGAGTATGACGGCACCTACCCGCAGCCCCCGACGGGCTGTCCGACGCCGCAGCAGGCTCGGACGCTGGGCCGGGTGCGACTGCGGAGCGACTCGTTCGGCGATACGTGGTTCACCTATGACGCGCTGGGGAACGTGACAGCTGCCTGGCGGAGCCGCGCGCAGAGCGGTGCCGCTGCCGGCAGCACCCCGTGCAGCGAGTCCTCCACGAACGACACACCCAACAGCCGGTACTCGTACTCTCGGGATGGGAGGCTGCTGAGTGAGACGTACCCGCATGGCCGCACCGTGCGGTACACGTACTACCCGGAAGGGAGTGGCCAGCCCTACCGGGTGCAGGCCGTCTCCGTGGATACGTGGGAGGGCTCGTCTGTCACGCCCACCACGCGCACGCTCATCCGCAACGTGCGCTGGGAGCCGTTTGGCGGGATGCGTGATTACGAGCTGGTGGCGCCGCTCGCGGCGGCTGGCAGCCAGCTCGCGAGCGTTGAGTACCTGCCGGGTGCGGCGGACACGTCCTCCGTCGTCCACTGTGGTGCGGCCGCGAGGCCGTCGGGCGACGACGGGACGGGGCGGTTGAGGGGACTGTGGGTGTCCGGCGTGGGCATGGGTACGGCGGAGGGCGGCCGCACGGGCGACCTCTTCCGGCGCCTGTACCGGTGGAAGGCAGACCAGCTCGTGGAGGAGAGCACCTGCCTGCTGCAGAACCGCGAGTTCGGCGGAGCCGCGGGGCCTGGAGCGCCGAGTACCGCGCGGTACCAGGCGCCAGATGGGAGCAACGGGTACGACGGGCGACTGCAGCTCCGGCATGCGACGCGGCCTGCAGGCCAGGCTGCTGCGAAGGGAGGAAGCTGGGGCCAGCGGCAGTACACCTATGACAGGCGTGGCAACCGTCTGACAGACCTGCAGGACTGCTGGAACTTCAAGAGCACCTACGGGACAGGGAGCGCGGTGGACAGGCTCCACCATCGGGGGTGGTCCTCCACGGCTTGCTCCAGCCCGGGGCAGCTGTCCTGCCCTGCGCAAGGCCCACGCTTCGGCTACAGCTACACGTACGACAGGGATGGGCGCATCACCGGAAAGTCCTGGCACTGGAGTGCCACCGACACGAGCCAGGTCGCCCATCGCCTGACGTTCGATGCGAGTGTCGATGGGGAGCATGCGGCGGTGGGCGCTGTGTATCGCGCGGTCTCGGCGCAGGGGAGCCTGCCGTACGAGTACTTCTATGACGCCAACGGGCGGCGTCGTCTCAAGCGCTACCCCACGGGGGCGGAGGACGAGTTCTTCTACGACGGGGACAAGTTGCTCGAGGACCGTGGAGTCTCAACGGTGGAGACCGGCACGCCCGACAGCCATCCCATCGATGAGTACGTGTGGCTGGATGGAAGGCCCGTGGCCTTCATCAAGTCCCGGTTCGATGCGAACTGGCAGCGCCAGCCGGACCTGCAGGGCGACTGCACGCGCAATGGCGAGGCGGCGCCCTGTGGCGTGTACTTCGTGGTGACGGACTATTTGAAGAAGCCCGTGCTGGTGCTGGACAGCTACCGGAGGGTGGCGGGCACTGCGGACTATGAGCCGTTCGGCCACGTCAACCGGGTGACGTACCTGGGCGATACGGGGGCGAGCTACGGGCCGAACAGCAACAAGGTCCTGGGCTACTTCAATCAGCCTCCGACCAACGGTACGACGGTGCGCCTGCGCGCCCAGTTCCACCTGGTGGATACCGAGAGCACCGCCTTCGACTACGCCTACCTGTCCACGGATGCAGACGCTCGCCTGGGCGAGCTGATTGGAGGCGAGGACCTGGGCCCGACGTGGAGTGGCTGGGTGCAGGTTCCGCAGAACGGGCGCGTCCACGCGCGCTTCCGTTCGGATGGGATCAACTGTAGTCCGAGTGGCCCTGCGGGCTGCAGCGCCAGTGGCTTCTATGACGGAGCGGTGCTTCAGGGCTACGAGTACCAGCGCTTCCAGTCCGGTGCTTCACCTGTGTGGACTCCGCTGCGCTTCCCGGGGCAGTACCACGATGTCGAGACGGACCTCTTTGAGAACTGGAATAGGTTCTATGATCCGAGCCTTGGGCGGTACTTAGGACCAGAACCAATGTACTCTACGGCGAGTTGGGTTGTGTCGCATATGGCTGCCGGGAACGCGCAACCAACTTACGCGTACGCTCTGAATGGTCCTGTTGCACGTGTTGATCCGGATGGCAATGAGGCGCTGGCTGCTCATGGGCTTGGTGCTTGCCTCGTCACGGCTCCATGCGCTGGTGCACTTGCGCTGTATAGTCCTTTCGTATTCGTGGCTGCTGCTGCCGGATTGGTGATGAATACAAATGCACCAGGCTATGCAGACGACGGCCCAGGGTGGGCGCGACGCTATAACCCCCATGCGCATTTGAACGAAAAGAAGGACGATGAGCCAGCGAAGCCCAAAGTCGAGCCTGGCGAAACAACTCCCGTTGCTGGAGGTGGAGCCAATGTCGACAGTGTTCCTGAGGGGGCCAGGGATTCGATACAGAGCTTCTCTGATCGGAGGGGGGTGCGAGTGACTCTGGTTGGATCCCGAGCCAAAGGAACTGCTGGTCCAGATTCAGACTGGGACTATGTGGTTGAGGGAAACAGCCGAGATCGTCAAAAGGCACGAAGCGAGTTGCCAAGGGGGCGTGCGGGTGGTGAAATTGGGCCCCGTGGCGAAACTGGAATAGACGTGTTCAACGGCAACAAGGAAGCAGTTGATACTAGCCGCCCATATATTCAGTTCAGGCCGAAGAACCCAAAGAACAGGTAGGCAAAATGAGTGGCGAGCAGGCCGAGCTTCTTGCGAAGGATGTAAATGCGGCGGTGGTTCGGGTGCCGGGCCGTCGATACCCAGGTGTTGTTGTGCAGGCAGATTCGCTCAAAATCATCATCGATGCTGCGGAGAGCGTGCTCGACTGCCTTCAGCACTCATCAGAATCTGAACGTCTTGACGAAGCTCGAGAAGAATTGAACTCCATGCTTTCCACGCTCCGTGGATATCGGGCCGTATTCGAACGAGTCATGAAGGAGCGTGGAGAGTCACTTCCTTATTGAAGTGGCGATTACTTCGAGGAAGAGATTGGAGTGGGTATGCGAGTTGCTGCGGGCGGTTCTGGTTCGGAGGTCGTTTTTGTTGGTTGAGGAAGTTGCCCGCTTCTGGCTGCGGATATGGGGGCTGTGGACGTGTTTGAGCCGGTTTTGCTGGTGAGTGGGTATCATGATGGTCCCGTGGCAGGGGTGGCGAGATATGCGGGACGGGCAGTCGTTTTTGATTTTTTGTTCGATGATGAGGGGGATCGTTATTCGGATCGTTGTGTTTTGAGGTTTGTGTCCGATGGGTATGTGCGTCTGGGTTTGGAGCGCCGTGAGCAATTCAAGCAGTGGTGGGCGGTGCATGGCCGGAAGTGGCCTGCGGCTGCGGCCATGTCCCGCTGGGAGGCAGAGCCTGATACGCAAAGACTCAATGCCGCGATGAAGGCCTGTTTGGATGAAGCGCCGGCCGAAGAGGTTCGTGTGAGGGCCGTTGTTCGTCGAAGGCCAGGTCAGTCTGCGCAGCAAGGCGGCATCAATGGGGAGTACGAGATATCCTGGGGCGAGGCCTGGTGATGCTGCCTCCGAGTGTCGTTGTGAAATCAGGGCCCTGCCAATGATGGGCCTCCCCATTCAGTCACTGGCGAAACATTGAAGACGGCCAGGAACGCCGTGGAGCCCCCAGGTGGACCCCCTGGGTTGACGCTGGTGCACCCCGGGCGCCAGTCTCACGGTCGATGCTCAAGCTCCAGTGGCTCCAGGTCCACCAGTTCCGCTCCGTGAGACCCGGGACGCGGCTGACGTTCAGTCCGTCGTTCAACGTGCTGCTCGGCCAGAACGGCACCGGCAAGACGACGCTGCTGGACCTCGTCGCCGCCGTCGCCAGCTCCGACTTCACGCCCCTCCAGCGGGAGCCGTTCGACCTCGAGTACGACCTGGCCGCGGACACCGGCCGCATCACCGTGCGCGTGCGCAACCCCCCCGAGGCCCCCGACGGCTCCGGCCTGTCCATGGACATCGTCGTCGCCCCGCGAGACATGGCCTGGCCGCTCGTCATCCGCCGCGAGGGCCAGCAGGTGACGGTCTCCCGCCAGGACGACACCTCCGACGTCGTCCACGAGCGCATCGCCCCGGAGGTCGGCGGCCGGCTCTGGCTCGTCCTCATGTCCGGCGGCATCGCCTGGGTGGAGAAGACCGGCGAGGGCACCGCCGCCGTCGAGCCCCTGCTCGCCATGGCCCGCGAGGTCTCCGCCCAGGCCGGCCTCGGCCGCTTCGACGAGGGGCTCGCCCACTTCGAGCGGCTCTACCAGGTGGACCTGCGGCTCTCCCGCCGCGCCGAGGGCGTCCTCGCAACCGGCACCGGCCTCGCCTCGGAGGACCTGCTCGACGGGCTGCGCAAGGTCGCCGCCGCGCAGTGGGGCTCTCCCCACTTCGTGCTCCCCTCGGAGTGCGTCCCCTTCCTCCACGACGCCACCCGCCTCCTGGG
Source organism: Pyxidicoccus xibeiensis (assembly GCF_024198175.1). Classification (NCBI taxonomy): domain Bacteria; kingdom Pseudomonadati; phylum Myxococcota; class Myxococcia; order Myxococcales; family Myxococcaceae; genus Pyxidicoccus; species Pyxidicoccus xibeiensis. Next base: position 152,041 of record NZ_JAJVKV010000012.1, read on the forward strand.
CTTCGCCTCCGCCGAGGCGCTCCTGTTCCCCCTGGAGACGCAGCCCCAGGGCCGGTACGAGACGCTGGCGCTCGGCAACCTGGAGCTGAGCTTCCTCGGCGCGGGCGGGCAGCGCGTCTCCGCGTGGCACCTGGGCTACGGCCAGAAGCGCCTCGTCGCCTTCCTGCACTACCTCGCCCATGCCCGCGCGGTGGTCATCGCCGACGAGCTGGCCCACGCCCTCCACCCCCGCCAGCTCCGCGCCTGCCTCGAGCAGCTCGGCCCCCGGCAGTCCTTCCTCACCAGCCAGAGCCCCCTGCTCGTCGACGGCCTCACCTTCGAGTCGGCCGAGCACGTGCGCTCCACCTTCGTCCTCTGCCGCCGCGAGGACGACACCGGCCTGCTCGTCTGGGAGGACCTCACCCCGGAGGCCGCCGAGGACTTCTTCACCGCGTACCGCGCCGCCCCCCAGCGCGTGGGAGAGCTGCTCCAGGCCCGCGGCCTCTGGTAGCCCGCGACGCGTCCTTGGGGCCCGGGGTAGGCCTGCCTTCCAGCCGCCAGCGCCCCGGACCGGGCTCCCGAGGGCGCACGCCCCATCCGTCCTCGCGCCCGCTCCGTCGCCCGGCTGACGGAGGGCACCACCCTGGATGCCACGCCGCGTCACGGGCTCGGCTAGACTGCGGCCCTGGGGAGGGAACCGCCGATGCCGATGCTGTCCGTGAATGGAACGGAGCTGTACTACGAGGACACGGGAGGCTCCGGGCAGCCTGTCGTCTTCAGCCATGGCCTGCTGTGGAGCACCCGGCTGTATGACCCGCAGGTGGAGGCGCTGCGGGGCCGCTACCGCTGCATCGCCTATGACCACCGGGGCCAGGGCCGCAGCGCGGTGCCGCCGGTGAAGTCCATCGACATGGAGACGCTGTACCTGGACGCGGTGGCGCTGATTGAGAAGCTCGGCGTGGGGCCGTGCCACTTCGTGGGCCTGTCCATGGGAGGCTTCATCGGCATGCGCCTGGCCGCGCGCCGGCCGGACCTGCTGCGCTCGCTGGTGCTGCTGGAGACGTCCTCGGGCCCCGAGCCGCTGGCCAACGTGCCGCGCTACACGCTGCTCAACCTCATTGCCCGGATGGCTGGCATGCGCCCGGTGGCGGACCCGGTGATGCGCATCATGTTCGGCAAGAGCTTCCTCACCGACCCGAACCGCGCCGAGGAGCGCTCGCTCTGGAAGGCCCGCCTGATGGAGAACCGCCGCGACATCTGGCGCGCCGTCAACGGCGTCATCCAGCGCCAGGCCATCGCGCACGAGCTGCCCAGCATCCGCGTGCCCACGCTCGTCGTGGTGAGCGAGGAGGACGTGGCCACTGTCCCCGCCAAGGCCGAGCGCATCCAGCAGCTCATCCCCGGCTCGCGCCTGGTGCGGCTGCCGCGCGGAGGCCACTCCGTCACCGTCGAGGAGCCCGCCCTCGTCAACGCCACCCTGGGCACCTTCCTCGACGCGCAGGCCAGCCGGCCGACATCTCAGGCCGTGTAGGCCGCGAGCCCGCCGCCCGCAGGAATTCTGCAGGCGGGACGGTGTGTGTTGATGGGCCTGCACGGGCGGCTCTAGCCTCCCGTGGATGACCCTTCCCATCAGCAACCCGTGGCGTGGTGCAGTGGCGGCAATCCTCCTGGGGCTGTCCGCGTGTGGTGGAGCCGACGAGGCCTCCACGGACGAGACGAGGGTGGACGCGCTGGTGTCCTCCGAGTCCCGGCTGACGTGCACCACCTGCGGCACCACGAGCTACAGCACGACCCAGGGCGCCCAGGGATACACGTGCTCCGTGGCCCGCGGCGCCGCCAACGGCTATGTCGACGAGGCCATCCTCTGGGACTGTCCGGCCGGCGCCTGCAACGTGAAGCGCACCTTCGGAACCTGCACGCCGATAGGCCCCAGCCGGACGGACGGCTTCGAGAGCTACGTCAGCGCGACGTACTCCTGCTGCCAGTAGGTGGGCGCGGCGCCTTGCGACCGTGAGGCCACGGGCTGTGAGGCACCTGACGGACGGCGGCGGGGCGTGCTTCCGTGAGTGCACCCCCGCGCCCCCTTCGTTATGCACTCGCGCAGCCGGGAGGAGGAACGAGATGCCTGTGGCGAAGTGGAACGGTGTCGTCATCGCGGAGAGCCCGCGCTGTGAGAAGGTGGAGGGCAACTGGTACTTTCCCGCGGACTCGATTCGCCGCGAGTACTTCCGCCCGAGCGACACCCACTCACTCTGCGTGTGGAAGGGCACGGCGAGCTACTACGACGTCGTCGTCGACGGGCAGGTGAACAAGGACGCGGCCTGGTACTACCCGGAGCCGAAGCCCGCCGCCTCCAACATCGCCGGCCATGTCGCCTTCTGGCGCGGGGTGACGGTGGAGGGCTGAGCCCGCGGGTGCCTCGGTGCCTGCACCTCCGGGACGTCCGGCGCGGAAGACCTGGCTTGCTGAATCCGAGCAATGCTCCAGAGGTGACGCCGAGCCGAAGACAGACGGGAAGGACTGGCCGAAGATGCAGCTTCGCCGGCCCTCGTCGAGCGCTCCGCTCGCACGGCCGCCATACGGAGCGAAGGCCCGTGGTTGGCAATTGCGCTGACGATTTTCTGCCGGTGACGCCTGGGCAGAAGCAGATGGCGCCTGATTGGCAGGCGCCGGGGTGCTACGGCTATTCCCTGGCGTCGTCCATTCATGGTACACGCCCGGCACGGGGCCGAGGCCTGGGGCCGCCTCGGCCCTGAACGGACTCAACCGAACGAAGCAGCCGCAGTCCCACGCATGGTGAAGCCTTCAGTGGAAGGGGCGGGTTCCTACGCCTTTCTCGCTGGCCACCCTTGCGTCCAGTGCACCTCTCGAAGTTTTCGTCCCTGCATGGTGCGGGCCGCCCATGCGCATCTCAGTCCCAATTCCTGTCATCGCGGATTGACCGAGTGCGCCCGGGGTGTGCCCTGCGCCCGGTCCCTTCCGAGTTGGTGATGTCCTGCCGGGTGCTGGCGCGCGAGGCGCTGGACCTGGACGCTCGAGGTATGGATGTTTGCACGTAGCAGACGTTTGTTTTTGGCTGTGGGTCTGGCCTTGTGGGCCACGGCCTGTGGAACTGAATCTGAGAACACCCTGGAGCCCGAGCTTGCGCAGGCGGACGGCGAGCTCAACACGGGCAGCTCGTGCGGGCCTCCGCAGGTCGCGGCGGTGCTCGAGAATGGCACGATGCCCGCGCGCGAGGACCGCAAGTGCGAGGGGCCCTGGGAGTACAGCAAATACGCGTCCTGCTACGTCAAGAAGGGCAGCCTGGCCTGCGGAATCGAGAGGTACGAGCAGACGAAGTGCTCGGTGGACAAGACCTGCCGCCACCCCGACTTCGGCGTCGAGTCCCGCGCGACGCTGACGAGGACCGTCCAGGTGATGGGCGAGCGCAAGAATGGCAGGCGCTGCGTCATCATCGATGACCGGGGTACGCAGCAGTGCGAGACCTACGTCTACTATGACTTCAGGGATACCTGCCGCTTTGCCGCCACCTCCGCGAAGGCCGCGGTGGATGACAGGCATGAGACCGGTGTCACCATCCAGAGCCACACCCCCACGCCGGCCACGGCGGAGGGGGAGGACACCGAGACCGCTTCGTGCAGGTACGTCCTCGGGGGCTACCCCACCTACTACCAGCAGCAGGGCAGTGTGTGCGGCAGTGACCTGGTCGACTGTGATGACACGACCAAGCCCATCTACAAGGTGTGCCGTGATTCCAGCCACGGACAGGCGGGCAACCCGGAGGAGTGCCATGACGAGGGGCTCCCGGGGACGCTCGCGCCGGGCCGCTTCTTCTCCGGGCCGGGCCTGACGCTCAACCAGCTGCGTGCGAGCGCCTCCGCGCTCGCGGTGACGAAGGAAGTCAGCGGCTCCGCCCCCCGCTGCACCACGGACGACGACAAGCCCATCACCACGCCGCTGGAGGTCGAGCAGAAGTTCGACAGGCTCCAGGACCAGCTCCAGACGCTCAATGGCTGGGAGAGCACCCCGAGCACGGCGCCCACGGGGGTGGACCGGGCCCTGCTGCGGCAGCTGCTGGTGCGCAAGTCCAAGGTCCTGTTCGAGCTGAAGGGGAAGCACCTCACGAGCGCCCAGGTCACGAAGGTGGTGGGGCTCTACCGCGCCTACCCCGAAGGCGGCACCCGCCTGCTGTCGCGGGTCGACCCGACGGTGAACTTCGACTGGGGCATGGGTGCACCTGCCCCGGGCGTGCCCGCGGACAACTTCACGGTGCGCTGGACGGGGAAGGTCATCCCCCGCTACTCCCAGACGTACACCTTCTACACCGCCAGCGACGCCGGCGTGCGGCTCTGGGTGGATGGCAAGCTGCTCATCGACAACTGGTCGCCCCATGGCCTCACGGAGAACCTGGGGGCCATGACGGCGGCGCTCGTCGCGGGCCAGGAATATGACATCCGTCTCGAGTTCTTCGAGGGCACCGACTCCGCCGTGGCGCGGCTGCTCTGGTCCAGCACGAGCCAGACCAAGGAGGCCATCCCCTCCACGCAGCTGAGGACGCCTGGTGGCGTCCCGGGGTTGCTGGGCGAGTACTTCGACGCCCAGCGCGCGGACTGCCGCAACCCGTGGGTGGCCCCGGTGGAGGACTCCGCCTGCGCGGGGGCCAGCAGTGTCAACGGCCTCTTCGCCATGTGCCGCCGGCTGACGCTGGACCACGTGCCCGCGTCGTCGGTGGAGCGGGTGATGGACACCTGCATCAACGCCATCGCGGAGGCCGAGGCCCTCGCCTGCATGCAGGGGAAGTACGGGGAGACCTATGAGGAGCTCCTTCCCTCGCTCATCAAGGAGCAGCTCGCCACGCCCCATGCGGTGACGGCCGCCGCACGGACCGAGGCGCTGCGCCGCAAGCTGGGCTATGTGGACAGCTGGTACCGCAAGGTCCGCGGCCCCATCTATGGTGGGGACCGACTGTCGCGGCCGCTCAACCAGCGTGTCAGTGAGCTGCTGGGTGAGTTCTGGCGCGGGACGTACATCTCCGAGCGGGCACTGAACATCAAGCCCGGCTCCGGCGAGCCGGAGGCGCCGCCTCTGTCGGTGGGTGACATCCCGGGCCTGTCGGACACCTACCTCCTGGCGGACCGCGAGGTGCTCAAGGCGGCCTTCCCGGAGTCCACGGAGCTGACGGCGCCGCTGACCTCCGCGCCGCTGGTGCTGGTGGTGAGCGACGCCCTCCAGGGCCTGGTGGAGCGGCTGGGGAACACGTCGGACGCGCACGACCTGGGCTGCCGCTTCCGGCAGTGCGCCTCCGGCAAGCTCACCACGGAGGTGAGCCACCAGTGGAAGTACCTGGGCATCCTGTATGACGCGGCGGCGCTGAACACGACCGCCACGGCGCCCATCCAGAAGGTGGATGCGGACTGGCTGGCGGTCTACCAGCAACTGAACCTGCGGCACGACGTGCTGGCCAGCGCGCTGAAGGACGCGGCGGGGCTGGACATCTACTCGGTCCTGAACCTGGAGCGCACACCCCAGGAGCAGATTGCCCCGGTGGCCTACAGCCTGCTGGAGACGATGAAGGGGGCCCGAGCCCGCACGAGCAGCTACGAGCAGTTCGGCACCTTCGACGCGACCCTGCGCAACACGCTTCACGCGGGCATGAACATCCAGGAGAAGGACGAAATCGTCAATGACGTGAACATCGCCCTGAACAACCTCCAGGTCGTCATTGACGCGTACAACCGGGACCTGCCCACCTACCTCCAGACGTACCTGGAGGAGATGCGGGGACAGCGCCAGGCGGCGCGGACCGCCTCCGAAATCCAGCTGATGATGAAGCGGGTTGCGCAGCTGGACACGGATCTGCAGGGCATGCGGCACAACGCGCGCATCGCCGAGGCGAGGCACGCCGACCACTTCGTCCGCACGTTCCGGGAGCTGCTCGGCAAGCCCCAGGTGGCGGACTTCCTCGTGGCTCAGGGGCCGGAGAGGACCATCCCCGTCTCCGCGGAGCACGCGAACTACTCGGGCTCGCAGCCCACGCACAACGACAACATCGTGGTGATGTCCGCCACGGGCCTGGTCAACACTGCGAGCGCGGGTGACATCCTCCACATCAACGTCACGGGTCAGTGGGCTCCCGTCTGCGCGCTCAGCGCGCCCGCGGCGGCCATGAAGATTCCAGGCAGCCCGGATGTGTCGACCATCAGCACCGCGGGTGTCACCACGGGGCCGGAGGGCTTCACGGTGACGTTCACCGGGACGGGCTACACCGCCCAGTCCCTCACCCACGTGAATCAGGATGGCACCTACGACTCGGACTCGATTACCGGCGACGCCTGCATCGGCGTGCGCTCGGAGGCGGGAACGCCCTTCGCCGACCTGATTGGCACCGACGTGGAGGTCTTCGCGGAGGCCAAGGCCTGTATCGGCTACTCGCACTCGAACCAGCGCGCCGACATCGACACCACCACCACCGCGAACGGCTCCGAGTCGCGCAGCAGCGCGTCCTTCACGGCCGGCCTGCGGGTGCCCGGCACGCCCTTCCCCCACCTGCCCGTGGGCAGCCTCCTGCTGGTGGAGATGACGAAGGGCCGCACCGAGCGCAAGGACATCCAGCAGGTCTACGTGCTCCACCGCCCGGCGACCACCGTCCTCATCCCGAGCCGCGCGGCGGCGCCCGCGGGCGTGGACCTCTACCTCGTCGTCAACGACCGGGACGGCTGCGACGTGAGCAGCGATGCCCTGACGCTCAAGGTGAACCGCGCCACCCCGGTGGGCTCGGGGCCCATGGCCATCCGGCTCCTGAATGCCCTGGCGAGCGCCAAGGCCGCGGTGGATGAGGCAGGGCGCAATGCCCTGACCGAGGGGCGCGTCAGCGCGTCGGCCCTCGCCACCATCCGCTCCAACGCGTACGTGGCACTGGAGCACGGCTGCGACACGTGTGGCTTCAACCAGTTCCCGAGCCAGCTCCAGGGCCTGTTCAACGCCTGGATTGACCACGAGCTCGCGGCGCTGTCCCGGCGGGCGGAGATGATTGCCACGGAGCGGGAGATGCAGCTGCTGGCGATGGAGCTGGAGGCGCTCGGGGCGGACCTGGCCCGGCAGGAGGGTGAGTCTCGCCTGGCGCGTCAGCTTCCGCTGCTGGCGCTGCGAGACCTGGAGGGTACGGAGCTGGCGGATGCCACGCGCCAGCTGACGAAGGTCGTCAACCGGGACCTGATGCCCATCATCGAGCTGCGCTATCCCGAGATGCTCACCACCCTGGCGGCGGACACGACGGCTCGGAACGAGCTGCTCGCGCTCACCGACGGCGTGGTGCCAAACGCCCCTGTGTCCCAGCAGCGCGCGACCCACTGGACCCGCTCGCGGGTGGAGACGGCCAAGGTGCTCAGGAGCTTCATCAACCGGGTGATGCTGGACCTGTCGACCCGGCGGAGCCCCGGCAACGACGCCACCGCGTATCCCTACATCGCCGTCAGCTTCCCCCGGCCGGGACGCCCCGCGGGGTGGCAGTCCGCCTACAAGACGGTGGACGCCGTTCGTGCCGAGCAGGTCTGGAAGCAGATTCTGCGCAGGGAGTGGTCGTCCTTCACGGTGCTGCCCGAGGACCTGTACGCCCGTGACGGCTACCAGGGGCGAGGGTGCAGCCAGGGCCTCATGGTCATCCGCGCCATGGGAATCCATTTCGGCATCCCGGGCTCGGACGAGGCCGCGCTGGCCCTGAACGACACGGTCTACTACCCCTCTTTGCGAGTGGCCCGGTGGCTGACCTTCGCGACGAAGACCGGCCCCCTGGTCTACGAGCAGCTCAACGACGAGTACCTGGGGACGGACATGCGGGTCACCTTCGGTCCCGCTCCCAAGGCGGAGCACTGGTTCGGTGAGAAGGGCGTGCGGGCGCTGCGCTACGGCAACGGGCTCTCCCCGTTCACGACCTTCGACTTCAACCTCTCGGCGCTGAACGACATGGTCCTCCAGGGCCTCGTGCTGCGCGACGATGTGGAGGAAATCGTCCTCAGCTTCGAGGTGGAGACGAAGCCGCTGTCGAGCGACATGACGTGGATCAAGTCGTGCGTGCCCCCGCCGACGCCGACGCCGACGCCGACGCCCGGCCCGGACGTGCTGCCGCCGCACGGTGGAGGCACCACCCCGGACGCGTAGTCCCCCTCGTAGCACCCGGCCCCTGGCCACCCCGCGAGGTGGCCGGGGCCGGCCTGTCGTCTTCTGTCATCAATCCTCAACTGCCGTGACGTCCGGGGTGCCGGGTGGCGTGTCCACCTGTCTCGCGCCATGGGCCGTCACGCCTGGAGCTGGTCTTGTCTCGAATGAATGAATGGCTGTGGAGGACCGCGACCTGCGCGGTGTTGCTGGGAGGTGTGCCAGCGCTGGGACAGTCCGGCACGTCGCTGGATGCCCGGGTGCAGGCGCCGGTGCTGGGCGCGCCCGAGCGGGGCTCGCTGGCGGGACAATTCGCGGCGACGAGCTTCGGCGTGGGAGACGTCAGCCGAGGCGTGTTCCGGCTGCCCTGGGCGGACGCGCTGCCCTCGGAGCGGGGCGCGCCCGGGGTGAGCGTGCTGCCCGCGTACTCGCCGGAGAGCGGCCTGAGCGAGTGGGGCCTGGGGTGGAACGTGGGCCTGTCGCTGACCCGGTGGCGGGAGACCGGGGACCTGGACTACGCCACCGACGAGCTGACGGGGCCCTTCGGCCGGTTGGTGGCGGGCACGGATGGCGCCTGGTACCCGGTGGGGCTGGCGCAGAAGGTGCGCGTGACGGCGGTGACGGATGGCTGGGTGGCGCACCTGCCGGACGGCAGCCGCTGGACGTTCGGCGGGGTGAGCCGGGTGGTGACGTCCCGGGGCACGTACGCGTGGTACCTCACGGAGGTCACCACGCCGACGGGGCGGAAGACGCGGCTGGAGTACGAGGCGAACGCGTCCGGGCGCCTGTTCGTGAAGGCGCTGCACCACGGCGGCGTGGGGAACGCGTTCCAGCACCGCGTGGACTTCGAGTACGAGGCGGTGCCCCGGCCGACGACGGACCTGCGCTCGGGCCAGGCGCTGGTGCTCGACAAGCGGGTGAAGGCGGTGGTGGCGCTGTCCCGGGACACCGGCACCAGCCTCTTCGTGGAGCGGTGGCGGGAGAACCTGGCCTACGAGGAGGAGGCGCAGGGGCCGGCGTACTACCTGACGCAGGCGCAGCGCGTGTACGCCTCCGGCGAGAGCGCGCCCATGGTCCGCTATGGCTATGAGCCACTGGGGACGCACCTGGCGCAGCTGCAGGCCGTGAGCGCGCCCAAGCTGGACGCGGTGGTGGCGGAGCGCGGCGTGGACGCCATGCGGGCCACCCGCTCGGCCCTGCTGGACGTGAACCACGACGGGCGGATGGACTTCGAGTCCGCGAGCGACAACACGCTGTTCGTGCAGGAGGACGGCGGCTTCCGCGCGGAGCCCCTGCCGGCGGCCCCGCCGGGCGTGTCTTCGCTGTGCCGGCGCAGCGCCACCGGGTCGACCGTGCCACGGATGCTCGTCCAGATGCGGGCGACGGACCTGGAGTACCAGGTGGTGGGCGTGCAGGCGGACAACCTGGGCAACCAGACGACGGTGGCGGTGTGCAACCGCGAGGGCGTGCCGTACACCACCCTGACGCTGGCCGCGAACTGGACGCTGGGCGGCAACGTGCGCCTGGCGGACGTCAACCGGGACCGGCAGCCGGACCTGGTGAAGGTCTCCGCCGGCCGCTACACCATCCACCCCAACACCAGCACGGCCCAGGGCTTCAGCTTCGGCGCGGCGGTGACGGGGACGCTGTCGCCCAGCGTCGCTCCCAACACCACCTGGCTGCAGGACGTGAACGGAGACGGGCTGGCGGACATCGTCGTCCGGGGCAGCGCCTCGCTGCTGGTGTGGCTGGGCAAGGGCAGCTACGGCTTCGAGCAGACGGCCCGGACCTTCACCTTCCGCACCCCCCAGGGCGCGGCCTACTCCAGCCTCACCAACTACCAGCTCCACTTCGCGGATGCGAACAAGGACGGGCTGGTGGATGCCCTGTTGACGCGCATCAGCTCCCCTGGGACCCTGCTGCTCATCAACACCGGCAGCGCCTTCCAGGAGGTGGCGGTGCCCACCCTGAACGCCATGGTGGGCACCCCGGTGGTGGCGGACTTCGCGGGCACGGGCGAGGTGGAGGTGCTCTTCACCGACGCGGGCCCGCCGCGCAGCGTGGGCATGACGGCGCCGCGCGTGGCGCTGCTGCGCAGCGCGGATGACGGCCGTGGCAACCTGCTGCGCTTCGAGTACGAGCGCAGCGCGGCGGTTCAGGGCGGGCATGCCCGGCAGGTGGTGCTGGGGGCCCTGGAGGTGCGCTCCTCCGGCCTCGAGACGGTCCGCTACACCTACGGCTACTCCGAGCCGAAGGTGCACTCCGTGGGCCGGTACCTGGTGGGCTTCGGCGGCGTGACGCGCACCGGCCCGGGGCTGGTGGAGGACGCGCGGTTCCTCAACGGGGACTACTACTCGGGGCTGCCCGCGTCCTCGACGCAGCACGACACGCAGAGCCCGGGCGTGCATGGCTACACGTACCAGACCTACGAGGACGCGGTGTTCCAGGGCCTCCCCTGGAAGCGCTTGGAGGAGACGGGCAACGGTTGGGCCCAGGCGGACGGGCTGGCCGTGGGCGAGTGGACAAAGTACGTGCGGTACGAGGCGGAGGTGTGCCCCGCGGAGGTGACGCAGCACACCGCCCACGGCACGCTCAAGACGGAGACGTGGCGTGCGTCGCCGAGCGGCCTTGGCGTCAGCCTGCACTGCCTGCAGGCCCGGACGCTGCTGACGGGCATGCGCCCGGACTCCACGGTGGACTTCAAGTACGAGGCGCGGCTGACGCGCAACTCCGCGGGTCAGGTGGAGAAGGTGGAGGACGTCTCGGCGGACGGTGACGTGCTCACCGTGCAGCAGGCCGTCTACGGGGCCAATGCCCTCATCCAGAGCGTCACGGAGCCGGGGCGGGGAACCACCACCTTCGAGTGGGAGCCCGGCACGCTGCAGCTGTCCCGGGTGGTGTCTCCGGACGGCGTGGTGATGGAGGCTGGCGACGTGCACCCGACGACGGGCGCCATCCAGCAGCTGTCCACCCTGCGCGGCAGCCGGAGCTACAGCCAGTACTTCCGCTACGACGGCCAGGAGCGGCTGGCGAAGCGCTGGGACGACCTGGGCGGCGCCAGCGAGGTGAACCCTCAGCTGCTGCTGGCCTACCGCTACGCCACCGACACGCGGCCGGGCAGCTTCTCCACCTCCGCGCTGGTGGACTCCCTGACGGGCTCCACGCGTGCCGCGGTGGAGTGGCAGACGGCCACGGGCGAGAGCCTGGGTATTGCCTCCCGCATTCCCCAGGGCTGGGCGGTGAAGAGCCTGTCCACGCGCAACCCCCTGCTGCTGGAGAAGAAGACGCACGTGCGCCCCGCGCTCGGCGCGTCGGTGGACCCGCAGGGCCTGGACTACGCCACCCTGCTGGCGGGGACGGACGTGGTGAGCACCCTGCGGTCCTCCGGCCTGGGCTTCGACTCCAGCGCCATCTCGCGGCTGCATGCCGACGTGCAGCGCCAGGTGGCCTCGCAGGTCCAGCTGGTGGACGGGCTGCTGATGCAGGAGGCCGTGGAGAACGGCGCGGACGCCATCCACCTCTTCATGGACACCCAGAAGCGCACGGTGGCCTACGAGGACGAGGCGGGGACTCGCTACACCTACCGCTATGACTCCCTGGGCCGGCTGCGGGGGGTGGGCCTGCAGGACGGCAAGAACCACGGCGTCCACTTCGATGGGCACGGCCGCGTGTCGCGGGTGGACGTGGACGGCACCGCCTCCGTGGCCTACGCCTACCAGCCCGGCACGAGCCTGCTGGCGCGGAAGACCTTCCTCTCCACCGCGGGGATTCCCCTGCGCACGGAGGACTACGGGTACGACGCCATCGGCCGCAAGGTGCTGGACGTCCACACGGACCTGAGCAGCGAGGAGTCCCTGTCCTACCAGTACTTCCACGACGGGGCGACGCCGACGTCGCCCGCGGACGCGGACTCGGTGGGCCTGCTGACGGCGGTGCGGGGCCCCGGGTACCTCAAGCAGTTCGAGTACCGGGTCGACGGCAAGCCCACGCGGAGCACCCTGCGGTTCGACGGGTGGCGCACCGTGGAGACGCTGCTGGACTACCGCGAGGACGGCAGCGTCCGCTCGGAGTCCGCGTGCGTGCGCCTGTCGGACGGCACCTCGCAGGGGTGCACCGTGCTGGCCAACACCCTGGACGTTCATGGCCGCACGGCCTCGCTCTCCCTCAACGCCGCCCCGCTGGCGGCGCTGGCGTACGACGCAGAGGGGCTGCTTGCCGGGGCCTCCCTCACCGGGGGGCGCTGGGCCAGCTTCACCCATGACTCGCTGACGCGGGCCGTGGTGGGCTTCAGCCAGGGCGGGCCGGGCCTCCAGTCCTCCACCTCGTGGCGGTATGGCCCGCGCGGGCTCGTCACCTCGGAGACGTTCCAGGTGGGCAGCCAGAGCCTGACGCGCGTGCACGACTACTCGCCGCAGCGCTTCCTCACGAGCTCCACGGATGCCCAGTCTTCCTACGCGTACGCGTACGACGCCATGGGCCTGCCGTCGCGCATCGAGGAGAACGGCGTGGCCCGCACGTTCAAGGGGAGGTCCGGTGCGCTGGATGCCGGCGACGACGTCTACACCTTCGACGCGCTGGGCCGCGCCCTCACCCGGGGGGACCTGAGCTTCAACTATGGGCCCCATGGCCAGCTCGCCCTCGCCACGCGGGGGACGGAGGCGTGGCAGTACCTCTACGACGAGGCGGGCCTGCGCCTGGCGAAGCTGCACAACGGCGTGTTCCAGGCTGGCTACCTGGGCGAGGGCGCCTACCTGGACGGCACCGGGCTGACGCGGCCCTTCAAGGTGGGCGACCGCCTGCTGGGCGTCATCCAGGGCGGCGTCCTGTACCCGCTGGCCGCCGACCGGCGCGGCACCGTGCTGTCGGACAAGGACGGCACGCCCCGGTTCGCCTCGCCCTACGGCGTCCGGACCACGCCTACCGACACCGCCGCCGCGCTGGACTTCGTCGAGCGGAGCTACGACGCGGACCTGGGGCTCGTCCGCATGGGCGTCCGGGACTACGACCCCGCGCTCAACCGCTTCCTGTCACCGGACCCGCTCTACCTGGAGAGCATGGAGAAGTGCGCGGAGAAGCCCGTGGAGTGCAACCTGTATGGGTATGCGCGCAACGCGCCGCTGGACTTCATCGACCCGTCGGGCCTGGATACGCTCCTGCTGCACGGTGGCGGTGTCCTGGGGATGGCCTCCGGGGTGGACGAGCTGAAGGCGACGGCGGAGGGGCTCTTCCCGTCCGTGCACGCCGTGGCTCCCGACGGCATCCACGACAAGGCGGGGGTGCCCCTCAAGGACGACCCGGGTCCCGCGACACAGCTCGCCGCAACGTACTTCCACGTCAACCCGTCCGAGATGAACCTCATCGGTTACAGCCAGGGTGGGGACGCCGCCATCATGGCCGTGGCCTCGGGAGGCCCCTTGAATGGCGGCAAGTGGGACAACGTCATCATCCTGGGGGCGCGAGTGGATCGCCTCATTGCCAACATCGAGGCCGCATCGGCCAACACCGAGCATCTCGTCATCATCAGTCTCTGGGACGACAAGTACTTCTGGGAAGACACTGTCGAGCTGTTCGGAGACCGGAGGATGGAGACGCTCGAGACGGGAATCATCGCGAAGTACGGCTCGATGGAGGCCTTCTCCGCGAAGTTCCCGAACGTGACCATCGGCAGTGCGGAGGGAGGGCACATGGGCGCGGGAAACCGTGACAAGAGCCAGACGGCGGTCACCAAGGGGGTCGAGGCCTCTCGAAGCAAGACGGGCCAGCACACCATCGAGAAGCCCAAGCCCGAGGAAGAGAAGGAATGAGCGAACCTGGCAGCCCGACCGCTCGGAAGGTGGTCATGCTCGCGGTGGGCATGAACATCCTCGTGCACCTGGGATTGGTGACGGCCGGGCTGCTGGAGGAGAACGGGAGCCTCATGCAGCGGGCAGGCATCTACACGGACATGTTTCCCGTACCCGTGAATGCCTGGTCCGTCCTGTTCCATTTCCCCGCCATGCTCGCGGCCGGGTTCACGCTCGCGGCCATCCAGGACCGGATGTCACCCCTGGCCCTGGTCCTGCCGCAGCTGGCCTTCCTGGTCGTGTCGTCCGTCCAGACGGCCCTGGTGGCCCGGGGCCTCTACTGGCTTTGGGGTAGGGTGCGCGGCGCGCTTCGCGGGCGCCGCGCGTAGTCCGGTGTGAGCGCCATTCCTCCGGGGGTGGCGCTCACGCCTTCTCCTTCACCCCCAGCGCCTTCTTCACCGCGCGCAGCAGCGTCTTGTCCGCTGTCACCGCCGGGAGGTCCATCAGCGCCGCGGCCACCGTCTTCCCGGCGCCGTGGGCATTCTGCCCCGCGAGCTTCAGGTACACCGCGCAGCGGGCGGCGAGCTCCGGGTGCTCGCGGGATGCCTCCACCCGCGCCAGCAGCTCCGCCGCCAGCGCGTCCGCGGGGAACTTCTCGAACAGGTTGCGCAGCGCCTGGCGCTCCACCGCCTCGGGACGGACCTCCGCCAGCCGCACCGCCGGGCCCAGCATGGCCAGGCCGAACGCGCTCAGCGACTCGGACACCACGCCCGGCTTCCACCCGTCGGCGAAGGCCGCCAGCAGCGTCTCCGCGCCGCGCACGTCGCCCAGCACCCCCAGCGCGTACACCGCCGTCTTCGCCTCCTCGTCGTCCGTGCCGCGCGCCTCCACAAGCGCCACGAAGCGGTCCAGCACCTCCGAGTCCCCCAGCCACGCCAGCGCCATGGCCGCGCGCCGCCGCACCTCTCGTGACGGGTCCCCGTAGAACACCTGCCGCAGCACCGGCCACGCCACCGTCAGCCCCTGGGACTCCAGCTGGTCCACCGCCCGCGAGCGCCCCTCCTTCGTCGGCTCCGTCAGCGCCCGCTGCGCATGCGCGTGGAGGCGCTCCCGGCGGACCTTCAGCAGCGTCGCCACCGCGTCCGGGCCGGATTCCCGAGCCCGCACGTCCTCCAGCACCTCGCGCGCGTACAGCCGCAGGCCCGCGTCGTGGCCCTTGCGCGTCAGCGCATCCAGCGTCTGCCGCGCCTCCTGCCCGCCCAGCAGGCCCAGCACCCGCATCGCCGTGCGGCGCACCATGCGGCTGTGGTGCTCGGCCAGCGCCGCCTTCGCCGCGGCCAGCGCCCTGTCTCGCGAGCCCACCGACACCGCCCGCGCCACGAAGGTGCTCGCCGCGCCGTCGCTCCAGGCCGGGTACAGCTCGCCCAACAGTGCGTCCGGGCTGAGCGCCGCGTAGTAGTGCGCCGCGTGCGCCGCCGCCTCGTACCGCGTCAGCTCGCCGCGCGCCCGCTTCAGCAGCGCCTCGCCCGGAGGCAGCGCAACCTCCGGCTTGCGCACGTGGATGCTCGGGTGCGTGGGCACCGGCTCCAGCGCGCCGCCGTCCACCTGCACCGCGCCCGCCAGTCGCACCAGGGCGATGCCCAGCACCTGGTACACCTTGATGAAGTCGTCCAGCCGCTCCGCCGCGTCCGGCCGCTGCGCCAGCGCCTCCAGCAGCGCGCCCGGCTTCTCCAGCCCCAGCTCCCTCAGCCGCGCCACCAGCGGCTCCACCGCCCGCGAGGACACCGCCGGCAGCCCGTTGGCGAACTTCTCCGCCAGCTCGTCCCGCACCTCCGCCAGGGCAATGGCCGCGCGCGACGCTCCCGCCGCCCGCGCCGTGTCCGCCCACCCGCCGCGCGGCACCGCCACCGGCGCCGCCGGCTTCGGGCCTCCCCGCCGACGCGAGGCGAAGACTTCGCCCTCCAGCTTGCCCAGGCCCCGCAGCTCCAGCCCCTCCGGCGTCTCCACCACCACCGCCAGGGGGAACAGCGTGGGCAGCGCCGCCTCCAGCCCCACGTCGCCCAGCACCACCTTCAGCTTCGCGCCCTCCAGCGCCGCCGCCAGCGGCTCCTCCAGGCCCGCGTCCGCCGGGAGGAACAGCCCCCGGTCTCCCGAGTCCACCAGCTGCGAGCGCTGGCCACTGGCCAGCAGCGTCTCCACCCGCAGCGTCACCGGCAGCAGGTCCGGCGCGAAGACGTCCTTGCGGTGCTCCTGGAAGGCCGTAAGCGCCGCGCCCACGTCCGGCAGAGCCCTCTCCACCAGCAACCGCAGCGCAGACTCCTCCAGTGGAAGCCGGTGCGCCTCCGCGTCCAAGTCCAGCCGGTGCGGCGCGAAGCCGGGGTACTGGCCACCCTTCGCGCCCTCCAGCACCAGCCCCGCGTGGCTCTTCTTCGGCTCCACACTCTTGAGGAAGGCGGGGAGGATCTGCTTCTCCGCGTAGTGCTTCCCGGACACGAGGTCCACGAAGCGGCTCTCCCGGACGAGGAAGTTGTCCGGCGTGGTGCGCGTGGTGAAGGCGTACTCCACCAGCGTCAGCCCCTCCACCGGCGCCCGGTCCTTCTTCGTCCACGTCCTGCCAATCAGCTCCTCGACGTAGCGGTCCTCCAGCGCCTCGCCGCCCAGGTGCTTGTCCACCTTGCGCACGGTGAGCAGCATGTCCGCCACCAGGTCCGTGTACACCGGCGCCTCGAAGGTGCCCGTGCGCGCCACGGCCAGGTCCAGCAGCCCCGCCACCTCCACCGTGCGCGCCGCCAGCCGGCGCAGGCCGTTGGCCCGGAGCGCCTCGCCCAGCGCGCGCACCTGCTCGGGCCGGTCCTCGCCCAGCGACACCACGCCCGACAGGCCCAGCTCCCGCACCAGCGTGGACACCTGCGCCACGCCCGCCTTCATCAGGTCGGAGGTCTCCGCCTTGCCCTTCTTCACGCTCTTCTTCTTCGCCCCGTCCGGCGCCCCCGCGGGCGCCTTGTCCGAGGTGACGAAGGCCTCCGGCGCCTTGGACCAGGCCACCAGCAGCGCCGCCGCGTGCTTGCAGAAGGGCCGCGAGCGCGCCGCCATGCACGAGCAGCGCCCCTTCACCTCGCGCCCCTCGCCAAACACCAGGGAGACCTTGTACGGCGACGCCCCCGAGCCCGCCGCGTCCGCGAACAGCTTGTTCTCGTAGCGCGACAGGTTGGTGAGCTGCTTCGCGTCGAAGAGGGCCGCGCCCTTGGACAGCTCCGCCCGGTCGCTGATGATTTCCGTCAGCTCGCCGAGCCCGCCCTTCAGCTTCCGCACCTCAGCCATGGCGCGACTCCTTGTCGGCCGACACCAGCGGCCCCAGGTCCTGGTTGCGCATCACCCGCTCCACCACGTCCACCAGCTTGCGCGGCGTACAGCCGAAGCACGGAATCCCCAGCGCGGTGAGTTGCTCCGCCATGGCGTGGTCGTACGAGGGCTTGCCTCCGTCCGACAGCGCCAAGAGGCACAGCACCTTCGCCCGCGAGTCCACGAGCTGCCGCAGCCGCGCCACCAGCTCCTCCGCGTTGCCGCCCTCGTACAAATCCGTAATCAGGATGAAGAGCGTCTTCTCCGGCCGGCGCACGTGGTTCGCCTGCGCATACGCCACCGCGCGGTTGATGTCCGTGCCGCCGCCGAGCTGCGCGGTGAAGAGCACCTCCACCGGGTCCGCCAGCAGCGGCGTCATGTCCACCACCTCGGTGTCGAACAGGACGAGGCTGGTGCGCAGCACATCCAGCGACGCGAAGATGGCCGCCATCACCGAGCTGTACACCACGCTCTCCGCCATGGAGCCGGACTGGTCCACCACCAGCGTCACGTCCCACTCGTGCTGCCGCCGCTGGTTGGGCCAGAAGTAGAAGCGCTCCGGAATCAGCCGCTTGCGCTCCGCGTCCCAGCCCTTCAGGTTCTGGCGAATCGTGCGCTTCCAGTCCAGGTTGCGCGCAATGGGCAGCGGGCTCGAGCTGTTGCGCTTCAGCGCGCCGAACACCGCCGTGCGGACGGAGGACTCCAGCTTCTTGCGGAGGTCGTCGACGACTTCGCGGACAATCTGCCGGGCGATGTCCTTCGCCTGGTCCGGAATCAGCCCGCGCGCGCTCACCAGCGTGGTGACCAGCTCCACGTTCTTGTCGAGGAAGGGCAGCGTCTCCGGCTCGAAGAGCAGCTGCGTCAGCCCCTTCTTCTCAATCGCATCCTTCTGGACGAGCGCAATCACATCGTCGCGGAAGAAGCCGCGCAGCGCGCCCAGCCACTTCGGGATGTAGGGCTTCGAGCCCGACGAGCCGGCGCTCTTGTCGCCGTAGACGAAGGAGAGCGCGTCATCCAGCTCCTCCAGGTCGCCCTCACCCACGCCCGCCGCGCCCATGCCACCGCCCGCCAGCGAGCCCAGCGAGGGACACGCGCCCGTCTTCTCCGCCCCGGGGCCCAGCGCCAGCCGCCAGCGCAGGAGCGCCTCCCGGTCCTTCTCCGACAGCGTCTTGGGGTCCACGCTCATAGCAGGTCGTCCAGGTCATCGAGCGCCTTGCCCAGCTCCGCGCTCATGTCCTTGAGCTTCTCCTTGTCCTTCTCCTCGAGCACGCCCTTCACCGCCTGCCCCTTCGCCCCGAGCTGCCGCACCGCCACCACGTTCTCCATCAGGTAGCGGCGCTCCGTGGGACCCAGCGCGCCCAGTGCCCTTCTCAATACCGGCAGGGTCTGACGGAAGCGCTCGGCGTCCACACCCGCCAGGAAGTCGTCCAGCGCGCGCACCACCTCGCGGCTCTTCACCAGCACCAGCGCGTTCACCTGGAGGAAGCCCTCCAGGTACGCCGCGCCCGCCTCCGGGTCCACCGCCAGCGACAGCCGCCGCCCCACTTCCAGCGCCACGTCCGACTCGGACAGCTCCTGCGCCAGGTACAGCAGGCCCGTGGCCAGTCCGGACGTCGCCGGGTTCACCGCGTGGCTCTCCATCAGCCCGCGCGCCTCCGCCAGCCACCCGGCCTTGTCCGCCTTCGGCTGCGCCAGCGCCACCTCGTGCAGCGTGCGCAGCGCCTCCAGCACCGGGCCCACCGCGTCCGGGCCACACGTGCTCGCGTCGCGCACCCGCAGCAGCGCGCGACCGAAGGTCCTCTCACACAGCACGGCCACCGCTTCGTCGCCCAGGTCCGCGTGCGCCCGGGACGTGCCATACGCCACCAGCCCGGACAGCGAGCGCGCCGCCGACGCCAGCGAGGGCAGGTCCGAGTCCGTCGCCGCATGTGCGTCACACGCCCGCAGCGCCGCCGCCACCGTCTGGGGGCAGCTGGTAATCACCGACTCCAGCAGCACGTCCGCCGCCTCGGCCGTGGCCTTCGCCGCGCCCAGCCGCTCCTGGAGGACGCGCGTCGTCACCGCCTCCAGCGTGTCGCCGAGGACAATCTTCTCCACCAGCGCCACGTCCGTGGACGGCGTCCACTGCGCCTGCCAGGACTCGCGCACCCGGGTGAGCGCGGCGTAGCCCCCGGCCTCTTGAGGCGGCGCTCCGCGCTGCTGCCCCGCGCCCGAGAGCGCCGCGTACGGAATGTCCGCCACGCGCAGCCGGTGCAGGAAGACGGAGGAGCCCACCTCCACGTCGTTGTTCAGCCGTAGGGAGAAGGTCTCCGGGCTGTCACTGCGCGGCAGCCGGCGCGCGTCCACCTCGCGCCAGAACTCGGCCTGCAGCGAGTTCTGTCCAATCCGGCTGGCCACCCGGCCCACCTGGTGGCCGATGACGCTCTTCCACAGGAAGCCGTCCACGTGCGTGGCATCGCCCCGGCACAGCGTGGCCACCGTGGCCTCGCGCAGCTCGTCCAGGCCCGGTGCGCTCTTCTCGCGCAGCTCCGCCAGCGTCAGCGCCAGCCGGTACGCCTCCAGCACGTCCGACAGCGACGCGGTGAAGCCGCGCATGCGCAGGTGCGCCGCGAAGTCGATGAGGACCTCCAGCGTCGCCCGCTTGAAGTCGCACTTCGCCTCGTGCGCCTTCTGGTAGAAGTGCGGCGCCCGGTTGCCCGCGCCATACCCGAGCTGCTCCGCGAGCCGGGGGAAGCTGTACGGAATCACCGTCACCGCGCAGGGCACGCCCCTGGGCAGCTTCGCCTCCAGCGCGAAGTCCACGTCGCCGGACACGAAGGCCGTCACGTGCGCCGCGCCCGCCACCACGGCCACCTTCTCCGGCGCCACTCCGCTCGCCACCACCTCCAGCACCTTGCGCGCCATGAAGGCGTCGCGCCAGCGGTGGTACTCCTGGCGGGGGCCCGCGTTCAGCACGTCCGCCCAGGCCAGCAGCACCGGGCGGAAGCCCTCGGGCGTCCAGTCCGGCGCCTCGAAGAGCGCCTCCCACAGCTCCTCGAAGGAGCGGTAGCCCCGCTCACGGGCGAAGCGCTCGGAGATGGGCTCCTCCCAGCCTCCGGGCGCGGCACCCGGCTCGCCGGGGAGGGCGGCGGACTCCGTCTCCGTCTCGACGCCGGGCTCGGCCGCGTCGTCCTCGCGGTCCACCTCCAGGCTGACGCCGACGGGGATGTCGATGAACTCCGCGCGGGCGCCGTGTGCCTTCGCCCAGCGCAGCGCCGCGTACTCTGGCGAGTAGGCCGCGAAGGGCCACAGCGCCGAGCGCGGCGTGCCGTCCGTGCGGTAGCCCAGAATCGCCACCGGCGGCTGCGTCGCCTCGTCGCACAGCACGTCCACCAGGCCCGACGCGTCACATGGGCCTTCCACCAGGATGACTTCCGGCCGGACGCGGTCCAGCCACCGGCCCAGCACCGCCGTGGTGCGCGGCGAGTGGTGGCGCACCGGGAACAGGTGCACCCGGGAGAGCAGGGCGAGGTCCATCAGCCCCTCAAGAGCTTCTTGCTGGCGGTGTACAGCTCCTTCCACGCGCCCGTGCGGCTCTTGGCCACCGTCTCCATGTACTCGCGCAGGGCCTTCACGTCGTCCTCCTGCTCCTTCACCACCGCGCCCATCAGCGACGCGGCCAGCTCCGTGGGCGTCACCTTCCCGCCGCCGAACTGCTCCGCGAGGATGGAGCTGTTGAACAGCACGCTGATGGCCTCCGCCGTGGACAGCACCGCTCCCGGCGTGCGCACCTTCGTCTTGCCGTCCTTCGTCACGCCCTTGCGCAGCTCCTGGAAGAGCGTCAGCAGCAGGCGAGACAGCTCCTCCGGCGGCGGCACACCGACCTGGTAGTCATTGCGCAGCTCGGCCTCGCGCTTGGTGACGATTTGAATCTCCTGCTCCAGGTCCTCCACCACCGGCACGGTGACGAAGTTGAAGCGGCGCTTGAGCGCGGCGCTCATCTCGTTGACGCCGCGGTCCCGCGTGTTCGCGGTGGCGATGAGGTTGAAGCCCCGCTGCGCGCTCACCACCTCGTTCAGCTCAGGAATGGAGACCTGCTTCTCAGACAGGATGGAGATGAGCGCGTCCTGGATTTCAGGCGAGGTGCGCGTCACCTCCTCGAAGCGGGCGAACTTGCCGGTGCGCATGGCGCGCAGCACGGGGGAAGGGACCAGCGCCTCCGGTGACGGGCCCTGCGCCAGCAGCAGCGCGTAGTTCCACGAGTACTTGAGGTGGTCCTCGCTGGTGCCCGCCGTGCCCTGGACGATGAGGGCGGAGGTGCCGCTGACGGCGGCGGACAGGTGCTCGGACAGCCAGCTCTTCGCGGTGCCGGGCTCGCCCACCAGCATCAGCGCGCGGTCCGAGGCCAGCGTGGCGATGCACACCTGGATGAGGCTCTTGTCGCCGATGTACTTGGGCGTAATCGGCACGCCGCCCACGGGCTTGGGGCTCCCGAGGATGTACGTCTCCACCGCGCGTGGCGAGAGCGCCCAACCCGGTGGGCGGGGCTTGTCGTCACTGGCGGCGAGGGCTGCGAGCTCTGTCTTGTACTTCGCTTCGGCGGGCAGGCGGATGTCCGGCATGCAGAGGAAGGTAGCCGCTCGGTCTGACACCAGGCAAACGTCGCGGAGGCGTTACGGGTCGCTCCGGAAGAGACCCTCTGGGTGACCTCCGGGGTGACACACGGTCGGTGCTAGGCTTTGGCGCATGGCTGCCAGCAGGACCTTCGACTTCTTCGAACTCGACCGGCGGCTGCTGCGTCTCGAGTCACCGCGCTTCCGCGAGGCGCTCCTCGAGGTGCGGGGCCTCGAAGACGCTGGCGCGGCATGGGGTCGGCTCCTCGGGCGGGGGCTGCTCCCGGCGTCCTGGGCGGAGCCGGGACGGCGCATGTTCCGCGTTCCGCGCATTCCCACGCGAGGCCGCAACACCGGGTTTCACGAGCAGCCCCATCCCCGCTCCACACAGGCCGTGGCGTGGGTGGCGGCCAATGCGGAGGTGATGCTCGCGGTGGAGGCGCTCGCGTGGGAGGTGGCCGAGGCCCTGGTGCCCTGGGGCCAGTCCCTGCCGCGCAGGGTCGTGTGGCACGTGCTGCCGCGCCGGAAGCTCAAGCAGGCCGAGCTCCGCAAGCAGGTCGAGGTCCGCACGGAGGGCAAGCTCTGCCACGCGATGGCCATGCTGGAGGCCCACACCCGCAAGGCCGTCCCGTATACGCCCGGTGCCCCGCCGAGCACCTTCGCCAGTCTGGCCAGGCTGGCCTGGGGCGCCGCGCGGCACGTGTTCAGCCGCGACGTCTCGATATACGACCACTGGGCACGGGCCGTCGCCGCGGGGGCGCTCGTCCCTCGTGGCCCCTACCACGCCCAGTACCGGCGCGTGGGGGAGGAGTACATCCGCCTTCCCTTCCTTCTTCTCGAGGCCCTCGTCGGCAGGCCCTACGCGGAGCTGCCGGACCCCTGCTCGCCGCTGATGGCCATCTGGGACGCGGGATGCATGCTCGGCTGGATGAGCGATGACGCGCTGGTGCTCCATCTTCCGCCTCCGCCCCTCGACGCCAGCGAGGCCCAGGTGGCCCGGATTCCGAAGTACCGCGTGGAGACAGCGCGGGCCGTGCCAAGGGACGCGGCGCTGGAGTTCTTCCGGCCGTTCCTCGCGGGCCCCGTGGACCCGGGCGCGTCGGTGTTCCACTGCGACGATGGCTCGGTCGTGCACTTCCATGCGTCGGAGACGGAGGGGCTCGTGTTCGTGGAGCTCCAGTGCCAGTTCAGCGTGCAGTGGCGTGACGTCAGCACCGGGCACCTGCTGGACTTCGTGCGGTTCTGCGAGCGGAGCGGGAGCCAGCTGAAGCGCCGTCGCAACGGGCACCTCATCCCCGCGTCCGGGGCGGCGCTCTTCTCCGACTTCAAGAGCTCGCCCGCGTTCAGGATGGCGATGCACCAGGCCCAGCACCCCCGGGACCTCCCGCTCCCGGAGTGAGCGCAGGCCGGTGCTGAGAGGGGCCGCGCACCTCACCCTCGAGAAGGGCGCGCAGGGGTGGACGGTCAAATGGGGGCGCGTGGAGCCCTGATGAAGCCGTGGCGTGGCTGGCGGTTCCGGCGCAAGCTGCCCGGCATGATTGAGGCCTTTGAGCGGGTGACGACCGAGCGGCTGTTGCTCCGTCGCATCGACGAGGGTGACCTGGATGCGGTGTTCACGCTCCATGGGGACCCGGAGACGAATCGGTTCACTCCTTCCGGGACCTTGGGCTCCCGGGACGCCGCTCGCGAGCGGCTGGCGCTGTGGGTGGGCGACTGGACACACCACGGCGTGGGCTACTGGACCGTGGAGCGGCAGGACGCACCCGGCGCCGTCGTGGGCTTCGGCGGCGTGCGCCACAGGGAACTCGAAGGACAGCAGGTGCTGAACCTCTACTACCGGTTCATGCCCCATGCGTGGGGCTCGGGGTACGCGACGGAGGTCTCCCGCGTGGCCCTGGCGCTGGCCCGGGAGCACCTTCCGGATGTCCCGGTGGTGGCGCTCATCAACCTGGAGAACGAGCCCTCCCGCCGGGTGGCGGAGCGGCTCGGGATGAAGCTGGACCGGGTCATCGACTACGAAGGCGTCCCGAGCGGTATCTACGTGGTCGGGTGAGTCCTCAGTGGACGGTGGGCAGCGCGAGCAGCCGCCGCACCGTCTCGGCGATGGCATCCGGGCGGTCCCTGGGGATGTGGTGGCCGGTCCGCTCGACGACCACGACCTCGCCTGGGTTTCCTGCGGCGACGAGCTTGCGCTGTGACGCCAGGTCCCGCTCCCAGCCCTCGGTGCCCCGATGGTCCGCGACGAGCGCCAGCACCGGCACGCCGCGCGGGTAGCTCACGCGTGTGGCCTCGCGGAAGCTCGGTATCCAGTCGATGGGCTGCTGCTTCGTCACCGGGACGGCCTGCGCCGGGTCGAACAGGTCTTCATGGACGGAGTCGACGAAGAGAGCTCCGGCCAGCCGGTCGGGGGCGGACGCCGCCGCCATGCGCACCACGAGCCCGCCGTAGGAGTGGCCCACGAGCACCCAGCGTTGCGCCTGTCCTTCCAGCGCATCGAGCAGGCGCCGCGCGTCGCTGCCGGCGCTGCGAGGCCCCGTGTGCGGCGGGTCCCATGCACAGGTCTTCACGGGGGCCTGCACGGCCCGTCGCACCTCGTCCCAGTCCGAGGCTCCCCGGGAAGCCCCCGGGATGAAGACCACCGCCGGCTCGCCCGTGCCCTGGCAGTCGAGTCGCCCCGCGTCGGCGTTGGGCGCCGGACGGACACCGGAGCAGGCGAGGGACAATGCAACCAGGAGGAGCCAGCGCATCCCGCGAGTCTACCCGTGGCGCGCGGGGCGCATCGGGCGCAAGCTGCGGGGCCATGAGTGACGCCTTCGAGCGGGTGACGACCGAGCGGTTGCTGCTCCGCCGTGTCCAGGAGCGCGACCTGGACGCGATATTCGAGCTCCATGCCACCCCGGAGTTGAGCCGGTTCACTCCCTCGGGGCCTCTGCGCTCCGTGGACGCCGCGCGCGAGCGGCTGACGCTGTGGCAGGCGGACTGGGCGCAGAAGGGGGTGGGGTACTGGGTGGTGGAGCAGCTCGACGCGCCGGGAACGGTGGTGGGCTTCGGTGGCTTGCGCCACAAGGAGCTGGAGGGGCAGCAGGTGCTCAACCTGGCCTACCGGTTCCTGACCCGGACATGGGGTTCGGGCTATGCGACGGAGATGGCTCGCATGGCGCTGGCGCTGGGGCGGAAGCACATTCCGGAGGTCCCGGTGGTGGCCATCATCTTCCTGGAGAACGTGCCCTCCCTCCGCGTGGCGGAGCGCATCGGGATGCGGCGTGACCGCGTCATCGAATACTTCGGCGTCCCGAGCGCCGTGTACCTGTAGCGGTAGACACCGGGCTGACGAAGCGGTTGGCCCTCCCCGCTGTTTCAGGCGTGCTGTCGGCCATGTACTTGAAGAAGGCCGTCCTCACGAACATCCGTTCGATTGATGCGCTCGAGTGGGAGCTGCCGTCCTCTGCGGCCACACTGGCGGGCTGGCACGTCATCATCGGAGACAACGGCGCTGGCAAGAGCTCGGTTCTTCGGGCAATCGCCCTTGCCTTGGTAGGGCCGCAAGAGGCGATTGCCCTCCGCCAAGATTGGAACGAGTGGCTGCGCTGGAAAGCGCAGTTCGGTTCGATCCAACTCACCATGGATTGGGATAAGAGTTGGGATTTCTTCGCTGGGGAAGGATTGAGTCCCATGGCGGGCCATCTACTGGCCGAGCTGACCTTGGCGCGTGTCAGCAGCAATCCTGAGCAGGCAGAGCTCTGGCGGGCAATTCAGCTCCCTGCACCTGATAACAATGTCTGGGGAGATGGTTACGGATGGTTCTGTGCCTCCTACGGCCCCTTTCGACGATTCACTGGAGGTAACAAGGATCAGGAGAAGCTTTTCATTTCCAATCCGAGGCTTGCGCGGCACTTGTCCGTCTTCGGAGAGTCCGTCGCGCTGACGGAATCCCTTGAGTGGCTCAGGCTGCTCCAGTTCAAAAGGCTGGAAGGTGGCGGTGACGAAGGAGTCCTGCTCGATTTGCTCAAGCAGTTCATCAACCAGCCGGACTTCCTTCCTCATGACGCCCGGCTGGAGTCCATCTCGTCGAACGGGGTGCGCTTTGTTGACGGCAACGGCTGCGACGTACCCGTCGAGAACCTGAGTGACGGCTATCGCTCCATCCTGAGCATGACCTTCGAGCTAATCCGTCAGCTCGTGAAAACGTACGGAGTGGCGAAGGTCTTTTCCCCTGGGGCGCCGACAACGGTGCGGGTCCCAGGCGTCGTACTCATCGATGAGATCGACGTCCACCTGCACCCCACCTGGCAGCGGCGTGTCGGCCACTGGTTCCGCAAGCACTTCCCGAACATCCAGTTCATCGTGACTACTCACAGCCCGCTCATCTGTCAGGCCGCGACGGTGGGGAGCATCTTCCGGCTTCCTCGCCCTGGGAGTCAGGAGCGCGGCGGCATGGTCACCGGCGTCGCTCGTGACCGCCTGCTGTACGGCAATGTCCTGGATGCCTACGGCACGGGGGCCTTTGGAGACGTGCCCACGCGCTCTCCCGAGGCACTGGTGCAGCTCGAACGGCTCGCCATCCTCAACCAGAAGGAACTCGCGGAGGGGCTGACCGAAGGAGAGCGCTCGGAGCAGCAAGGGCTGCGTGCGCGGCTCCCGACCGCGGCCAGTGCGCTTCCGTCCCCCAGCGCGGAGGTTCCGCGGAAGTGATTCGTCTCCCCAATATCCCTTTGCCCGGCGGCGCCCTCGCCAGCCTCTCGGAGTACCAGCAGGAGGTGGACTCGTTGCCGGACTACGCAACACGCGTGGCTCACGCGAAGGAGCGGTTCGCGGCGGTGAACAGGAAGGGCAACAGGACCTTCGACAGCGTCAAGGAGACATTGTCGAAGATGAACTCCGGCGCGCGCCGCTGCGCCTACTGCGAAGACTCCCTCGCCGACGAGGTCGAGCACATCCGCCCCAAGACACTCTATCCCGAGCTCGTCTTCGCCTGGATGAACTACCTCTACGCGTGCGGCTCCTGTAACGGGCACAAGAATGACCGCTTCGCCGTCTTCGCGGCCGGCACGGGAGTCCTGACGAGCGTGGCTCGGGCGCGAAAGGCTCCGGTCGTCCCTCCCATTGTCGGCGGGGACGTCTTCATCGACCCTCGCATCGAAGACCCGGCCGAATATCTGTCGCTGGATCTGCTGGATACCTTCTGGTTCATCCCACGACCGAAGCTGGGAAGCGTGGAGCAGGCTCGTGCCGAATACACGATTCGCGAGCTCCACCTGAACAGCCGGGACATGCTGCCCCTGGCACGGCGCTCGGCCTATCGGGACTACCTTGCCCACCTGAAGAGCTACATCCACGACAAGGGGCGAGGAATGCCCCAAGCGCACCTCAACCGGCTGGCGGATGATGTGCGGGGGCGGCAGCACCCGTTTGTCTGGATCGAGATGAAGCGCCAGCATGCTGCCCTGCCGGAGCTGACGCTGGCCTTCGCAGCCGCGCCCGAGGCGCTCGACTGGTGAGTTCCCCTGGTGCGAGGGGGCCGGAGCCCCGGCGCAGTGGAATGAACGTTCCTTCCAGATGCCGGCGACCGGAGGGGCGTGCCGCCGCGCGTCGAGGCGGTGCGCGGCCCTCCCAACTCTGGAGTCAGCACGCGCGCGGCGCCTTCTTCGCCCACTGCGTCTTGCCGTAGTGCTTGTGCAGGTAGCGGAAGGACTCCTTTGCTTCCGGCGTGTCCTGCTCGCAGCCGCGCCTGCTGGCGCGCACCGCGCGGAACAGCGCTACCGGAGCGCGCGGGTCCTCGGGGTGCGCCTTCGCCCAGGTGAGCGCCACCCTCGCGAAGTACGGCACCGAGTCCCCTGCCTCGAGGACCGCCTGCCACCCGGTGGCCGCGGCCCGCTGCTCCTCCTCGCTCACGAGGGGGACGGTGTCACGCACCAGTCCTGCGGCGGCGCGCACCACCAGCTCCGCTTCCCTTGAGGACTCTGCGTCAGGTCGAGCTTCGGGTCGGTCGAAGCCAGCGCGTCCGCGCCGGGCTCGAGGCCGTGTCGTCGCGCCTGGGGCTGCTCGCGTGGGAAGTCAGGTGCCAGAGCACGGGACAGGGCCGGACGCGAGGCGTGTCCGCCGGAACCGCCGGTTGTAGACTGCCCACGCATGAGCGAGAGGGACGAGGACCGCGAGCACCTGTTCACCCAGGTGAGGGAGGCGGTGCGGGGAGGCTGCGAGGACGAGGACTCCATCCTGGAGGGCCTGGAGGCGCGCGTCGAGATGATGCTCGAGGACTCCGACGAGGCGCTGGTGGAGGAGCTGGCGGAATACGCCCGACGGCTGTTCCGCGAGCAGCGCGAGCGCGAGGCAGCCTGGAGCGAGCCGAGCCTGAATGACGCCATCGACAGCGCCTTCGCGGAGCTGGATGCGAAGGGCATCGTCACGCTGCAGGGGGCGGGCTACACGATGTCCGATGGCTGGTACGACGTGAACGAGCTCGCCTCGCGCCGGAGCCCCCAGCCGCGCGGCGCGGTCTTCTACCATGGCCAGGACCTGGAGCGCGGTGTCCGGGGCGAGGGGCTGATGCTGGCCTTTGGTGCCTACGAGGACGACGACGCGAAGCATGTGGCCGCCAGCCTCGCCATCGCCCGCGAGGTCTGCGAGACGCTCGCGCGGCATGGCGTGCGCACCGAGTGGAATGGCGACGTCGACCAGCGCATCCAGATTCCCCCCTTCGTGTGGCGCAAGCGCCGCTACACCCGGCTCGCCCGCGCGTAGGGCGGAGCGCCGGGTTCTCCACCTCCGCGAGGCGCCGGACCCCCGCCTCGCGCTGGAATGAAGTCTCCGAGCGCATCGCGGCTGCCGGACCTCGTCCCGGCGCCGGGCCGCATTGTCCAACGCTCATGCAAGAGACATCCCGGAGCCCCCGGTGTGCCTTCCGACCTGTTTGGTATACGGTGTATATTAAACAGGCATGACAGGAGGAACACCGGATGGGCGACCGATGGCTGCTTCGTGGAGCGGAGGTCATCACCTGTGACCCGGAGCAGGAGGACCTGCCGCGCGGTGACGTGCTGGTGGAGGACGGGCGCATCGTCGCGCTCGGGCCGGAGCTGCGCGTCGAGGACTGCCGGGTGCTGGACCTGCGCGGGAAGCTGGTCATGCCGGGCCTCATCGACACGCACCGGCACACGTGGCAGACGCCGCTGCGCGCGCTGGGCGCGGACTGGACGGTGATGGACTACCTGGCCGCGGTGCGCGTGAAGCTCGCCCCCGCCTTCCAGCCCGAGGACGTCCATGCCGCCAACCTGGCCGGAGCGCTGGAGGCCCTGGACGCGGGCATCACCACGCTCGTCGACTACTCCCACTGCATGCAGTCTCCCGAGCACGCCGATGCCGCGCTCTCCGCGCTGGAGGCCGCCCGCATCCGCGCGCTCTTCGCCTACGGCTATGCGGCGGGCGCCCAGGAGAGCCCCGCGCTGCCGACGCCTTCGAGCCGGCTCGAGGAGGCCCGCCGCCTCAGGCGGACGCGCCTGGCCTCGGACGACGGCCTGGTGCGGCTGGGCGTCGCCCTGACGGAGATGCAGGTCCCCTGGGAGCAGAGCCGGGAGGAGCTCCGCTCGGCGCGCGAGCTCGGCGTCCCCATCACCGCCCACTGCTCCGCGTGGCCGGTGTCGGGGCCCAGCGAGGTCCAGCGACTGGCGGACGAGGGGCTGCTCGGCCCGGACCTGCTCTTCGTCCACTGCACGTGGAGCTCCGACGAGGACCTGGCGCGCATCGCCGGGAGTGGCGGCTCCCTCTCCGTGACGCCGGAGACCGAGCTGCAGATGGGCATGGGCTTCCCCATCACCGGGCGGGCGCTGCGCCACGGCGTCCGGACGACGCTCGGCTGCGACGTCGTCTCCAGCAACGGAGGCGAGCTGTTCACCGCGATGCGGCTGGCCCTCCAGGTGGAGCGCGGGAGGACGAACGAGCGGGTGGGCCTGCCCCGGGCCCTGGAGCTCAAGGCCGCGCGCGTCCTCCAGATGGTGACGCTCGACGCGGCGGAGGCGCTGGGGCTGGGGCGCGTCACCGGCTCGCTGCGTCCCGGCAAGGACGCGGACCTCATCGTCCTCTCCGCCGACGCGCTGAACCTGACGCCGCTCAACCGCGCCCGGGATGCGGTGGTGCTCCAGGCCCATGCGGGCAACGTCGAGTCGGTGATGGTCCGTGGCAGGTGGGTGAAGCTCGGGGGTGCCCTGGTCGACGTCGACGTGGCGTCCGTCCGCCGCCGGGTCCTCCGAGCACGCGACGCGGTGCTCGCCCGCGTCGGAGGCGCGGCCGCGCTCCTCGCCGAGCGAGGGGAGCTCGACAGGCACTGGGACACCGGAAGCGGTGTCGGCGCGAAGGAGGCGTGAGCGCGCTGGCGCTCAGCCCTGGCGGGAGCGTGGGCGCTTCCGGGCCGGGCCGCGCCGCGCGTCGATGCGCCGCTGGATTCCCTCGAGCATGAAGTCGAGGCTGGCCTCGAACTCGCGTTCGACCTCCGTGGCCCGCATGTGCGGCAGGCTGTGGGCGATGCCCGGGTAGTCCGAGGCGGGCAGCGCCGCCGCCGCGTCGAAGAACCGCTGGAACGGAGGGGGCGTCCCCGAGGCGCTCAGCTCCCAGGGCTCCTGCCGGCGGACCGCTCCGGCCAGCCAGGAGAAGAAGGTGTTGTGCAGCGCTCCCGCCTCCTTCCAGGGGAGGCCCGCGTCGTGCAGCTTGCGCACCGTCCTGTCGAGGATGACGAGTGAGGTGTGGGCGACGGGGCCCTCGTCCAGCAGGAACTCCATGACGCCCCGGTGCGCCAGGCCGAGGGCGCGCAGGCGCCCCGCGAGCTGCCGGAGCCAGGCCACCGGCTCCAGGCGCTCCTCGGGCAGCGTGAGGGTTTGCAGAATCGCCTCGACGGCCAGGAGCGCGAGCGTGTCCCGGTTGTCGACATGCTTGTACACGGCCATGGGCGTGGCCCCGAGCCGCTCGGCCAGCGGCCGCATGGAGAGCTGCCGCAGCCCCTGCTCGCGGATGAGGTCGACGGCGGTCGCCACCACGAGCTCGCGTGAGAGGCGGGGAGGACGCCCACGCCGTCCGCGTGGGGGGCTCTCGTCGGAGGTCATACCTCCGAGCATAGGGCACACCGCCCCAGGTTCCACCCGCACGCCATCATTCCTGCGACCAGATGAAACGCAGTTGCATGTCGGTAATATCCAGACTGTCACGATAATATGTATTTGCCGGGTAGTGTTTACTATTGGCTGCAATCCGTTGCATGGTTGCGGGAAGGCAGGGGGACACTGCTCCGTTGATTCACATGTGCGCCCTCGTGCCCCAGTCACTGGGGGGAGCGCGCGGCATGGGATGGACCTGGAGCGCCCGCCTCTCAGCTCATCAGCGGAAGGCGGAACCCGTGAGACCCAGCAAGACACGCGTGATGGGAGCAGCCCTGCTGCTCACCATGTGGCTCGGCGGCTGTAGCGGCGAGCAGCACGCTGACCCGAGTCAGAGGTCCGAGGCGCCGGCACAGCAGTCCCAGGCGGCCACACCGCCGCCCCCGTTGGTCCGCGGCTACATCGCGGCCCGTGTCGGCGACGGTGACCGCGTGCCCCGCCACGACGTGTTCCTTCCAGGCGTGAAGGTCTACCTCCGCAACCTCTCCACCGGCGCCGTCAGCCATCCCCGGGAGACGGACCTGAGCGGCCGCTTCACCGTGGCCACGCCCGGAGACGGCCGCTACGTGGTGTGCTGGGACGCCGCGGGCTTCGTCTCCGGCTGTGACACGCAGAACGCCTTCTCCGTGCTCTCCCGGCTGAAGAACGTGGGCACGGTGCTCATCCCCGTCGCCGCCACCACCCCCACCGCCGTCGTCTGGGGCAAGGTGTCGCTGGCGGACGGCTCCAAGCCTCGCAAGCTGTCACCCCTCGACAGCGTCAACGCCTTCGCTCGCGTGGAGCTGCAGAACAGCGCGGGCAGCATCCTGGCCCAGGCCCTGGTCAACAACTTCGGCGAGTACCTGCTGCCGCAGGTGCCGGAGCAGGCGTCCGTCACGCTGCGGGCCCGGTTCGAGGCGGCCACCGTCGCCCAGCCCATCCGCCCCGAGGCCAACCTGGCCGGCCTGCCCTGGCACCAGGTGGACCTGCGCTTCGGCAACACCCCGCCGCAGGTGAAGCCCCTGGTCGTCACCGACGCGACGGGCCGCTGGACGAAGTCCGTGGCGCCCGGCGCCGTGGTGACGCTCACGGCGAGCGCGCGGGACAGGGACAGCCATGCCCTCCAGTACCTGTGGAGCCTGGACGCGGGCGCCGGCACGCTCAGCGCCACGTCGGGCGCGCAGGTGCAGTGGACGCTGCCCGCCACGCGCGGCCTCTTCACCGCGCGCGTGCTCGTGTACGACACGCATGGCGGCTACGCCGAGCAGTCGGTGTCACAGCGCACCGACGGCGCCTTCGTGCCCTTCTCCGGCTTCGTCACGGACCTGACGGGCGTCGCGCTGTCCGCCGTGAAGGTGGAAATCATCACCAGCGCCGGCACCACCACCACCACCACGAACGCCTCGGGCTTCTTCCGGGTCTTCGCGCGCGACGCGGACCGCTACGTCTTCAACCTGCGCAAGACGGGCTACGGTTCGGTGTTCCAGAACTACGACCGCGGCATCACCGGCGGCACGTGGAAGATGCAGCGCGCCACCGTGGCGGTGGTGAACCCCACCCTGGCCATCGACCTCACCAACCAGCGCAGCACCCTGGAGTGTCCGGGCCGGCTGAGCGAGCAGCTCGACTGGAGGGGCAAGTACGCCTCCGCGCATACCCCGCAGTGGCAGGACGGCAAGGGCAACGTCATCCCCGCGCCCCGCGAGCAGGTGTCCCTGCCGTTGCCCAACCGGGACTCCCCCCGGCCCTCTTGTGGCCCGGGCATCCGCGTGCAGATTCCCGCCAACGGCCTGGTGGACTCGCTGGGCCGCGCGCCCACCGGCAACGTGGAGATTGCGCTCACCACCATCGACCTGAAGTCCGGGCAGATGCCGGGTGACTTCACCACCCGAGCGCTCAACGGGCAGACGCTGGTGGCGCAGAGCTACGGCGCCGGCTCGGTGGAAATCTATAGCGGCAACACGAAGTACAACCTCAAGCCCGGGGTCACCGCCACGGTGACGGTGCCGGTGGATGCCACGCAGCTGGCCACCGGCGCGGCGCTGCCGCCCACGATTCCGTTCCTCTACTACGACGAGACGGCGGGCATCTGGAGGGAGGAGCTGACCGGCACGCTCAACGCCGCGCGCACCGCGTACGTGGCGCAGGCGCCGCACTTCTCCACCTTCAACATGGACCTGCTGAAGACCAACCAGGCGTGCGTGCGCATCGACAGCAGCGGCCTGGCGGACGCGCAGTACAACCTGGAAATCGCCATCCCCATGCCGGCTGGCGCGGCGCCCGTCTATCGCAACGTCATCATCGACAACGCGGCGGCGCAGCTGCACTCCCTCTACAACCTGCCCACCAACACCAACATCGTCCTGGTGCCCATCCGCCAGACGGGCAACGTCCCCATCGGCACGTTCGTGGTCAACACCGGCGGGGCGCAGAACCCCACCACCCCCAATGCGCCCGTCTTTCCCTACGCGGCGTGCTCCACGGAGGTGGTGTTCGAGGACCGCGTGATTCCTCCGCCCACCATCGACTTCCTGCACGGCCTGGACTCGTTCGCGGCCATCGACCTGGACGAGCTGGACGTGTCGGACCCGTCGCAGCTGGCGCTCAAGAACAGCCTGGAGCAGGCGTCCGCGGACTACTACACGCAGGCGGACCCGCGCTCGAAGCGGCTCACCTTCGCCGACTTCAAGACCTACAACGGCTTCCCCACCGGCGAGGTCCGCGCCGTGTACGCCAACCACGTGGACCTGGGCTTCGGGCGTGACATGCACTGCAAGAAGCGGCTGGACGCCTTCGGCCAGGACGAGGTGGCCT
This sequence comes from Pyxidicoccus xibeiensis, assembly GCF_024198175.1. Classification (NCBI taxonomy): domain Bacteria; kingdom Pseudomonadati; phylum Myxococcota; class Myxococcia; order Myxococcales; family Myxococcaceae; genus Pyxidicoccus; species Pyxidicoccus xibeiensis. Next base: position 185,827 of record NZ_JAJVKV010000012.1, read on the forward strand.
GCTACGTCTCCAACTACGGCACCATCGACACGGCCGACTCGTCGGACGTGGAGGAGGCGCGCCTGGCCGGCCCGCCGGTGGCCACGGTGGCCATGGAGTTCTCGCCCGTCGAGTCGGAGGTCGGCAACCCCACCGAGTTCGACGACTCGCAGCGGGTGGTGAAGTTCTTCGTGTACGACGGGGCGGGCAACCGCGTGGGCAAGGCCAACCTGGACAACCTGGGCACGCGGCCCATCCCCCAGCTGTGCATGGTGTGTCACAACGGCGCGTACCCCGACGGGGACGTCCCCGCGCCCGGCTTCCCGTCCTTCCCGAGCCGGGAGTCGGTGAAGCTCGGCTCGAGGTTCCTCCCGTTCGACCTGCAGGCGTACGAGTTCTCCACGGTGGCGGGCTTCACCAAGGCGGACATGCAGGACGAGATGAAGACGCTGAACCTCGACTACGTGGTGCCCACCGACCCGGGCCCGGCCGCCGTGGAGCTCATCAACGGCTGGTACGCGGGCGGCGCGCTGGTGCAGAACGAGGCCTACGTGGTGCCCAACTGGGCCAACGTGCCCGCCGAGCCCCTGCGGGCGCAGGCGTACCGGGACCTGGTGGGGCCCAGCTGCCGCACCTGCCATATCTCCCAGTTGGATCCGCTGCTGGCGTTCAACGCGTCCACCCAGTTCATCAACCGGCTGGGCAGCATCGAGTCCCGCGTGTGCGTGCAGCACGTCATGCCGCACGCGAAGAAGACGCATGACCTGTTCTGGGACAGCGTGGGGCCGCACCAGCCAGGGCTGCTCCAGCTGTTCGGCGACACCTATGGCACCGCCCTCAATGGGTGGAACGGTCAGCTGTGTGGGACGTACGTGAGCGGTGGCACCACGCCCCCGACGGACTACACGACGGTCGTCCAGCCCATCTGGAACACCCACTGCACCGCCTGCCACGTGGGCGGTGGCGCCCCGCTGGGGCTCAACCTGTCGGGCGCCGGCTCGTATGCGCTGCTGGTGAACGCCGATGCCCTGCAGAGCACGCTGGACCGCATCGAGCCGTTCAGCGCGAACAACAGCTACGTGTGGCACAAGCTGAACAACACGCACCTGGTGGCGCCGGCGAATGGCTCCGGCACCCAGATGCCGCAATTCGCCCCGCCGCTGTCGGGGGCGAACCTGAGCAGCATCTCGACGTGGATTGGCGGCGGCGCGCTGCCGTGACGCCGTGAGGTGAAGCGCTGGAGGCGGGCCCTGGAGTGCAGGGGCCCGCCGCTTCAGGCGCGCTTCTCCGAGCGCCGCCGCAGCCAGTTGCGCAGGAAGGCCTTCACCTCCGGGTGCTGGGACTCGCGGAACTTCTCCGGCGGGCCGTACTCGACGACGCGGCCCTCGAACATGAGGGCGAGGTGGTCGGCCATGCCGAAGGCGGAGGCCACGTCCGGCGTAATCACCAGCGACGTGGCGCCGAGCTGCTGCTTGCCGGTGGCGATGATTTCGTTGACGGCGGCGGTGGTGAGCGGGTCCAGGCCGGCCGTGGGGTCGTCGTAGAGGAGGATTTTCGGCTGGAGGATGGTGGCGCGCGCGAAGCCCACGCGCTTCTGCATGCCTCCGGACAGCTCGCCCGGGAAGCGCGTGGCGGCGTGCGACAGGCCCACCTTGGCCAGCGTCTGGTTCACCGTCTCGGTGACTTCCTTCTCGGACATCTTCGTGCGCTCGCGCAGCGGGAAGGCCACGTTGTCGAAGACGTTGAGCGAGTCGAAGAGGGCGTTGGCCTGGAAGAGGATGCCCTGCTTGCGGCGCATCTGGTCCAGCTCGGCCTCGTTCATCTTCGCGACTTCCTGGCCCTCCACGAGCACCACGCCGCGGTCCGGCTTCATCAGGCCCATGATGTGCTTCATCAGCACCGACTTGCCCGAGCCGGACACCCCCATCAGGACGCAGGTGGTGCCCTCGGGCACCACGAGGTCCACGCCCCGCAGGGCCTCCTGCCCGCCGAAGGACTTGTGGAGGTCCTTCACCTCGATGGCCAGCTTGCGCGCCGTCCCGCTGCTCGTGTCGCTCATCGCCCCGGCACCATAGTGCGCGAGGGCTCCCTCCGCGCGCCCGAAGACGTGCCCCGGGCTCCATGGGGCAGGTCGGCTGCCTGCCCGGGGCGTGTGGCCGTCAGTGGCGGGCCTCGGGGGCGGGGGCCTCGGACTGGCCGGGCCGGGCGCCGATGCCCAGCTGGGTCATGAGGCTCAGCGCGTCGTAGTACTGGCGCACCTCGGCAATCTTCCCGTCGCGCAGCTCGAAGACCTCGATGAAGCGCAGCTCGATGGGGCGGTGGGAGGCGGGAATCGTCACGCCCCCCGGGCCCGTGAAGGGGCCCGTGTGCGTGCCCCGCCCCGTGAACTCGGCGATGACGAAGTCGCCCTGGCCGAGCAGGTGGGTGACGTCCACCTGGCCATCGGGGAGGGCGGCGGCCCAGCTCTCGCAGTGGTCGATGAGCTTCTCCGTCTCGTCGAACGGGATGCTCTGCACGATGGCGTCCGGGTGCATCGTCGAGCGCAGCAGCTCGAGGTCCTTGGCGTTGAAGGCCCGGTAGAACTCCCTGACGACGGCCGTGTTGTCGAGGGTTGCCATGGTCGTCCTCCTCCTGCGAAGAGCGGTGTGCGGCGGGGAGGGTGTGGCGTCGGGAGGCCGGACACACTGCCCCGCGTTCCGGCGTCGGCCTCCCTGACTGAGGTCGGGACGATGCCCCCGGGACGCAAGGCCTCGCGGTCGCCCCCGGGCGGGCAAGCCCCCTCCCGGGTGCTCGAGGCTGGCTGGCTGCCCCGCGGAGGACCGGGCTCGCGGGGGATGGCGCGGCGCGGCGTGGCGCCTGGGCGGCTCCGAGAGCCGTGGCCGGGGGCTCGCTGGTGTAAGACGGCAGGGACAGCCAGCGAGAGGAGTCCCCGTGAGCGGCGGCGCTGACACGCAGGAAGGCACAGGGCCGGAGTCCGTGGGCACGGTGCGCAGGGAGCGCCCCCGGCCGGGGCTGGTCGTCATCTTCTCCGGCGGGACTCCGCTGCTGCGGCCGGTGGCGCTGGACGGCGGGCGGGTGATGCTGGGGCGCGAGGACGTGGGCGGGCAGCCGTTGCCGGACGAGCGCGTCTCCCGGCTGCATGCCGAGGTCGGCCACGACGCGGGCGGCTGGAGCGTGGCGGACCAGGGCAGCCGCAATGGCACTTGGGTGGATGGCGTCCCGGTGACGGGGCGGCGCACGTTCTCCGCGGCGCGGACGCTGCGGCTGGGCAACACGGTGGCCCTGTTCACCGACGACGTGCGCCGCTTCGAGCGGGCGGGCGTGACGGTGGGCTTCGAGGACGAAGCGGGGCGGCCTCCCCTGCGCGAGCGGCCGGAGGCCGTGCCCTGGCTGCTGGCGCGGGCGCTGGAGGAGGCCGGGGAGGGCGCTCCGGAGGTGCATGCCAGCTTCGTGGAGGCCTGTCTGGCCCGGCCCTGGCCTGGCAATTCCCAAGAGCTGCTGGGTGAGGCCCGGCGCGCCGTCCGCGAGGCCCGGGCTTCTGGCGTCCGCACGCTGCGGGCCGAGCACCTGGCTCCCGGGGCGGGCCTGCCGGTGTTCTCTTCGGACGTGACGCCGTTTCTCGGCAAGGTGCCGATGCCGGCGCTCGCGGGTGCAGTGCCGGCGGACGTGGCGCCGTTGCCCGGCAAGGTGCCGATGCCGGCGCTCGCGGGTGCAGTGCCGGCGGACGTGACGCCGTTGCCCGGCCAGGTGCCGATGCCGGCGCTCGCGGGTGCAGTGCCGGCGGACGTGACGCCGTTGCCTGGCAAGGTGCCGATGCCGGCGCTTGCGGTGCCGGAGGACGCGGAGGTGGGCGCCGCATCCACGCTGGACCGCGCGGCGGTGGAGGCCGCGCTGGCGTCGCAGGGCGGCAATGTCAGCGCCGCGGCCCGGGTGCTCGGGCTCCACCGGACGCAGATGTACCGACTGATGCGGCACTGGGGGCTGGGGCCCGCATCCGAGGAGTGAGGGGCCCTGTCGAGCCGGCCCTCGGCGCGCAAGGCCATGGGCCCGGTGAAAGGCCCCCCGGGCATGGCATGGCATGGCGGACACCCGCACTCTCGACGAGAAGCACCGCGGTGAAGTCCCCTGTCGTCTTGCGCTTCCACGGCGATGGGGCTGTGGGGCGGTCCATGGAAGCGGCCAGCAACTCCGGACCGTGGAGCCCCGGGTGTCGGGCCCCCGGTGGGCCATCCGGAGGTCACTGTTCGGAAATGTCGGGACTTTTGCGGCCACAAAACCCCCGACATTTCCGAACAGTGCGCTGGTGAAGCCGCCCCGGCCCAGGCCGTAGCAGGCACGGAGTGGATGACAGCAGCGAGGTGCCTCGGGAGGGGCCTTGGAGCTTCTGGCGACCTGCTTCGGTGAGCCCCCGCCCTCGGGGGGTGTCGGGGCTCAGCCGCGCCGCGCCCAGCGCTCTGCCCAGTCGAAGAGCGGGAGGACGTGCTCCATCAGCTCCCTTCCGAGTGGCGTCAGCGCGTAGCCTTCCTCCGCGTCGAGCGTCACGAGGTCGCTGTCGCGCAGCTCCTTGAGCCGCGTGTTGAGGACGGTGGGGCTCATGTCCCCACACGCCTCCCGCAGGGCGCGGAAGGTGAGGGGGCCACTCCGCAGCTCCCAGATGACGCGCAGCAGCCAGCGCCGGCCGAGCAGGTCCAGCAGCGCCATGATGGGCCGGCCCGTGCGGGAGCCTCGGACGGAAGAGCCTGCCTTCGGAGTGCGTGCCACAATCTCTCCCTTGCGCTACGGAAAGCGTAGCGTTAAAGCCGGGGTGCTACGAATAGCGTAGCGCCCTGGAGAAGGAGAGGCGAGACATGACCGAGGCGCGCATTCCTCCCGCCGAGCCCCCGTATTCCGAAGCCGTCGCAACCGCGCTGGCCCGCCTCATGCCGGAGGGTGTTCCGCCGCTGGTGCTCTTCCGGACGCTGGCGGTGAACGAGCGCGTCTTCAGCCGGCTGATGGCGGGCGGGTTGCTGGACAAGGGCAGCGTGAGCCTGCGGGAGCGGGAGCTGGTCATCGACCGGACGTGCTGGCGGTGCGGCTCCGAGTACGAGTGGGGCGTCCACGTGGCCTTCTTCGGCGAGCGGGTGCGGCTGACGGCCGAGGAGGTTCGCGGGCTGTGCACGGACGACCCGGAGGCCACGCCCTTCAGCCCGCGCGAGCGGCTGCTGCTGCGGCTGTGTGACGAGCTGCACACGAGCGCCACCGTGTCGGAAGCGCTCTGGGCGGAGCTGGCGAAGGAGTGGACCGCGGCCCAGCTCCTGGAGTTGCTGGTGCTGGCGGGCTACTACCACGCCATCTCGTACGTCACGAACGCGCTGAAGCTGCCGCTGGAGTCCTTCGCGGCGCGCTTCCCCACGCCCTGAGGGCAGCTGTCCGCGGGTGTACGGCTGCGTGACAGAGTGCTTGCCGGGAGTGCGGGGGTGGGCGCGATGCTCCGGGGATATGCGGGAAGCGGATTCATGGGAGCGGTGTGACACGTGGCGGGCAGGGTGTGCCTGGGAGGCCGGGTAGCGTGGCGACCGTGTCATTGGAGGACGTGCGCAAGGTGTACCGGGGCGGCGTGGCCGCGGTGAAGGGCGTGACGCTGGACATCGCGGACGGCGAGTTCGTGTCCCTGGTGGGCCCGTCCGGCTGCGGCAAGTCCACGACGCTCAACCTCATCGCCGGGCTGGAGGAGCTGTCCGGCGGCACGCTGCGCATCGACGGCGCGGTGGTGAACGGGATGTCTCCGCGCGAGCGCGACATCGCCATGGTGTTCCAGAGCTACGCGCTCTATCCGCACATGGACGTGGCGAAGAACCTGGCCTTCCCGCTGGAGGTGGCGGGCCTGGGCCGGGCGGACATCGACGCGCGCGTGCGCGAGGTGGCCTCGGTGCTGGGCCTGGAGGCGCTGCTGGCGCGGCGGCCGAAGGAGCTGTCGGGTGGGCAGCGGCAGCGGGTGGCGCTCGGGCGGGCGCTGGTGCGGCGGCCGAAGGTGTTCCTCTTCGACGAGCCGCTGTCGAACCTGGACGCGGCGCTGCGCACGCAGATGCGCGGGGAAATCAAGAAGCTGCACGAGCGGCTGAAGGCCACCTTCATCTACGTCACGCACGACCAGGCCGAGGCGATGACGCTGTCGGACCGGGTGGTGGTGATGAGCCAGGGCGAGGTGCAGCAGGTGGCTCCGCCGAGGGAGCTGTACGACGCGCCAGCGAACCTGTTCGTGGCGGGCTTCTTCGGCTCGCCGCGCATCAACCTGGTGAAGCCGGGGACGCTGGGGTTGCCGGACGAAGCCGTGGTGCTGGGGCTGCGGCCCGAGCACCTGGAGGTGGGGCAGGGCGCGGCGCCCGCCGGAGCACTGGAGGGCCGCGTGTACTTGGTGGAGTTGATGGGCGCGGAGAGCTGGGTGACGGTGGAGGTGGCTGGCGAGCGCATGGTGGCGCGCGCGGCCGGAGACTTCCGCGCGCCCACCGGCTCACCCGTGTGGCTGCGCTACGACGCGGCCCGGCTCAGGCGGTTCGACGCGAAGACGACGCGGGCGGTGTGAGCGAGGGCTGGCTTCCTGGGAGCGGGCTCAGGCGTAGACCTGGCTGCCCTCGAGCGTCATCTCCAGCCGCCGGTTGAGTGCCTCCATGCGGTCGTACCGCTCGCGCAGCATGTCGCGATAGGCCCGCTGGTCGGCGTGGGCAATCTCATCCAGGAGCACGCGCAGCGCCGAATCCAGTGCCTCCTTCAGCTCACGCGCCTCCACCGTGGACAGTTCCAGCATCATGGAGCACCTCCCCTGTGCGGAACGTTAGGCACCCTGGAAGCCACGGGCCCTCCACGCCCGCCGGGTTGTGTGGCACGCCGGGCCACCCTTCGCAGCGCTCCTCTCCGGCACAGCCACGGGGCGGTGGTGGGCTCCTTCTCCCGGGCCCGCGCCCGGGGATGATTTCGGGAGCGGGGCTCGGTGACGAGCGCTCCTCCGGCCGACTCCTCGCGTGCTGCCGTCCTCACCCAGAGCCCGCACTGTTGATTCAGAGCGGGCCCGGATGGTCCGGGCGCCACCAGCACGAGGAGGCCCAGATGGTTCAGACAGGGGAGGTGCGCGAGGGGATGACGGTGCGGACCGCGGACGGGCGCGTGGTGGGACGCGTGGCCGCCGTGGGCGACATCCACTTCGAGCTGGAGCAGGGCCTCGTGCCCATTCCGCGCCGCGACTACCTGGTCGAATTCAGCGACGTGGACTTCATCCGCGACCAGGACGTCTACCTGGCCAACGCGGACCACCCGCTGCTCACCCTCGAGGAGGACGACGATGGCAGCGCCCTGCCGCCGCGCCACCACTGGGGCATGGACTCCGAGCCCGTGAATGCCGGCGTCGACCTGGAGCGCGAGCCCGCCCGCCACTGACTGACGCGGGGCGGCAAGCAGCCCTGCCGCCCCGCTGCCGCCACGACCCGGGTTTGCGGGAATTCTGACCCGTAGGGCGGGGTAAGCGTCGGATATCACTCAGGTGGGATAACCCCGGAATGTCAGACCGTCAGGCTACACGAGCCTTCTTCGACCAGCCATCCAGGTGGGCTCATGCGACGGTTCTCGACATCCTGCGTCACGGTAGCGCTCTTCGTGCTGGTGTTCTCGTGCAGCTCCGGTCCCCGTGCGGAAGAGGGCGGAGCGGACACGGTGGGACAGCCGCTGGCGCTGTCGACGCCGCGCAAGCTGCTGCCCTTCGTCGCGCTGGCGGACGGGCGCGTGCTGGCCGTGGGCGGCCATGACGGCCACCGCACGCTCGCGAGCTGCGAGGTGTTCGAGCCGGCGACGGGCGCCTGGCACGCGGCGGGCTCGCTGCACACGCCCCGGCGCAACCACGCGGCGGTGACGCTGGCGGATGGGCGCGTGCTGGCCGTGGGTGGCACGCATGGCGTGGCCATGGGCGCGCTCGCGAGCGCGGAGGTCTACGACCCGGCCCGGGGCGTGTGGACGGTGGTCGCGGGCATGGCCGAGGCGCGCAATGACCCGGCGGCGGTGCTGCTGCCGGACGGGCGCGTGCTGGTGGCGGGTGGCACGGACGTGGACCGGCGGCCGCTGCGGTCCGCGGAGCTGTTCGACCCGGCGACGGGCACGTGGAGCGCGGCGCAGGCACCGGGCTTCGCTCGCGGGGGGGCTCGCACGGCGGTGGTGCTGGCCAACGGGAAGGCGCTCTTCGTGAGCGGCCTGCAGGCGGAGCTGTATGACTCCGCGACGGGCGGCTGGGAGAAGGCGGGCCTGCCGGGCGGCGCGGCGGGAACGCACCGGCTGGCGCACACGGTGACGCTGCTGCCGGACGGGCGGGTGCTGGTGGTGGGCGGCACGACGGCGCGCGCGGCGGCTACGGCGGAGGTGTACTCGCCGGGGACGGGTGAGTGGACGCTGGTGGCGGCGCCCGCGGTGGCTCGCGAGCACCACGCGGCGGTGGTGACGCCGGAGGGCACGGTGCTGGTGATGGGCGGCGAGCACTACACGACAGGGGCGCTCGCGTCGGTGGAGCGCTTCGACCCCGCGACGGGGACGTGGGCTTCCGCGCCCGCGCTGGGCGAGCCGCGCGGGAAGCTGGGCGCGGTGGTGCTGCCGGAGGGCACGGTGCTGGTGATGGGCGGCGGAAACGAGGCGGCGGGGATGCTGCCCCTCGGCGAGCGGTATGTGCCGGGCGGCTGTGTACCGGCGGTGTGCGCGGCGCGAGACGGCCTGTGCGGCGCGGTGCCGGATGGCTGTGGTGGGACGCTCGACTGCGGGCCGTGCGGTGACGACGTCTGCGGGGCGGGCGAGTGCCGCGCGGAAGGTGCGCGGTGAGCAGGCGGGCGCGGCGGCGTGGATGACTGCGCCGCCGCGCCCGGGTGAGATGCGGGCATGGGACAGTGGAAGGGAATGCTGGTGGCAGTGGGGCTGCTCGCGGGCTGTGGAGGCGCGGAGGAGCCACAGCTCAGCTATGCCGAGTGGTCGGAGCGGACGGCCGCGGTGATGTGCACCCATGCGGAGCGGTGCGAGGGGCGCACGGTGGCGTACGAGCTGTGCGTGGCGGAGCTCGTCGCCGCGTGGGCGGCGGTGGAGCCGGAGCTGGACCGGGGTATCGCGGGCGCGAAGTCGGGGTGTGTGCAGTGCATGCGCATCCGCATGGAGGAGCTGGAGGTGTCGCTCGCCAGCGAGTGCTCCCGGCCTCCGGATGAGGCCCGGGTGCGCTCCGTGTGCGGCGCAGGGAACGAGGCGTGCGCGGGGGCACCGTGAGCGGCTGGTAGGAGCGCTGTCCGTTGTCGGACGCCCTGGCGTAGAGCGCGTTTGAGGGCGCCACGAAGAGGGGCCTACCCTGGGTTGGAGCACCCAGGTTTGGAGGCGCGATGCGCACGAGCCCACGGCTTCGACGAGCGGGGTTGCTCGTCGCACTCAGCAGTGCTGGGGTCTGCCTGCTCTCCTGCGGAACGCCGCGTGCGGACTCACGCTCCGTGCTGAGGGCAGATCATCCCCGTGGGCCTGGAAGCTTCTGCGCACTGAATCCGGAGGGATGTCCGCCTCCTCCCACCACTCCAGCGGAAGCCGGCCCCTTCGACCTGGATACCTGCCTCAAAGCCTGCGACTCCGGAGGCGCGGTGCTCGAGAGCTTCTGCCGGGGGCTCGCTGAAAAGTGGCAGCGACAGCTGTGCTGGGGAGCGGTCGAGGGCACGAAGGTCATGTGCAAGAACATGTGCTACCGCATCAGCTTCTGTATGGACGCGTCGAACGCGTGTCCCGAGCGAGAGGGCTGAGAGGAACGTCATGTCCGACTGGCTGCCGCAGCTCACCTCCATCGATGACCCCATTGCCGACGATTACTGGTCCTACGAAACGGATGAGGGGGGCCAGCGCCTCGTCCGCATCACCGTCGGTCGTCCCATCCCCATTCCGGGAGACCCGAATGAGGACTGGTACTGCCCGCTGCGAATCGAGCACCCCCAGCGGCCCGACTTCTACTCCGTGGTCGGAGTGGGCCCCGTTGATGCGTTGAGGAACGCGATGCGCATCGTGGGGGACGGGTTCCGGGACATGCGCAAGGTCAGCCCAAGAGCCAAGCCTCCTTCGATTCCCTGAAATCTGCCTTTCAACGTCGCAGCGGCGCACCGGCCCCGTGCGTGACAGACTGCGCGTCCATGCGTACCCGCACCCTCCTGCTCGCACCGCTGCTCCTCTCCACTGCCTGTGCCACCACGCCCGCCGCGCCTTCCTCCAGCGCGACGGCGGCAACGCCCGCCTCCACGGCCCCCGCGCCGGAGCGCCCCTTCGGCACCCTGCGAGAGCAGGCCGAGCGGCAGCAGGCGTGGCTGCGCGAGCGTATGGACAAGGCCCTGCCCCAGCTGATGCGCCAGTACGGCATCGAGATGTGGGTGGTGCCCATGCGCGAGTACAACGAGGACCCCGTCTTCAAGGCGTTCGTCGCGCCCACCACCTTCGCCGCCCGCCGCCGCACCATCTACGTCCTTCATGACCGGGGCCCGGAGAAGGGCGTGGAGCGGCTGGCCCTGGGCGGCGGCCCGCAGGGTGGAATCTTCGTTCCGCGCCGTGCCCAGCGTCAGGTGGACGGCGGCGGCGTCAGCCGCGAGGCCGAGCTGTGGGGGCCCGACCAGTGGCTCGTGCTCAAGCAGGTGCTGGAGGAGCGACAGCCCAAGGTCATCGGCATCAACGTGTCGCGCACCTTCGCCTTCGCGGACGGCCTCACCCACGGCGAGTACCTGGGCATGACCGAGGCCCTGGGGCCCGAGTGGGTCAAGCGCTTCAAGCCCGCCGAGGGCCTGCCCGTGGACTTCATCGCCTGGCGCTCCGCCGACGAGGTCCGCTTCTTCGAGGACCTGACGAAGCTCGCGTGGAACATCATCGAGACGGCCTTCTCCAACCAGGTCATCACCCCCGGCGTGACGCGCACCCGCGACGTGCAGTGGTGGATGCGCCAGCGCCTGGCCGACCTGGGCCTGGACACCTGGTTCCAGCCCTCCGTCAGCGTGCAGCGCCAGGGCGCCACCGAGGAGCAGCTCGGCGAGGACCCCATCATCCAGCGCGGGGACGTGCTGCACTGCGACTATGGCATCACCGCGCTCCGGCTGAACACCGACACCCAGCACATGGGCTACGTGCTGCGCGAGGGCGAGCAGGACGTGCCCGAGGGCCTCAAGGCCGCGCTCAAGACGTCCAACCGCCTGCAGGACATCGTCTTCGAGGAGCTGCGCCCCGGCCGCACGGGCAACGACATCCTCCGCAAGTCTCTCGAGCGGATGCGCGCCGAGGGCATCGACGGCACCATCTACTCGCACCCCGTCGGCCTGCACGGCCACGGCGCGGGGCCCTTCGTGGGCCTGTGGGACCGGCAGGAGGGCGTGCCCGGCAACGGCGACCACAAGGTCATCGCGAACCAGTGGTACTCCATCGAGCTCCAGGCCACGAGCCCCGTGCCCGAGTGGAACGGGCAGCGGGTCCGCTCGGCGCAGGAGGAGGACGTCACCATCGACGCCCAGGGCAAGGTGCACTGGGCCTGGAAGCGCCAGACGGCCTTCCACCTGGTGCGCTGAAGCGTGTGCCGCGACGGGGATGCGCGCTCGTCAGCGCGGCGTCCCCGTCATGGACTTCAGCAGGTCCACCAGCGCCCGCTTCTCCGCGTCCGACAAGTCGAGCGCGACGATGGTGTCCGTCTTGCGGCCCACGAAGGTGCCCGCCGTGCCGCCCCCGTCGTTGTAGAAGTCCACGACTTCCTCCAGCGTGGCCTGCCCCCCGGTGTGCATGTACGGCGCCGTCAGTGCCACGTTGCGCAGCGACGGCGTGCGGAACGCGCCCTCCAGCTCCGCCTGCTTCGCCTGCGTCCGGAGCGTCTGCAGCCGGATGGCCTCCGTGCCCGCTGGCGCGTCGCTCAGGGGGCTCGCGGCGTTGAACTCCCACGACAGCAGCGAGTCCAGAATCGCCCACTGCCCGCCCGAGCCGTCCCCGGTGTCCTCCACGCCGATGTTGTGGAACAGGTCGTCGCTCAGCGTCGGGCTCTTGTGGCAGACGATGCACTGGCCCTTGCGCACGAAGGTCTTCAGCCCCAGGTACGCCGGGTCCTTCTCCGCCGTGCCCGCCTCCGCCGCAGCGATGAAGCGCTTCACGTCCGCGTCGAAGGGCGCATCCACCCGCACCAGCGTCCGCTGGTGCGCCGCCAGCGCCTTGCCCACGTTGGCCAGCAGCGCCGGGCCCGCCTCCTCCTCCGGCCACTTCCCGAAGAGCGCGTGGTACTCGTTCCGGTACCGCGCCGACGCCAGCTGCGCGCCGACGAGCTGGGCGTCCGAGTCCATCTCATCCGGGTGCGTCAGCGGCAGCACCGCCTGGGACCAGAGCCGGTCCGCCCGCCCATCCCACATGAACCAGCGGCTGTGCGCCACGTTCAGCAGCGTGGGCGGGTTGCGGGCCGTCTGCCTCCCGCCACAGCCCTCCGCCTTCGCCGTGTCCACGGTGAGCCCCTCGCCGCCGTGGCAGCTCGCGCAGGACACCGTCCCGCAGCGCGACAGCGTCCCGTCGTTGAAGAGCCTCGCCCCCAGCGCCTCCGCCGCGGCGAGCCCGTCCACCCGGTTGGTGCCGTCCTTCGACGGCTGCCGGGACAGGGTGTGCAGGCTGCGGAGCTCGTCCAGCTCGTCGATGTTGGGGAACGCCTCCTCGGATTCACACGCCAGCCCCAGCCCGCCCAGGGCCAGGACGAGCGCGGCGGCGCGCAAGCGATACGGGGTCATCACCGGGTCTTCTTCCTTCTTCACGTCCCCGGGCGGCGCCTCCGGCCGATACCTCGCGCGCCGCCCCGGGACTGGAGCCGGGAGCTTCGCGTCCCCACCCTCGCGAAGCAATCCCCACGTCCCGGGACCCGCCCCGGGACGCACTCCGGGCCCGACTCAGGCCCCGCAGCTCAGCGTGAAGTCGTGGTTGACGGTGGCATAGTCACCCAGCTTCACCGTCTTCGGCTCCGGGGTGATGGTGGGCGCCGCGCCGTTGTCGCACTTCAGGCCCGCGCCCGCCGTCAGGCCGACCTGCAGCTCCGTGTTGCTGGGCAGCCCCGACACGTTGAACGAGCAGCGGCCGCCACGGCTGGCCTTCAGCATCCCCCGGCCCAGCGCGTCCGAGGGCGCGCTCGCCGGCGACACCGTCACCTGGAGCTGGTCGCAGGCGTCACTGGCCTGCTGCAGGCCGCTCTGCGGCAGCCGGATGATGCCGGCGACGGTGGCGTTGCCCTCGCGGCTTCCACCCCCGCCCGTGGTGGCGCAACCAGTGGCGGCAACGACGAGGGCGGCAACGGCAATGCGATACATGAAATCCTCACTTCTTGAGTGATGGGAAGGCGGCTCGGCCGCCGTGCAGGCGACCTACGGCGCGCGCCTCATACAATTGCGTCGGGAATTCATTCCACCCATTTCACATGCGCCTTCCGCACCGGGGTTTCGGGAATTCTCCTGGAAAACCCGGCGGTTCCGGACGCCTTGTCCACCCTCGCAGAGACGCGGTGTGTAGCGGGATGAGCCTGTGTCATCGGCTCAATCAAAGACAGACATGCCGCGCTGCGCAGGGTCCTCCGCTCGTCCCACGAGCGGACGCGTGCATCCCATTTCCGGGAGGCGCGCAGCCGGGACGCGGCGCGCGCCACGAGGCATGCGTCCGGGACGCTGCTCCTCCGCCTGCTGCGAGCCGCCGGGCGCGCCCCCACGGTGCACGGAGAGGGTGCGAGACGAGGAGGTCGGCATGTCGATGCAGAAGCAGGATGAGACGCAGTCGTGGTCGGGGCTCGGAGTCGGGACGGACAAGAAGTCCTTCCTGGACAAAGTGTCGGCCCAGATTCCGGACTACGAGGCGGAGCGGGCCGCGGAGGCGGTGTTCTGCGCACTGTCGGAGGTGCTGCCGGGCGGCCTGGTGCGCCAGGTCAGCGAGCAGCTCCCGGTGGACTTGCGCGAGCTGATGAGCACCTGTCCCCGCCACCGCAGCGAGGAGGCGGCGAAGATGGACCGCGACGACTTCTACCTCCGGGTGGCCAACCACCTGAACGCCGAACCGGAGAACGTGCGCCTGGTCCTCCATGGCGTGTTCGCCGCGCTGCACACGCAGATTGTGGAGGCCGAGGCCCGGAAGATTGAAGGCCAGCTGCCCAGGTGGCTCCAGGGCACGTGGGCCGCCGCCCGCCTGCAGATAGACCGCCCCGCTTGAGCCCGAACGGGCGCGGGCGCCCGGAGCATGCGCCTTCCGGACGCCCGCGGTGGGCGCGAGTCGTCAGTATGTCCCGCCCAGCGACAGCGTCGCCTGGTACCGGCCGTCTCCGCCGCCCGGGTCCAGGGTGGTGGGCGCGAAGTCCTGGCCGAGCAGGAAGTCGTAGTTCACCCGCGCATCGGCGGTGATGAGGTTGCCCAGCTGGTAGCGCAGGCCGATGCCGGCCGGCACGAAGCTGCTGGTGTCGTCCTCGAAGCCGAGCAGCCGGCCCCGTGTGTCGTCGCGCACGTTGAAGGTGTCGATGCCGACGCCCGTCAGCACATAGGGCTGCAGCTTCGTGTCCGTCAGGTTGCCCACGATGAGCGCCTTGCCGCCGTTGCGGACGATGTCCGGCCCGTCGGAGATGCCGCCGTCGCCCGCGTCCACGTCCGTCAGGCCCCCGCTGTAGCCCACCTCGAAGCCCAGGAAGGGCATGGGCCGGTAGCCCAGCGTCGCCCCGTAGGACAGGCCCGGGTTGACGGCCGGGGCGAGCTGGCCCACGTAGCCCTCCGCGCCGCCGCCCACCAGGGCGTAGATGCCGGTGTCGGCCCGGTCCTCGCGGGTGTCGAACCGCACCGTCTCCGTGGTGTCCGACTCCCGTGCGCCGGGCCATGCTTCTTCAGTCTGCTGGGCCTGCGCCGCGGTGCCCCCGAGCACCGCCACGCACAGCCCCCTGAGTAGGAATGCCTTCATCTCTCGGACTCCTTTGCTCGCGTCCGAAAGGCAACGTGGCCCGCGTGGAAGGGGGGCGCAATGTCCCGGGGGAGGGCCCTTCGGGCACTCCAGGCCCGCCCTCCCCACCTCGCGGGGTGGGGCGGCGGGCGGGGCGCGCCCTTCGACGGCCGCGCCCTCACGGCAGGTGTTCGAGCGCCTCCATCGCCTCGTGGGCCTGCACCAGCCCGTGGCCATACTCCTCGTCGTAGCCCCCGGAGCCCAGGTCCCTCGCGGTGGACAGCATCGCCGTGCGCACCTGCTCCGCCGTGGCGGACGGGTGGGCGCTGAACAGCAGCGCGGCCACGCCGCTCACGTACGGCGCCGCCATGGAGGTGCCGGACATGTACGCGTAGTCGGCCTTCTTCACCTCGACGCGCACGCTGTAGCTCATCAGCCGGTGCAGCACGCTGCTGCCCGCCTGGTTGACGGTGATGGCGGGCACCCACCGGCCCTTGCGCGGCAGGGAGAGGATGTCCACGGCCCCCTCCATCGCCTCGTTGCCGAAGATGACGGCCTTCGCGCCCTGCATCATCACGTTGATCATCACCAGGTCCACGGGGAGGTAGCTGGGGCGCACGTAGGCGATGAAGCCGCTGCACGAGCTCTTCTTGCACGAGTCCAGCGTCTCGCCCTCGCCGCAGTCCACCAGCCCGAGCGTGCGGGTGCCCTCGGGCGCGTTGAGCAGCGGGCGCGACAGCAGCTTCAAGTCCCTCGCCTCCAGCGTGGAGAAGGCGCCATGGCCCTGGGGGAAGGTGGACAGCACGTCCACGCCCGGCGCCACCAGCCCCATGCCGTCCCCCCCGGAGGAGAAGACCGCCCGCCGGTTCTGCGCGTCCACCGCGCCCACCGCCAGCACGGACGGGTCCGACGCCGGATAGGACACCACCCGCCCGCCGTCGTTGCCCGACGCGGCCACCACCAGCATCCCGCTGTCGGCCGCCGCCTGGAAGGCCTGCAGCGTGGTGCGCGTGGCGAAGCCGCCGCCCAGCGACAGCGACGCCACCCTCGCGCCCTCGGCCGCGCAGAACTCCAGGGCCTGCAGCACCAGGCTCATCTCCGTGCGGCCGTTGACGTCCAGCACCCGGGCGATGACCAGCTCCGCCTCGGGCGCCACGCCGACCAGGCCTCCCTTCTCCAGGAAGGAGCTGCTCGCGGCGCCCCGCCCCGGCCGCGCCGCCACGATGCCCGCCACGTGCGTGCCATGGCCCGAGCCCCACGCCCCGAAGACGCCGTCGCTCGGCACGTCGTCGCCGTCCAGGAAGTCCCGGCGCGCCACCACCGCGCCCTCCAGCTCCGGGTGCTCCAAATCCAACCCGCTGTCGATGATGCACACCCGCACGCCTCGGCCCGTGGGCCGCGCCGTGTCCGGCACGCCAGCCCCCGCCGGGTCCCAGACGGTGTTGGCCTGCACCTGCAGCAGGCTGTCGGTGTACTCGCCGGTGACGCTGCCCTCCACCGCCGCGGCCGCGAAGGCCCGGGCCGGCAGGGTGGCCATGCCCAGCGCATGCCACACCTGGTCCGGCTCGATGCTCTCCACCCGCGGGTCCTGCGCCAGCTTCCGGTGCTCGTCGGCCGTCAGGCGCGCGGCCACCGCGGGCACGGTGCGGTAGCGGGCCGTCACCTGGCCGCCGAGCTGGCCCACCTGGGACGCGGCCGACACGCCGTCCTTGCGGAAGCGGACGATGAAGGACTGCCGGCCATCCTCGCGGGGGCCGCCCCGGACGTCCTGCTCCTGGGGCTCGTCCATCAGCGCGCCCGCCGTGACGCCGGGACATGCGCCGCCCTGGGCTCCCGTATACGCGGTGTCCTCCGGCGCGCAGGCCGCCAACGCCATGAGTCCCACGAGTCCCCAGCGCTTCATGAGTCGCTCCTTCCGTCACCGCCACCCGGCGACACCCTCGCGTCCGGCGCTGGAACCCTCCAGCCAGCCAGGCGCGCATGCCTCCAGGGAGTGCATCCCTCCGCGTGGCCGCAACGGCTGCGGGGAGGCTCCATGGCGGGAGGTACGCGGGTTCACATCGCGTGTGTTGGGGCCATGAAGCGTGGCCCCAGGCCCTGGCCGCCTCCAGGACCCACCCGCCGTCACTCCGCCCCCCAGCGCCCACCCTGTCCGACGGGTGGGCCCGCGACTCACTCGAAACAGCTCTCAACGACGCGGGGACGAAATCGTATTGCCTGCTTTCACGGACAGTTGTGCCGGACCGGTCTGACACCTCCCCGCGGGCGGAGCTTTCCGTTCAGGGCGTGAGAGGTGTCCATGTAGTAGTGGAAGTCCCTCGGCTGCTTGATTCGGTACCGGGCCGGGTGCTTCGCTGCCGGGAGACGCCATGAGCCACACACCCACAGAGTCCCCCCGCTTCCTCGGGCGATACGAGCTCGTCCATCCCCTCGGACAGGGGGGAATGGGGGAGGTCTTCCTGGCGAAGATCAGCGGCGCGGCCGGCTTCGAGAAGCCGTGCATCGTCAAGACGATTCTTCCAACCCTGCTGAAGGACCGGCAGTTCCTGGACCGGTTCCACCACGAAGCCAAGGTGCTGGTGCACCTCGTCCACTCGTCGATTGCCCAGGTGTACGACATGGGCGAGATGGACGGCACCTACTACATGGCGCTGGAGTACGTGGCGGGGGTGGACCTGGCGTACCTGCTCGAGCAGGCGCGGGCGCAAGGGGTGGCGGTGCCGGCGCCGGTGGCGCTGTTCATCGGACAGCGCATGGCGGAGGGGCTGGGGTACGCGCACCGCAAGGCGGGGCCGGACGGCACGCCGCTGGGCATCGTCCACCGCGACGTGTCCCCGCACAACGTCATGGTGTCGTACGAGGGCGAGGTGAAGGTCATCGACTTCGGCCTCGCCAAGTCCGCGGCGCGCAGCAAGTACACGCTGCCGGCCACGGTGATGGGGAAGCTGGGGTACATGTCCCCGGAGCAGGTGCGCGCCGAGGCCCTGGACCACCGCAGCGACATCTACTCGTGCGGCGTGGTGGTGTGGGAGATGCTGGCGGGCCGCTCGCTCATCCCCCATGGGACGGTGGGGGAGATGATGGCGGCCATGTCGCAGCCGGTGGTGCCGCCGCTGCATGAGCTGCGCAAGGACGTGGACGCCACGCTGGACGCGGTGGTGCGGCGCGCGCTGGAGGCTAAGCCGGACGCGCGCTACGGGCGCTCGGACGAGTTCGCCCGCGCGCTCAACGGGGAGCTGGTGCGCTCGGGCGCGGAGGTGGGCGCCGAGGAGGTGGGCCACTTCGTCCGCGGGCTGTGCCCGGAGGCGTTCGCCGCGCAGCGCAAGCTCATCTCCAAGGTGTCCTCCTCCTCCAGCCACCGCCGCACCCCCGCGCCCGTGTCGGGCACCGGTACGGGCACGTATGGCACCGGCCCCCAGCCGGCTCCGGAGGACGACGCCGACATGACGGGCCACGAGCCCACGGTGATGCGCAACGTGAACGACCTCCAGCCGTCCAAGCGCCGCAGCGGCGGCGTGGCCCGGCCGGACGCCGTCTATGCGGAGGGCGACGAGGAGGCGGACACGGGCTCCACCACGCTGCGCCAGGCCCCCCGCCCCGCGCGGGAAGGCGACGAGGTCGCGGACGTGGGGCCCACGTCGGTGCGTCAGCCCTCCGGCTCCACGCCCGCCGCGCGTGCGGGCAGCGGAGGCCACGGGTCACGCAGGGCGTCGCGACCGGTGCCGGCGGTGGAGTCGGAGGAAGGCACCGTGGAGGCGCCGCCGCGCGCCTCCTCGCGGCCGCTGCCCGCCGTGGACGACGAGGACCGCCACCCGGCCCGTCGACGTCCGATGGGGCTCTATGCCGCCATCGCCGTGCTGCTGGTGATTGCCACCGCCGCCACCACCGCGCTGTTCGTCGGCCGGTCCACGGCGGGGGCTGGAGGGCAGGCGACGGTGGCGCCGGCCACGGGGACCGCGGTGAAGGACCCCGCGGCCGCGGCGGCGGGAACGCCCGCGCCGGGCACGGCGCCCGCGGGTGCGGTGGCGGGGAGCGCGAACCCGGGCTCCCCCGGTACTCCGCCGGCTCCAGGGACGGCGCCCGTGGTGGCCGCCGTCGGGCAGGGCGCACCGGGGGCGCAGGCCGTGCCGTCATCGGCGGCCGTGGGGACTGGCGCGTCCGGGACGCCGGGCACGGAGGGCGTCGCAGCCCAGGACCCGGCGGGCGGCAAGCGTCCGGTGGCCACGGCGAAGCTGCCCGGAAGGAAGAAGCCCGTCACCGCTCCGGAGCCCGAGCCCACGTCGACGGTCAAGTACGTCTCTCCCGCGTCGGTGCACAAGGTGTTGGAGGACGGGGGCAGGTACTACATCGAGCGAGGGCTGTCCGCGGGGCTCATCCAGGGCGCGGAGGTGCAGGTCGTGGGCCCGGCGGCGAAGAATGGCCAGCGGCCGGTGCTGGGGCTCGCCCGGGTGGTGAAGCCGCCCCGCGCGGCGAAGCTCACGCATGCCACGCGCATCTACCTCGAGCTGGATGAGGACGCGCTCGAGGCCGGCGGGGTGCGGTTCATCCCGGTGGCCGCCGCCGGAAAGGCCGCTCCAGCTCCAGCTCCAGCTCCAGAGGAGGAGACCGCCGAGGCCGCGCCCGCGGAGGAGCCGGTGAAGCCCGCCGAGACGGGCAAGCTGAATGCCGGGGTGCGCAAGCGCAGGAGCGTCTCGGGCCTCTTCGCGAGCACGAAGGGAGTGCCCGTCACCATCACCAACAAGGACTCCACTGCCTGGACCAACTGCGACGTGGTCACGAGCCGCCGGATGGTGGGGCGGCTGGGCCACCTCGCGCCCGGCGCGTCCCGGACCATCGAGGACTACAAGCCCGGCGCCAGGTACTCGGTGGGCAGCGACATGATGGGCATCTACTGCGACCAGGGAAAGCACGAGCAACCGCTGCGCTGAGTTCCCTCACGCTGGGGCCCGTCCGTTGACGCGGGACGGGCGCCTCACTTCCCCACGCGCTGCGCGGCCACCGGACACTCGGGCATCAGCGCCTGCAGGGCCGCGTCTCCGCCGCGAGCGCCGCGCACCGCCCGGTCCAGCGAGCTGCTGCACTCCCACGTCATGTCGCGCGAGCCGTGGCAGCAGTGCCAGCCCGTCAGCGTGCGCCCCAGATACTTGAGTGCCTCCGCGCGGGTGGGCGTGACGAGCAGCCACACCGCCCCGGCCAGCACCGCCAGCCAGGGCAGCTGCGGGGCCAGGCCCTTCAGCCACGCGCCCACGCCCCGGGGCACCCGCTCGGCGTACAGGCCCAGCTTCGTGTCCAGCGAGCGGTGCTGCACCACCACCGTCAGCAGCATGTCCACGGGCACCGTGAAGGCGCGTGCCAGCCCGCGCACCAGCCCCGGCGCGTGCTCGCCGCGCACCAGCCGCACCGCCGCCACCTGACGCCAGAAGGTGCGGCCCGTGAGCCCCCCCACCGCGCACGTGACGAGCCACGCCAGCACCATGGCCAGCACCATGCGGCCCGGGGTGCGCTCCTGCTCCAGCGCCCGCAGCGCCGCCCAGCCCACCAGGGCCGCCGTCACCAGGTCCAGCAGGTCCGCCACCCACAGGCGCCACTGGTACCGGGCCTCGTGCGCCACCGTGTCCGTCGAGAACAACGAGCCTTCGCTCATCCAGCCTCTTTTCGGGGCGCGGAGCATAGACCGGCGCCTCCGCCCGCTGTCGGAAATGACATCCACGCAAAGGCCTCGCGCGCTGCCGCTCACGCGCATGGGACGCGAGGGCCGGACACCGTGGCCCGGGCCGCGGCGACCCCGGACTCCAGGCCGATGACAGCCACGGGCCCCGGTGCCCACCGTCACGGCCTTGCTCCGAGGGGAAACCATGGGCCTGGCGCGCAGTCGTCGCAGACTCACGCTGGGAGTCGGTGCTGGCGGGAGGCCAGGCGTTTCGAGGCTCGCCTGGGTCGACCTCGGGACATGGCTGCTGTCGCCTTCCCGCAGTGGCGTGGGGCGGGATGGGCTCGCATCTTCAACCCAGCGCGAAGCGGCGCGGCTCCCTCCACCATCGGAGCCTCGCATCGGCCCGCGTGGGGGTGGTGGCTGGAAGGCGTCAGGCGCGGGTGGCCCGGCGTCGGGGGTGGTGGCGGAAGAGGCGGCAGCGACGGGGGAAGGGGGAAGGCCGTACCGGGCGTGGAGGTCGTGCTCCCGTCGCTGCCGCCAAGGCTGTGCCACTCAACGTTCCATCCAGGGTGGAATTCGTCGCGTTTGGCCTCCCGGGCGGTTCTGCCGGACACTGGGGGGCGACATGTGCATTCCGGGGTATCGCTACCGCGCTTCGTTGCGTGGACTCATCGGGCTTTTCTTCCTCGCGGGACTGCTCCTGGCGAGGCCGGGCATGGCCCTGGACCCCGAGCGTCGGGTCTCGCAGTACAGCCAGGACTCCTGGCGCGCCAACGACGGCCTGCCGCAGAACAGCCTGCTGTCGCTGGCGCAGACGCGCGACGGCTACGTGTGGCTGGGGACGTGGGAGGGCCTCGTGCGCTTCGACGGAGACCGCTTCCAGGTCTTCGACAAGAAGACCACGCCGGAACTGCGCAACCACATCATCAAGGCGCTCGCGGAGGACGCGTCCGGCACGCTGTGGGTGGGCACGGAGCAGGGGCTGGTGGCGTACCGCGACGGCCGCTTCGAGCGCGCCCCGGGCGCGGCGGCGCCGCTGGACGGCGTGAAGGTGCTGGGGCTCGTGGCGGGCGAGGGCGTGCTGTGGGTGGGCACCTCCGGCGGGCTGTGGCAGGTGCCGCTGGGCACCGGGACGGCGCGTCACTACACCGACGCGGACGGCCTGCCGGACGTGCACGTCCTCTCGCTGGCGCAGGGGGAGGGCGGCTCGCTGTGGGTGGGCACCAAGCAGGGCCTGGTGCGGGTGGTGGGCGGGAAGCTGGAGGCGGCACCCTTCCCCATGCCGGGCCCGGAGCCCCGGCCGTACGTGCAGGGGCTGAGCCGCGACTCGGCGGGCGTGCTGTGGATGGCGACGGCCACCGGGCTGCTGTCATGGAATGGGACGCTCGTGCGGCGCTTCACCGTCGAGGACGGCCTGCCGACGACGTCCGTCACCGCGGTGTACACGGACAGCCACGGCAACCTCTGGGTGGGCACGCGGCGCGGCGGCCTGGTGCGGCGCACCGCGGAGGGCTTCAGCGCGCCCGTGCCCGGCACGGGCCTGGTGGACGCGGAGGTGCTGTCCCTGCTGGAGGACCGGGACGGCCACCTCTGGGTGGGGACGTACTCGGGCCTGTACCGCCTGCGCGACGGCCCCTTCACCACCTATGGCATCCCCGAGGGGCTGGCCAGCAACGCGGCGGTCAGCGCCGTGCTGGAGGACAGGCGCGGGACGATGTGGGTGGGCACGGTGGGCGGCGGGCTGTACCGCCTGGAGGGCGGGCAGTTCGTCCACGTGGGCGCGGAGCAGGGGCTGCCGGAGAAGGTGATTCCCGCGCTGCACGAGACGTCCGACGGCACGCTGTGGATTGGCACCACCGGGGGCGCGTACCGGTACGACGGCGCGCGCTTCACGCGGATGACGCGCGCGCAGGGGCTGCCCCATGACGTGGTGACGGCCGTCCTGGAGGACTCGCGCGGCGACACGTGGCTGGGCACCCAGCGCGGGCTGGCGCGGCTGCATGGGGGCGAGGTCACCGTCTACGGGCCGAAGCAGGGCATCAACCACCCCATCATCGTCATGGCGGAGGACGCGAAGGGCCGGATGTGGTTCGGCACGGAGATGGGGCTGCTGCGCTGGGAGGAGGAGAAGAAGGGCTTCCAGCGCTTCCTGCAGAAGGACGGGCTGCCGGGCGACGTGGTGCTGGCGCTGCTGGCGGACCCGGACGGCACGCTGTGGGTGGGCACGGAGACGGGCGGGCTGGGGCGCCTGCGCGACGACACCTGGGCGCGCTTCACCGGCGCGCAGGGGCTGTACGACGACGCGGTGTTCAGCCTGGTGCCCGACGCCGACGGCTACCTGTGGATGAGCAGCAACAAGGGCGTGTCGCGCGTGTCCCGCGACGAGCTGGAGGCCGTGGCCTCGGGGAAGCTGCCTCGGCTGAGCTCGCTGAACTTCGACGAGCGTGACGGCATGCGCAGCTCGGAGTGCAACGGCAACACGCAGCCGTCCGGCTGGCGGGGGAAGGACGGGCGGCTGTGGTTCACCAACTTCGCCGGCGCCATCGTCGTGGACCCGGTGCGGGTGCACGCGAGCCGGCAGCCGCCCGAGGTGCGGATTGAAGAGGTGCGGGTGCAGAACAAGCCGGTGCCGGTGGAGGGCCCGGTGGAGCTGCCGCCGGGGCGCTCGCGGCTGGACATCCGCTTCACGGCCTTCACGCCCGGGGCCGCGAAGAAGCTGCCCTTCCGCTACCGGCTGGTGGGGCATGACGACGGCTGGGTGAGCTCGGAGGTGCGGACGGCCACGTACACGGGGCTTCGCCCGGGCAGCTACACCTTCGAGGTGCAGGCGGAGGGCCGCGACGGCGCGTGGTCGCAGCCCGTGACGCTGGCGGTGACGCTGGAGCCGAAGCTGTGGCAGCGCACGGGCTTCTGGCTGCTGTGCGTGCTGGGGATGTGCGTGCTGGGCGTCACCGTGTACCTGCTGCGCGTGGGGCAGCTGAAGGCGCGCGAGCGGTGGCTGGCGGAGCGCGTGCAGGACCGCACGCAGGCGCTGGCGCGGGCCAACGAGGAGCTGGAGGCGAACATGCGCACGCTGCGGCAGACGCAGGCGCAGCTCGTCCAAGCGGGGAGGATGGCGGCGGTGGGGCAGCTCGCGGCCGGCGTGGGCCATGAAATCAACAACCCGCTGGCCTACATCGTGTCGAACCTGGAGCACGCCAGCGAGGAAGCGGACGTGCTGGCGCGGGAGCTGGGCGAGCTGCGCGGGGCGGGGCCTCGCCTCAAGGACGTGAGCCAGGCGCTGCGCGAGGCGCTGCACGGCGCGGACCGGGTGCGGCGCATCGTCCGCGACCTGAAGACGTTCTCCCGCCCGGACGAGGAGCAGCAGGGGCCGGTGGACCTGCACGCGGTGCTGGACTCGGCGGCGAAGATTGCGATGGCCGAGCTGCGCCCGCGCGCGAAGCTGGTGCGCGACTACGGCGAGGTGCCGAGGGTGGAGGGCAGCGAGGCGCGCCTGGCGCAGGTGTTCCTCAACCTGCTCATCAACTCGGCGCACGCGCTGCCGGAGGGGCGGGCGGAGTCGAACGAGGTGCGGCTCGTCACCCGCGTGGCGCCCGACGGCATGGTGGTGGCCGAGGTTCGCGACACGGGCATCGGGATTGCCCCGGAGTCGCTCGGCCGCATCTTCGACCCGTTCTACACGACGAAGCCGGGCGTGGGCACGGGGCTGGGGCTGTCGCTGTGCCATGCGTACGTGACGGCCATGGGCGGCAGCATCTCCGTGGAGAGCGAGCCGGGCCGGGGCGCCGTGTTCCGCGTGACGCTGAAGCGCGCCGCGCGCGACTCGGGGGCGATGCCCGCCGTGGCCGTCCAGGCCGTGGTGGACGCGGCGTGGGAGGCGACGCAGGCCGCGCAGGTGCGTCCACCGGTGGAGCCGAGAGCGGACGCGGCGCAGGCCCGTGGCACGGTGGAGCCGAGGGCGGACGCGGCGCCAGCGCGCGGGGCCGTGGAAGCCCCCCCGGGCTCGCAGCGGTGGTCCTCGGTCGCGGACCCGTTCATGCCCGGCACCGGCACGACGCCGGAGACCCCGGCGCGCTCCTCGGAGGCCGTGCTCCGTGAGCGCACCGTGGGCTTCGTTCCTCCAGCAGGTGCCGAGGTCGTGAAGGCGGGCCCCACGGGGCCGATGGCCTGGGCCGTGAGCACGGTGTCGCGCACGGCGGCGCCGGAGGGCACTCCTTCAGGCGCCGCGGCCTCCACGAGCGGCACGGCGTCGGAGGCCGTACCGTCCAGGCAGGCCGCGCACGGACTGGCGCCGCATGCCCGGCCCGACGCGGCTCCACCGGCGCATGAGCCCCGCACGGATGCGCCGCTGGACACGGGCCCGGTGCAGGCGCGCGGCCGGGTGCTGGTGGTGGACGACGACGCGCTGGTGAGCGGGGCCATCCGCCGCACGCTGGCGCGGGAGAACGACGTCGACGTGCTGGTGAGTGCCCGGCAGGCGCTGGAGTACCTGCGTGGGCCGGAGCTGCGCTACGACGTGGTGCTCTGCGACCTGATGATGCCGGAGATGACGGGCATGGACCTGTACGACGCGCTGGTGCGGGAAGCGCCGCGCGTCGTGGAGCGGGTGGTCTTCATCACCGGCGGCGCCTTCACGCCAGCGGCGCGCCAGTTCCTGGAGCGGGTGGAGAACCCCCGGGTGGAGAAGCCCTTCGACCCGGAGGCGCTGCGCAAGCTCATCCGCACCGAGGTCGCCCGCGTCCGCCGCGATGCCGAGGGTCGCGCCGCGTAGCCCGGGCCCGGCCGGCCCTGTGCCAAGCGTGTCACGACGGCAGGGGAGTAACAGAATCTCCCGCTCCCGGTGTTCAGGCAGGTTCCATATGCCTGACGAGAAACGGATGACCCGCTGGTTCCGGCTGTTTTCCCTGGCGCTGCTCGTGACGCTGCCCGCGTGCGGGGAGGATGACGGAGAAGACCCGCTTCCCCTCGACGGAGCGCTGGAGGGCAGCTGGACCACCGAGGGCTATGGCTTCGTCGTCCGCTTCCAGGGCGACAGGGTGGCGCTGCATGAGCTCACCACGGTGAGCTGCCTGCGCTACGCCAGGGAGGGCGTGGAGGCGGATGGAACCGCTCCCGGGCTCGGGCTGCGCTTCCGGCTCGACGGCGAGCAACTCGTCATCGAGAACGCGACGACGCTCCACATCACCGCGCGGCGTGCGGCCTTCCCGGAGGTCTGCACCCGGCCGGAGCCTCGAGCGGATGACCCCGTGTCCAACTTCGAGGTGTTCTGGAGCACCTTCGCCGAGCAGTACGCCCTCTTCGACCTCTACGGGGTCGACTGGCGGGCCCGCTACGAGACGTTCCGGCCGCGTGTCACGTCCGGGACGAGCGAGGCCGAGCTGTTCTCCGTGCTGTCCGAGCTGCTCGCGCCCCTGACGGACGGACACATCTCACTCGAAGCGGACGACCAGGAGTTCCGTCCCAAGCCGCCGCCCGAATGGTTGGAGACGCACCTCGAGGGCGTGAAGCAGTACGTGCGCGGGCACTACCTCGGCGGGCCGGGCGTCACGCTGACGGCGCATGAACGGTTGGCGTACCAGTCACTCGACGCGCGGGTGGGGTACATCTTCCTCGCCGGCATGGTGGGCTTCAGCGGGCCCGCGGGCGACGAAGCGGACGACGTGGCAGCGGCGGCCCGCGCCATCGACGAGGCGCTGGCGGCGCTGGGCGACAAGCAGGCCCTCATCCTCGACGTGCGGTTCAATGCAGGCGGCTACGACGCCGTCTCGCTGGCCATCGCGAGCCGCTTCACGGACGTGGAGCGCCTGGCCTTCACCAAGAAGGCCCGTGTGGGGCAGGGCTTCACCCCTCCGCGGGAGTACCGCTTCGCCCCGGCGGGCCCGCGGCGCTTCACCGGCCGGGTCTACATCCTCACGAGCAGCCTGTCCGCGAGCGCGGCGGAGATCTTCACCATGGCCATGGGGGCACTCCCGAACGTCACCGTCGTGGGTGAGCGCACGGATGGCGCGCACTCGGACGTGCTGACCCGGCAGCTTCCGAACGGCTGGTCCTTCGGTCTGTCGAACGAGCTGTATGCCGCTCCCGACGGCCAGGTGTACGAGCGGGTCGGGCTCCCGCCGGACGTGGAGCTCGCCCTCGATGCGCCGAGCCTCGCCGGGGGAACGGACCGCATCTTCCAGGAGGCGCTCCGGCTCGCGGCGGACGGAGGCTGACGTTTCCCGAGGTGAAGCGCCTCCGGGCACCCGGGGCGCCTCGCATCCGGGGCGCCTCGCATCCGGGGCGCCTCGTGCCCGGAGTGTCCACGGGCCTGGAAGGGCGCGGGAGCGGCCCGCGCTTCCGGGCGCCGGGGCGCTACAAGTCGAGCACCAGCCGCCGCGTGCGGGCGCGGGAGACGCAGACGAGCATGCGCTTGTCGCCCGCGGGCTCCTGCTGGAAGAACGTGTCGCGGTGCTCGGGCTGGCCCTCGCAGACGCGGGTGACGCAGGTGCCGCACGAGCCGGCCTCGCAGTCGCTCTGCACGGGCACGCCGTTGAGGCGCAGCACGTTGAGCACGGACTGACCGGCGGGCACGCGCAGCACCTGGCCCGTGCTGCGGATGGTGACCTCGAAGTCGGTGTCCACCTGGCCGGAGGCCGCGCCGGTGCCCTCGGCGGTGAAGGACTCGAAGTGCACCTTCTCCCAGGGCCACCGGTGCTGGGTGGCGGCGGCGCGCACCGCCTTCATCAGCCCCGCGGGGCCGCAGCAGTAGAGCCGTGCGCCCGGCGTGCGGCTGGCCAGCAGCCCCTGCACGTCCAGCCCTTTCGTCGGGTCGCCTCCATCGAAGTAGAAGCGCACGCGGCCCGCGAAGGGCCCCGAAGACAGCAGCTCGCGGAAGGCGGTGCGCTCGGGTGAGCGCGCGCAGTAGTGCAGCGTGTAGGAGGCGCCGGTGCGCTCGAGCAGGCGCACCATGGCCAGCATGGGGGTGATGCCGATGCCGCCCGCCACCAGCACGTAGCTGCGCGCGAACAGCAGCGGGAAGTTGTTGGTGGGCGCCCCCACCTCCAGCACGTCTCCCACGCGCACCCGCTCGTGCATGGCGCGCGAGCCGCCGCGTCCCTTGCCATCCCGGTGCACGGCGATGACGTAGCGGTGCGTCTCGTCCGGGTCGTTGCAGAGCGAGTACGCGCGCACGTAGTCGCCCGGGCCCGGCACCCGCACCTCCAGATGGGCACCCGCCTCGAACGGAGGCAGTGCGCCTCCATCCTCCGAGACCAGCTCGTACGAAAGGATGTCCTCGGCCTCGCGAGCAATGCCCGCGACCCGGACGCGCAAGGTCTCATTCACCACCGTGTTCCCCCTTCCCCAATCCCACCGCGGGTATCCGTGGGCTCCCGGTCACCGCGGTCCGGACATTGGCCAGCAGCCCTGCAGCCGGTGATTGCTCCGGCATCCCGGGTGTTCGTTCGCTGGCTGCCATCCAAGAGCCTTGAGTCCTCGTGAGACGACGTGGAAACCCCGCATCGCTTGCAACTCCGGGCTGACTTCGTCCCAAGGCGATGACACAGGGCGGCACTCCAGGGTCAAAGGCTGGCACTCCAGGGCAGCCCTGGCGAAGTACCCAAGGCCCGGGTGGAGCCTGCCTGCCTGCCGGACATCCCGGCGGGCGAGCCATCCCCGTGCCGCCACGGCATCCGTGCCGGGCCATCCCCACCATCCAGGACGTGCCGCGCTGCGCCAGGAGCCGGGGGGGCCTCGGGCCCGGAGCCGCGCGGCTTCAAGACCTCGGGGGAGGAGGACCCATGGATGCCATTGCATTGCTGAAGGCCGACCACAAGACGGTGGAGCAGTTGTTCCGCAAGTACGAGAAGGCGGGACCCAATGCCCACAAGCTGAAGCGCAAGCTGGTGGACCAGATGGTGCGCGAGCTGTCGATGCACGCGTCCATCGAGGAGCAGGTCTTCTACCCGGCGGTGCGTGCGCGCGCGGAGGAGCTGGGGGACGACGTGCTCAACGCGCTGGAAGAGCACCACGTGGTGAAGCTGACGCTGGCGGAGCTGGACGCGCTGCCGCCGGAGGCGGAGCGCTTCGACGCCAAGGTGCACGTGCTGATGGAGAACGTGCGCTCGCACGTGCTGGACGAGGAGAGCGAGCTGTTCCCCGCCGTGAAGAAGGCCTTCCGTCCCCAGGAGCTGCGGACGATGGCGGACGTGCTGGAGATGGCGAAGAAGGCGGCGCCCACCCGGCCGCACCCGCTGGCGCCGGACACGCCGCCGGGCAACATCGTCGCGGGCGCGATGTCGGCGGTGATGGACATCGGCCGGGACGCGCTGCGCTCCGCGCGCCGCAAGGCGGCCACCAAGGTGCGCTCCGTCGCCGGGCTGCGGCCGGGCGCCCAGGAGCCGGGCGCGGACGCCACGACGCACTAGCCGGGCGCGGACGGACGGTGCTCTCACTTCCTGAGGGAAGGAGGGAGCACCTTCCGGGAGTGGGAAGTGAGTGGGCCCCGAGACGGAGTGAATGCCGTCCGGGGCCCTGCCGTCCCAGGGGGTGAGGACGTCGTCAGCCGACGCCGCACCGCACCCGCCCGAGGAGGCGCCATGCTCCACACCTTTCGTCCCTGATTGCTCACCGCTGTCCTGCTCACCGGCCTGGTGGCCACCGCGCAGTCTCCGTCCGTGCCCGTGCCGCGTCCCCCGGTGGACCCGCTGGTGCGGACGATTCGCGTGGAGGGCACGGGCGAGGTGAAGGCCCAGCCCGACGAGGCCTTCATCGACTTGGCGGTGGAGACGCTGGCGCCGACGGCGAAGGCGGCGGGAGAGCAGAACGCGAAGCGAATGGAGAAGGTGATTGCGGCGCTGACGTCCGCGGGCATCGCCCGGCGGGACATCCAGACGCGCAACTACTCGGTGTATCCGGACTACGCGCCGCAGGGCCCGAACGAGCAGGAGCCGAAGCTGCGGGGCTACCGCGTGAGCAACCTGGTGAGCGCCCATGTGACGGAGCTGTCCCGCGTGGGGAGCCTGCTGGACCAGGCGCTGGCTGCGGGCGCGAACCGGGTGGACCAGGTGCGCTTCGGGCTGAGCCGTGAGGACGCGGTGCAGGGCGAGGCGCTGCGGCAGGCGGTGGCGCGGGCGCGCAAGTCGGCGGAGGTGCTGGCGGCATCGCTGAACGTGAAGCTGGGCGCGGTGCTGGACGTGAGCACGGTGACGGAGCCCCCGCGGCTGTACGCGGCGCGCTTCGCCATGGCGGAGGTGGCGGATGCCCGCGCCTCGACGACGCCCATCCAGCCGGAGGAGCAGACGGTGCAGGCGAAGGTGACGCTCATCTTCGCCATCGAGGCCGCGCGGTAGCCGTTCCGCTGGACGAGGCGACGGGGTGGCCCTCCGTCGTCCGCCCGCTGGCCTTCGAGGCACGAGGCGCCCGGGCCCGTGGGTTCTCGGCCGCCCCCGCCGTCCTCATGTTGAGGAGGAGACGGAGGGAGGCCGGGGCCGAGCCTGGGCCCTGGGGGCTCCTTCCCGGGCGGGAGGGCACGAGACGATGAGCGGCGCACGTGGCTGGACGTGGCTGGCGCTCCTGGTGGGCGCCCTGGGGCTCGGGTGCGAGCGGGGCGAGGGGCTGCAGGGGCCTTCGGCGGGCGAGCGTGAGGGGCGCTCCGAGGTGCTGCGAGAGCTGATGGCCTCGCGCGAGCCGGCACCGGACCCCGAGTCCCTGAAGGGGCCCGACGCGATGGTGCAGGAGCCTACGGGACAGGGCGGCTCGGGACGTCCCGAGCCCACCGGGAGCGTGCAGGGGCACGTGACGTGGGTGGGCGACAACGAGCTGCTCATCCGGGACCTGGCCGGCGTGGAGCGGGACCTCGAGGTGAACCCGGGCACGCGCATCCTGCTGAAGGGCAAGTCCCTGGGGCTGGGCGGGATGTGGACGGGCGATGAGGTCCGCGTGAGCTACGACGAGGGCCCCGGAGGCTGGGTGGCGCGCGAGGTGGAGGTGCTGCCCCGGCCGGAGCCGGAGGTCCTGCCCAACCTGCGCGAGACTCCCCAGGGCCGCGCGCGGCCGGGCGCCGAGCCCACGCCCCCGCGCTGAACCTCAGAACGCGCCGCCATCCGCGCGCCGTCCCGGAGAGGCATTGAGGCCCGGGTTGAGCGTGGTGTGGGGGACGAAGCCCGCGTCCGGCACGGCATCGGGTCTCCGGTTGATGGAGCGGTTGTCCTCGGTGGTGGTGTAGGGCACCAGGTCCGCGATGCCGCCGTCGGAGATGTGGAGGTACGCGGTGTCCCCGTCGTTGTTGAGCCCGAGGAATCCGGTGGAGGCGGCCACGGTGTTGGGCGTGCCGGCCGGAAAGCCGCGGGGGCCGCCGAAGACGACGAAGGCGCGGCCCGGGGCGAGCGTCGTCCCGGAGGCGAAGACGTGACGCTCGGCCGTGGAGTCGCGCAGGCTCCAGCCGGACAGGTCGGCGCTGGTGGAGCCGGCGTTGACCACCTCGATGAACTCGTAGTGGGAGTCTCCCACGCCGCCGTCGAGGGAGGGCTCGTTGGCGAGCACCTCGTTGATGAACAGGTGCGGCGCGGGCGAGGGCCCTGGGAGGTGGCCCTCCAGTACATAGCGGCTGATGACGGGGTAGTGGTCGCTGACGGTGTTCCCGTAGTTGTGAGGGGACGTGTTGGGGCGCAGCACGCGGACCGAGCCGGGCAGGTAGTCGGCGGCCATCTCGTTGGTGGCGAGCGTGTGGTCGATGGCGTCGGGGTAGTTGACGGTGGTGCGCTCACCGGCGAGCGACAACGGCCGGGTGATGAAGGTGTAGTCGGAGGCGTCGAGCAGGAAGGACTCGAAGGGGGTGACGAGCGGCACGCCACCACTCTCCGTAATCGAGTGGTCGACGTCGTCATTCCAGTCGCCGATGACGAGCACGCGCTCGAAGGGCAGCTGCGAGTCGAGGTAGCTCTTGAGCGCGGCGCTGGCGCGCTGTCGCTGCCCATAGGCGTCCAGGTCTTCGAACGCCTTCATGTGGACGACGATGACGGTGAGGTTTTCATCGGCACCGTGGGCGCGGACGGTGAAGTCCACGCGCAGGGGCGGACGGCCAGCGAAGTCGAAGGCGGCCTCGGTGAGGATGAGGTAGGCACCGAGGAAGGTGAGGGTGCTGTCGTAGAGGATGCCGGGCTTCTGCTCTCCGTTGCCGTACCAGAAGTCGCCATCGGGAACGTAGGCGACGTCATTGGCGAGGAAGCCGCTGTAGCCGGGCAGCTGGGCCTTGAGGGTGTCGAAGTCGTTGGAGTCCACCATCTCCACGAGTCCCCACACGTTGACGCCCGCGTCACTGCTCAGGATGTCGCGCGCGTAGGCAATCTGCAGGTCGTCGGGAGTGCCGCCATCGGAGGTCGAGCTCGGAGGTCCCTGGTTGGGCGCGCCGAACCACTCGATGTTCCAGTGGCCCACGGTGAACAGGGCGCCCGCGCCGCTCACGAAGAGGGACAGCGTGCGCGGGGGCGACTGGCTCTCGGAGTCGCTCACGGTGACGGTGAAGCTGGAGGTGCCGGTGGCCGTGGGCGTGCCGGAGAGGACGCCCGTGGAGGACAGGGACAGCCCGGAGGGCAGCGCGCCGGTGTGGCTCCAGGACAGGGGCGCCCGCCCGTTGGAGGCGGTGAGCGTGGCGCTGTAGGGCTGGCCCACGGTGGCCTGCGGGAGCGAGGTCGTCGTCACGACGGGCGGCGCGTAGATGGGGAGGGTGATGGCGCGCACGGAGGCGCGGTTGTTGGCGTCGGAGACGCGCACCTCGAAGGATGTGGAGCCGCTGGTGGGCGTGCCGCTGATGCGCCCCGTGTAGGCGTTGAGCGACAGCCCCGTGGGGAGCGCTCCCGAGGCAATGCTCCAGGTGAAAAGCGCCTTGCCCCCCGCTGCGGACAGCTGGGTGGAGTAGGCCTCGCCGACGCGACCCTCGGGATGCGAGGTGTTGACGACGGTGGGGAGCAGGTACGTGGTGAGGACGAAGGGCTGCGTCGCGGTGCGCCCGTTCGCGTCGGAGACGCTGACCTGGCCGGAGGTGGTGCCCACGGAGTGGGGCGTGCCGAAGAGCTCGCCGCTGCTGGTGAGGACGAGCCACGCGGGGCGGGTGCCGGGCGTGAAGAAGACGTAGGGTGGCTTGCCGCCGGTGAGGAAGTACCTGGCGCTGAACTCCTCCGAGACATAGCCGTCGAGCTCGAGGCCGGGTCCCGAGAGGGACAGCGGCACGTACACGGCGAGGGTGAGCGACCGGGTGGCGCCGCGGCCCGCGCTGTCGGTGACGCGGAGGGTGACGGAGAAGGTGCTGGCATTGTCACCGGGGGTGCCGGAGAGGGCGCCGGTGCTCGGCGTGAGGGTGACTCCCGTGGGCAGCGAGCCGGAGGCGATGGACCAGGTATGCGGCGCGCGTCCGCCCGTGGCGGTGAGGCTGGCGGAATACGTGCTGCCCGAGTAGCCGTCAGGGAGCGCGCTGGTGGTGATGGTGGGCGGACCGTAGACGGCGAGCACCCACGTGCGGCTGTCGGTGCGTCCGCCCTCGTCGGCGACGCGGACGGTGAAGGAGGACGTGCCGGCGGCCGACGGTGTGCCGCTGAGCGTGCCGTTCGGTGAGAGGCCCATTCCCGCGGGCAGGGAGCCGGAGGCGAGTGACCAGGTCAGCGTGCCCCGGCCGCCCGTCGAGGAGAGGCGCTGGCTGTAGGGCTGTCCCAGGTCACCGTCCGGCAGCGTGGTGGAGGTGATGGCGGGAGGTGCGTGGACGGTGATGGAGACGGAGCGCGTGGCGGTGCGGCCATTGGCGTCGCGAGCGATGACGTCGAAGGCGAAGCCGCCCGCCAGGGAGGGCCGGCCGTGGAGGAGCCCCTCGGGTGCGAGCGTCAGCGAGGGAGGCAGCTCGCCGGAGGCGGTGAAGACATACGGCGCCCTGCCACTGGAGGCCGTGAAGGGGAGCGCGACGCTGTCATTGACGTAGACGCTCTGGGCAGGCACCGCGGCGACGGAGGGAGGCGCATACGTGGCGAGCGTCACTTCACGGGTATCGCTGGCACCATCGGCATCGGTGACGCGGACGGTGAACGAGGACGTGCCCGCGGTGGTCGACGTGCCCTCGAGGACACCTGACGCGAGGAGGCTCAGTCCCGTGGGCAGGGGGCCCTGCGTGAGGGCCCAGGTGTACGGAGGCTGGCCGCCCGCGGCGGAGAGGGCATGGCCATAAGCGGCGTCGGTATACGCGTCCGGCAGGGTGGTGGGCGTGACAGTGAGGCCGCCGCGAACGGAGAGCTGGAAGGAGGCGGAGGCGGCGCGGTCATTGCGGTCCTGCACCTCGACGGTGAAGGACGCGGCGCCCGCGGTGGTGGGCGTGCCGAGGATGGCGCCCTCCTCCAGCCGGAGTCCCGCGGGCAGCGAGCCCGAGTTGATGCGGAAGGTGAGCGGCCCCCGGCCGCCCGTGGCCTGCAGCGCGGCGGAGTAGGGCACGCCGACGACGGCGAGGGCGAGCGGGGTGCTTGAGAGGGAAGGCGGCGCGAAGACGGAGAGGGGAAGGTCGCGCTGGGCGGAGAGGCCGGCGGCGTCCTGGACGCTGACGGTGACGGCGAAGGTGCCCGAGGCCACGGGGGGACCGGTGAAGCGGCCATTCGCTCCGAGCCGAAGGCCCGACGGCAGGGCGCCGCCCGCGAGGGTCCAGGTGTAGGGCGCGGTGCCGCCCGAGGCCTCCAGTGAGACGGAGTACTCGGTGCCGAGATACGCATCCGGGAGGGCCGAGGTGGTGACCTGGAATCCCGAGCCACGGACTTCAATGACAAACGTCCCGCGAGCGGAGCGGGCACGCGAGTCACGGACCTCGAGGGTGAAGGAGGCGGAGCCCGAGGTGGAAGGAGTGCCGGTGATTTCGCCCGAGCTGGAGAGCGTCAGGCCCGCAGGCAGGGAGCCTTCGACGAGGTGCCAGGAGTACGGAAGGGAGCCACCGGAAGCGGAGAGGCTCGCGCGGTAGGGCGAGGCGACGGTGGCGGCCGGGAGGGCGTCGGTGGAGAGGGTGAGCGCGGAGTCCCCGCCGTCCTCGGGGTTTGAGCCAGCATCCGTGCCGGGAGTGGGGTTCGAGCCGGGACACGCCGTCAGGAGGAGGGCGAGCAGCAGCGACAGGACGCGTGGGAACCGCATGGAGACTCCGGCCCCCGAACCCGGGCCCACTGAAGATGAGCGCGTCACTGTAGTGCCACACGGTGACAGTGACGTACGGGTCTTCATCCACCCATCCGGGGAAACAAAAGGGCCGCGGCTCCCTGGGGAACCGCGGCCCGGATGATTCAACCGTGAGCCGTGAGGCTACGGATTGGCGACACCGAAGGACGATGCGCCCACTGCCCAATCAGCCGCCAGGTTCGTATCGGTGGCGTTGATCCGGCGGACCGTGGTGGCCGTGGTCGTCAGGATTCCCGTCCAGTTGACAGACACGTCATTGGAAGTGGGCGTCGACGTGGGCGTGCACGCCTGGCCCGTGCAATCAGCGGGCAACCACTGTCCCGCCGCCTGGATGGCCTGCAGGTTGCTCGGGAACGCGCCTGGCGGAGTCACACCGGTCCTGTAGAAGGGCACGGCATCCTGAATCGTGCCGGCCCCATCTCTCACCATGATGACGCGGCTGGAGTACTGGATGTCGCCATTGCCTGCACCGCCGGCGCCCCGGAAGTCCCATGCAGTGTCGTAGTTGCCAGGCGTCGCGCTGGACGGGAACTGGTCCTTGGCGGTGCGCTCATCGTTCTGGGCCGTGCCATTGATGTGCACCACGATGATGTCACCCTCGGCAACACCCACGTCCGGCAGGGTCGCCAGCACCCGGATGGGCGCGATTGCGTCCTGGTGGATGACAAGCCCGGCGGTCGTACCCGCGCTGACGACCTGCAGCTCGATCAGGTCCGCATTGCCAGCGAAGTTTGGCTGCACCTCGGTGAGCCGCAGAACGGCAGCCGTGCGGTAGCCCGTGAAGGTTCCAGTGTTCGCCGTGCCCGAGACAGGGGTTCCGGCCCTATCCGTGACACTCGTGGCAACGGTGGCGGTGTAGCTGGTTCCGGGCGTCTGGGCGCTCGTCGTCACGATGACTTGCTTGCCACTGACCTGTGCGGCCGAGGCCGTCAGCCCTTCCGTGAAGGTGAACTGTGCGGCGGCGTCGGTGATGCTTGCCGCGGAGATGAATCGGTCGAACGTCAGCACGACTTCCGTCAGGGAGCGCGCAGCCGCGGACACGAGCTTGGGCGCCGGGCAGGTCGAAACCGTGAGGTCAGAGGAGGAGAATGCCGACGGCTGTGCGCTGGCGGTGAAGCGCCACATGGCGCCATTGTTCAGCGTGAACGCGCAGCCCGGAGTGATGTCGAGCTCGGTGACCAGGGCATCGGGCACGCGGAGCCGGAAGGTGGCGGCAGGGGCCGTGATTCCATCGGTGGTGATCTGGAAGCCTGCGAATCCGGTTCCCTGTGCTCCATCCGCGGTTTCGATATCGCCGGTCAGGTAGATGAGCTCGGACTCCACGTCAT
Organism: Pyxidicoccus xibeiensis; assembly: GCF_024198175.1. Taxonomy (NCBI): domain Bacteria; kingdom Pseudomonadati; phylum Myxococcota; class Myxococcia; order Myxococcales; family Myxococcaceae; genus Pyxidicoccus; species Pyxidicoccus xibeiensis. The sequence continues at coordinate 221,881 of NZ_JAJVKV010000012.1, forward strand.
TCAGGGCGGACACCAGGGTGCCCGTATCCGTGTGATCGACCTTCAGGCCAGCGGGGGTGGCCGTATTGAGGTTCTGCACCGGGAGACCGCGGGTCACCACGGAGAAGTCCGTCACCGTCGAGGCGATATCCACCCCGCTGGTGACCGTCTTGACGGTCACGTTGAAGCTGACCCGGTCACCGACGGCCACCTGGCCAGCCGCCGTGGCATCGGACACGAACATCGCGGGGCCGGCGGCCTCTGCCTGGAGGAAGAAGCCCGACGGCTCGGTGGCCGCCTGCCCGGGCACCGCGGGCTTGAGGAAGGTGACGAAACCACCGGTGATGGGCAACGGACTCGCCAGGTTGCCAGCGGCAGCGGCGATGAATGCCTGAATCTGCGCGCTGGTCTGCGCCGGAGTCGTGGGGACGCTCGAGTTCTCGCAGGTGTTGTTCGTGGTGTTGCACGTCTGGGTCAGTGAGCAGTGCGCGTTGGTGACGCACTGGACGCAGGCCGTCTTGCCGTTGCAGACAGGCCGGTTCGGGTCGATGCCCGCGCAGTTGGCGTCCGTCACGCACACCTCGCACAGGCCGCGGCCGTTGGCGGCGGCGGTGTCGCAGAAGTCACGGGTGCCCGGCTCGTCCGCGCACTGCGTGTTCGTCGTGCAGCCGCAGAGGTTGTTGGCGTTGCACACCGGCTTGCTCTCGTCACAGCGGGCATCGCTGGTGCTGGTGCACTCGACGCAGGCCGTCGGCTGCGTGTCCGTGCGGCACACCGGGGTCTCCGGGGCGCATGAGGTGTCGTCCGCGCAGCCCTCGCAGGCCGTGCCGGCCGCGTTGCAGGTCTGGCTGCCCTGGCAACCGACGGCGGTACCACCGGTCGTCACACACACCTTGCACTGACCGACGCCGTTGGCGGCGGTGATGTCACAGATGTTGGTCGGCGTGCTGCAGCCCTGGTCCAGCTCTGCGGCCTGCGCCGTGTCGAGGCACGCCTTGCACGCGCCCGCGCCACCGGCCTCATCGGTCTTGCAGAAGGGCGCCGCGGCCGCGCAGCCCGTGTCCTGGCCACCGGCCTGGTCCGAGTCGAGGCACGCCTTGCACACACCCGCGCCGCCCGCCTCATCGGTCTTGCAGAAGGGCGTCGCAGCCGAGCAGCCCGTGTCTTCGCCACCGGCCTGGTCCGAGTCGAGGCACGCCTTGCACGTGTTGGTCGTGGTGTCGCAGACGGGGTTCGCAGCGGTGCAGCCCTGGTCCTGGGCGCCGCCCGTGGCGGTATCCGTGCACGTCACGCCCGCGTCCGTACCGGCATCCGTGCCCGCGTCCGTACCGGCATCGGTGCCAGCGTCCGTACCCGCGTCCGTCCCGGCATCCGTGCCCGCATCTTCCGGAGGAGGAGGCGGCGGCGTGGTGAGGTCGCGCTGCTCGCACGTACCGTCGTTGCAGGTCCACTCCTTGCCCTCTGCGGGCTGACCATTGTCATTGCGACAGTCGAACGAATCGACGCACTCGTCTCCACAGCCCGAGCCCATCGTGACCAGCACGGCGGTCAAGAGAGCCGGAAGCCAATTCCGTCTGAGCATGCAGTCCCCTCCAAGGGATTCAGCAGGTAGTGGCCTCCCTTACACCTGAACTTGGAGAGGGTCCATTGGGCTGCCCCGGGGATACGGGCATTTGACACGGGGCTGGCTTGAAATGTCAGGTGTTCAAGGAGTCGCGCGCGGAGCCCGCTTCGGCGGGCCCGCGTACAGGTCGATGACCTCCGAGATGGCGCCCTGACACACCGCGCAGAACGGCACGCGGTCCCGGGTGAACATCACGCAGTCGAGCTGGGGCCGGTAGTACCCCCGGGGCTCGTACATGGCCCCCTCGAAGGCGCCCACCCGACCCGAGTACTTCTGCGTGGATAGGAACTTCTCCTCCCAGTCCCGCTGGGACAGGAAGAGGGCATCCATGTCCGACTCCGGCTTGCGCTGGGCGCGGACCTGCCGGCGGCGATGCTGCACGTCCGTGGCGTGTTTCTCGTACCCGGCCTTGTCCCAGGGCGTGGGAAGCGGAGTCGCCTGTGACACCAGGTGCTTCCACTTGAGCTGCTCGGGAGCGTGGAGCGCGGTGACGTTCTTCTCCCACGGCTCGAGCCGGTCCGCGGCGGGGACGTAGACGGACTCGGAGGTGTAGTACTCGTCGGCGAGGCCCGCGAAGTGGTGGCCGAACTCGTGGACGAAGACATACGGCGCCCACAGGCTGTCGGCGGCCACGGTGCCGTAGAGGCCGAAGATGCCCCCGCCGCCGTACGTGTTGCCATTGGCCAGGATTTCCACGAACTCGTAGGGCGCGAAGGCGGCCGTCTCGCGGAAGGCCTTGTTGTCGAAGGTGAGGACATAGCGCTCGCTGCCGAAGGCGTCATAGGTGGTGCCCACGGGCGAGCGCCGGTGGACGCCCGTGGAGGGGCGGGAGATGCCGGACTGCGCGGCGGCGGGCACCAGGCCCCACACGTTGAAGTCCGCCTTGCGCTCCTTGAAGGGCGAGAAGGTGAAGAGGATGTCCACCATGCGGCGGGCGTCCTTCTCGAACTTGGGGCGCTCGGCCTCGGTGTAACCGTCGCCGAGGATGAGCAGGTCCACCTTCTGCTCCGGCGGTCCGCTCTCCAGCAGCTTCAGCAGCGGGCCGGGTGAAGGGGGCGAGGACGGGTCCACGAACATCCCCTTCGGGTCCACCACCAGCGACCAGACCTCGCGGAAGGCGTTCTGCGCATCCCGCTTCTTGAGGAGCACCTGGACGGGGCGCTCCGGGGCGGGGAAGCGCAGCGACTCGTGGAAGGTGCGGTGCATGCTCCGCGCCTCGGTGGTGATTTCCCACTCGCCGTAGATGGAGGCGAAGCCGCGCGAGAACAGGAGCCGGTTCGACGTCCTGTCCCGCACCTCGAAGAGGTACTTGCCGAGGTTCGTCTCGTCGATGGCTCGCTCGGGATGGCCGGGCCAGGGCAGCGGCTCGAGGACCACCTTGTCGATGCTGAAGCGCTCCTCGGTGGCATTGCCGGTGTGAAAGTAGTCGACCCGGAAGGTGCGGGGAGCCGCGGCGGAGGCGCTCGTGGCCAGCAACAGGACGAGGAGGGCACGCATCATGGGCGCACTCTACGCGCCCTTCCGGGGATGCGGTGCCCTTCGAATGCGGCCGTCAGAAGGAGCCGGACAGCGTGGCCGAGGCGCCCTCACCATCGGTGGAGAGCCCCACCGAGACAGGAGGCGGAGCGGACGGGGACAGCAGGAAGAGCACCGCGCCCGTGGCCACCGCGGCGCCGCCACCGACGAGCAGCCCGTTGAGGACGTTGCTCTTCTTCGCCAGGGAGTCGCGCAGCACCAGGGCCTCCCTGTCGGTGGACAGGATGCGGCCATTGTCGAGCCGCTTCTCCAGCGCATTCACGTCCTTCTGGGCCATGAGCCGCACCACGCCCGCGCCGCCGAGCGCCGCCACGCCCGCGCCGAGCGCCACATAGGACGCTACCCGCAGCCCTGAGGCCGAACGGGACGACGAGAGCTGATTGCTCGCGTTGACGTCTGTTCCACCCCGCTGCGCACTGCCCGGCTGCTCCCAGGGGGCCTTGCCATTGGCATTCATCACGACGAGGTTGGAGGGGGAGCGGCCCGTGGTCACGAAGTCCACGAGGGCGGGGAGGGCTTCCGACGGAGCATCCATTCCCTGCGTCTTGAAGCCTCCCTCGCGCAGCTTCTGGCCCCCCTCGACGTTGAGCACGGTGGCGGCGAACCACTTCGGGCCGCTGCTCGTGCGCTCCAGCCGGACGACGATGACCTCCTCCACGCCGAGCGTGCCACCCAGCCGGACGGCATGACTGAGGGTCCGCTCGTCATTTCCATCCGTGGAGGTGATGCAGGGGAAGGGATTGGCGGACACGGAGCTCTCATAAGCCACGTCGATGAGCAGGGGCGTGTCGGCGCCCTGCACCTGGACCTGACGGGGGAAGCTGGTGGCGGTGCCCTTCACCAGGGTGAGGTCGTAGGTGCCTGCAATCACGTCGAGCGTCAGCGGCGTCTGTCCAACCTTGAGCCCGTCGAGGTACACGTCCGCCGCGGGCAGCGTGGACTTCACGGACAGCTTCACCCTGGGCGTCCGGGCCAGGTCTCGCTTCAGCTTGTCGAAGGACTGCCGCAGGGACGGGGCGAACTGGTCCGGGTCGAGCGTGTACTCCGGCTGGAGCCGCAACACGCTGCGGAACGCGGCGTCGCTCTCCTTCACCTTGCCCAGGGTGCGGTAGTTCAGGCCGTGGAGGAGCTGGGCGTCCACGAAGAGCTTCCAGCGCATGTCTCCCACGGGCAGGCGGGTGATCTGCTGGAGCGCTTCGTCGACGGCCTGGGCCGCCCTGGCGTTGCGGCCTTCGTAGAACTGGTCCTGGGCGGCCTCGAGCTGGCGCTGGAGGTCCTCGTAGCTCTTGTTGGCCTGGGGGAAGAGCCGCTCACCGAACTCGGCGGCGCTCAGCGTCTCCTGCTCGGGGCGCGACGCGAGCGCATCCAGGAACGCCTTGGCCTGACTGCCCAGCTCCGCGTCCTTGCAGTCGCCGTCGGCTATCACCATGCGGCGAGGTGCCGCATACGTCGTCGCCGAAATCAGACACGCTAGAATGGCAAATGTGATTCTCATCTCTGCGAGTCCTTGAGCAGGGATTGGCGAGCGCCCGATGCAGGTGGCCGCGAGAGGGGTCTTGGGGGAGTTCATGATGCGGACCGGGTGCAGGCCGTGTTCCGTCAGCCATCCGACAGCCGAGCGCACATACCAAGTCCACCCACCTTCCTCCAGACCCGCCGCCCCAATCCAGAACCCCAGTTCTTTCAGCCCCTTGGCACATCCCACCTGGCGTCGGCCCCGGCTGGAACCCATCCCCACCGCCTCCCGCGGCAGGCCCCACCCGTCCACGGCCTGGACGCACCGTCCCGCTGGAGGACCCGAGCCCCACCTTTATATGTCCGCCCGGCTGCCTGCCCCTCAGGGGGCCTTGCGATGGCCGGGTGCGTCGCAGCGTGCCATCCCCATCTTCGCGAGGGGGTAGGGGGCCACGGGGTTGCCCCGGCAAGGAGACAGCGGAATGAAGCGGGGATGGAAGGACCGGATCATCGTCATCACCGGAGCGTCGAGCGGCATCGGCCGGGCCACCGCGCTCGCGCTGGCGAAGAAGGGCGCCCATGTGGTGCTCGCCGCCCGCCGTGAGGACCCTCTCGATGACCTGGCTCGCGAGTGCGAGGCCCGGGGCGTGCGCGCCCTCGTCGTCCCCACCGACGTCTCGGACTCCAAGGCCGTGCACCACCTCGCCGACGAGGCCCTCGCCGCGTTCGGCCACTTCGACGCGTGGATCAACAACGCCGGCGTCTACCTCATGGGCAGCCTCGAGCAGACCCCCGACGATGCCTTTCGCCACCTCATGGAGACCAACTTCTTCGGCACCGTCACTGGCACCCGCGTCGCCGTGACGCAGTTCCGCCACCAGGGCTACGGCACCCTCGTCAACGTCTCCTCCACCTTCGGCGCCGTCGCCGCGCCGTACGTCAGCGCCTACGTCGCCTCCAAGCACGCCGTGCGCGGCTTCTCCGCCTCCGTCCGCCAGGAGATGCTCAACACCGGCATCGACGTGTGCACCGTGCTGCCCGCCGCCATCGACACGCCGCTGTGGCAGCACACCGCCAACTACACCGGCTGGCGCATCCGCCCCGTGGAGCCCGTCTACACCCCGGAGCGCGTGGCCCGGGCCATCCTCCGCGTCCTGCGCAAGCCCAGGCACGAGGTGCTCGTCGGCCCCGCCGCCCGGGGCTTCGCCGCCATGCACGGCCTCATGCCCGCCACCTTCGAGCGGACCATGCGCGGCGTCACCAGCTCCCAGCACTTCGAGAAGGTGCGCCAGGGCCATACCTCCGGTAGCCTCTTCCGCCCCATGGCCGAGGGCACCGGCACCTCCGGTGGCTACCACTCGGCCGGCAAGCAGTGGCTCCGCCGGCTGCTGTTCGCTGGGGGACTCGTCGCGGCGGCCTCATCCTTCCGCAAGGGAGGGGCCGGACGAAGACTCGGAGTGCGCGTCGCCCACGCGCTCGCGAGCTGAAAAAGGGTCATCTTTGCGTCACGACGCGCTCCGGGTTGCGGCGCCGTGACCGGGCCATGACACAGCCTGGGGAAAGTCCACCCGCCATGACCAACATCGCCGTCCTCGTCAACCTGCGCGCCCGCCGAGGCTCTGAAGGAGTGGGAGGCCTCGTGGAGCGCTTCCTGCCTCGCGCCCGTGTGGCCCTCACCCGCTCGCTCGAGGAGGCCCGTGCCTGGATTTCCGACACGCTCCGGCCCAACCCGCCCTCCCTGCTGCTCGCCGGAGGAGGGGACGGAACGATTACCGGGCTCCTCAACGAGCTGCGCACGGCCGGAGTCGCGCTGCCCGCCATCGGCGTGCTGCCGCTGGGGACCGGCAATGCCTGGGCCCGCGTCACGGGGGCACCCCGGCCCGCGCTCGCGCTGAAGCAGATCTCCGCCATGGGCGAGCGCCTGCCGCCCCTGCGGCCCTTCTCCCTGGTGCGCGTGGAGGGAAAGGTGGCGCCCTTCGCCGGCACGGGCTGGGACGCGGAGATGATTCAGGACTTCAAGAACCAGCTCGCCAGCGCCGGTCCACTGGCCGGCACCCAGGCCGGCCTGCGCGGCTACCTCGGGGCCATGTTCACCCGGACGGTGCCCCGCCACGTGTTCGGCGAGGGCAATCCCAACGTGTCCGTCTACAACCTGGGTGACACCGCGCTCACCGTGGACTCGCGGGGCGCGGTGCAGCCGGTGACTCACGGGGACAAGGGCGCGCTGCTGTATCAGGGGCCCGCGGGCGTGGCCGGCGCGGCCACCACGCCCGAGTGGGGCTTCGGCTTCAAGGCCTTCCCCTTCGCCCAGGCGGTGCCGCACCGGCTGTCCGTGCGCGTGTATGGCGCCACGGTGCTGGAGGCCACGCGCAACATGTTCAAGCTGTGGCGCGGAGAGCACCCGATGCCGCGCATGCACGACTGGTTCGTCCAGCGCCTGCGCATGGACTTCGACCGCGAGGTGCCGTTCCAGATGGGCGGGGACGTCATCGGCATGCGCCGCTCGCTGGAGTTCGACCTGGCCGAGGAGAGCGTCCAGCTCGTCGACTGGCGCCAGCTCTCGCGCATGGTTCGCGTGTAGCGGCGGGCGCGGGGCGGTAGGCTCTGAGCGCATGGGCTCCGAGCCGGACACGCTCCCCGTCATCGAAATCCTCCCGCGGGGGCAGGCCGTGAAGCGGCTGATGTCCCGCACCCCGGGCAAGGAAGTGGGGTGCCTCGTGTCCATCGGCGACCCGGGCCAGCGTCACCCCGTGGGCTTCCTGCGCGCGGAGCACCGCCTGCGGCTGCTGTTCCATGACGTGACGGAGGACTCGGAGTCGTACTCCGCGCCCACGGCCGAGGACGTCGCGAGAATCATCCAGTTCGCCCGGGGGCACCTGGGCACCACGCGCAAGGTGCTCGTGCACTGTGAGGCGGGCATCAGCCGCTCCACCGCGTCCGCCACCATCCTCTACGCGGTGTGGCTGGGCCCGGGCCGCGAGGCGGAGGCCGTGGAGCGGGTGTTCCAGGCCGTGCCCGAGGCCCGGCCGAATGCCACCCTCATCCGACTGGCGGACGCGCAACTGGAGCGGGGTGGGGCGCTCATCGACGCGGTGGCGCGGCGGCTCGCGGCGGCGGAGTCGCTGCGTCCCTGAGCCTTCACGGGCCGGTGGCCCCGGCTTGACCCGGGTGTGCGACGGACACTATGCCGGGTGTCCACCGCAGCGCGAAGCGAACGGATGGAGCCGTGAGCCACACCTACGAGTACCCGAGACCGGCACTGACGGTGGACTGCGTCGTCTTCGGCCTGGATGACGAGGACCTGAAGGTGCTGCTCATCCGCCGGGGCGTGGAGCCCTTCGCGGGGCGGTGGGCGCTGCCGGGCGGCTTCGTGCGGATGGACGAGGCCCTGGACACCGCCGCGCGCCGGGAGCTGGAGGAAGAGGCCGGCATCCGCCCCGGGCACATGGAGCAGCTCTACACCTTCGGCGCTCCGGAGCGGGACCCCCGGGGACGCGTCGTCACCGTGGCCTACTTCGCGCTGGTGAAGCTCAGCGACCACACGCTGCACGCGGCCACGGACGCGCGCGAGGCGGCGTGGTTCTCCGTCTGGGACACGCCGAAGCTGGCGTTCGACCACGCGGACATCCTCTCCACCGCGCTGCAGCGGCTCAAGGGCAAGGTCCGCTACCAGCCCATCGGCTTCGAGCTGCTGCCTCCCAAGTTCACCCTTACCCAGCTCCAGCGCCTGTACGAAATCGTCCTGGAGCGGCAGCTCGACAAGCGGAACTTCCGGAAGAAGATTCTCGCCATGGACCTGCTGGAGGAGCTGGACGAGGTGGAGCAGGACGTCTCCCACCGCGCCGCGCGCCTCTACCGGTTCGACCACAAGAAATACAAACAGCTGGAGAAGGCGGGCTTCAACTTCGAGCTCTGAAGCCGCCCTGACCCCGGGTGTGCGCCCGCCAACGCGGGCCCTGCCCTCCAGTGCGAACGCCCCCGATTGATTTGACATGGTGTCGCTTGGACACTATGTTGGTGTCGTAGAAACACGAACCTGGGGCAAGGCGCAGCGGGCTGGCGCCGCCAACGGAGAGGCGCGCTCGTGGCGCCTTGCTCCGGGGACGTGAGGAGGCCGCCACCCGTGGGGAGGCCACGGGCGGGGTGTGCCGCCAGCGTGTCTCGGTTTCGCCGTCCGTGCCCTCAGCGGGCCACGGGAGAGTCATGTCCGCGCTGCCCTTCGACATCGCCGCCGCCTCGGTGCAGGGACGTGAGCACGCTCGGGCGGGGCGCAACAACCAGGATGCGCTGTGCGTCCGTGCCAGCGAGCACGGCCTGGTGGCGGTGGTGGCGGACGGGTGCGGCAGCCAGCCGTGCAGTGAGCTGGGCGCGCAGCTCGGCGTGAGGCGGCTGGCACAGGCGGCGCTGGTACGGCTGGCGGAAGGGGAGCACGTGGACGAGGCGACGTTCCTGCCCGGCCTGCGCGAGGACGTGCTGTGCCTGCTGGGAGAGCTCCGGGGGGAGCTGGGCAGGGACGCACTGGGGGACTTCCTCTTCACGCTGGTGGGCGCGGTGGTGACGCCCTCGAAGACGCTCGTCTTCTCGGCGGGGGACGGGGTGTGGGCGCTCAACGGCGAGGTGCACCCGCTCGGGCCGTTTCCGGGCAACGCGCCGCCGTACCTCGCCTATGCGCTGCTGCGCGGGGACGACACGACGCTGTCCACCCAGGCGCTGGTGCCGACGGAGGACGTGCACGCGCTGCTGCTCGGGACGGATGGCGTGGCGGACCTGGCGCGGCTCGCCTCGGCGCGCCTCCCCGACAAGGAGGAGACGGTGGGGCCGCTGTCGCGGCTCTGGACGGACGACCGGTACTTCGCCAACCCGGACGCACTGCGCCGCCGTCTGTCATTGCTCAACCGCGAGGCCGTGCGTGCCGACTTCGGGGAGCGGCGCCTGGTGCGCACGCCGGGGCTCCTGCCCGACGACACCACGCTGGTGGTGCTGCGCCGCCGCATGGGGAGGGCATGACGCCATGGACGTCTGGCTCGAGGGGAAGAAGGTCAAGGTCAACCCGGCGAACGCGCTGGGCAAGGGCGGCGAGGCGGACGTCTTCGACCTGGGCGACGGCCGCGCCCTCAAGCTGTTCAAGCCGCCCGAGCACCCGGACTACACGGGCCTGCCCGCGGAGCAGGCCGCGGCGCGCGTCCGCCTGGACGAGCACCAGCGCAAGCTGCGCGCCTTCCCCACCGGACTGCCCGGGCGCGTGGTGGTGCCGCAGGCGCTCGCCACGGACCGCAAGGGCGCCACGGTGCTCGGCTACGCCATGCGCAAGCTGGACGCGGTGGAGCCGTTGCGTCGCTTCGGTGAGCCGTCGTTCCGCCGCGCCGGCGCCACCTCCTCGCGTGTGGTGGAGGTGCTGCGTGGGCTGCACCGGACGCTCGCCGCCGTGCATGCGTCGGGCGTGGTGGTGGGGGACTTCAACGACCTCAACGTGCTGGTGGCGGGCGCGGCGGACGCGTACTTCATCGACGCGGACAGCTTCCAGTTCGGCACGTACCTGTGTCCGGTGTTCACCGAGCGCTTCCTCGACCCGCTGCGGCTCGGGAGCGGCGGGGGCCTGGTGCCCGTGGTGCCCGCGTCCTTGGAGAGCGACTGGTATGCCTTTGCGGTGACGGCGATGCAGGGCCTGTTGTGCGTGGGGCCTCACGGTGGTGTGCATCGGCCGAAGACTCCCGGTGCGCGGATGACGCCCGCGAGCCGCGTGCTCCAGCGCGTCACCGTCTTCCACCCCGAGGTGCAGTACCCCAAGCCGGCGCTGCCGCTGCACACGCTGCCGGACGACGTGCTGCACCACCTGCACCGCGTCTTCGTGGAGGACCTGCGCGGAGCCTTCCCGCTGCCGCTGCTGGACGGCCTGCACTTCACCGCGTGCGCGTCGTGCGGCGTGGAGCATGCGCGCGGCGCGTGCCCCACGTGCCAGCCGAACGCGACGGCCACCGTCACGCCCGTCACCTCGGCGCGCGGGCAGGTGACTTCGACGCGCCTGTTCTCCACGCGCGGTGTGCTGGTGCACGCGAGCGCCGAGGACGGGGTGCTGCGCTGGCTGTACCACGCGGAAGGGGCCTACCGGCGCGAGGATGGGCGCGTGGTGATGCGCGGGGGGCTGGACCCGACGCTGCGCTGGGCGCTCCAGGGGGACGTGACGCTGGTGGGGCAGGGCGGGGAGGTGGCGGTGCTGGCACCGGGCCGGCCCGCGGAGCGCCTGGGGGTGGACGCTCCGGAGGGCCGGCCCGCCTTCGCCGCCAACGCGCGGCACCGCTACTGGGCCGTGGGGGGCGGCCTGTGGCGGGACGGGACGTACGGGCCGGAGCGAATCGGCGACGTGCTGCAGGGGCAGACGCGGCTCTTCGTGGGGCCACGCTTCGGGCTGGGCTTCCACCGGGCGGGAGGGCTGCGCGGGGCTTTCGTCTTCGACGCGGGGCGCTTGGGATTGAAGGACGGACTGACGCTGCCGTGGCCCACGGGGCAGCTCGTGGAGGCCGAGTGTGTCTTCGACGGGCCGAATGCGTGGCTCTTCCTCACCGAGGAGACGGGGGGACGCACGGTGCACCACTGCCTGGTGGTGGGCTCGGACGGGGCGCTGCGAGCGAGCGCGGTGGCGGAGGCGGGGGACGGAACGTGGCTGGGCGGCGGGGCGCGCGGCCGGTGTGCGGTGGGGGACGCGCTCTTCTGCGCCACCGACGGGGGGCTGACGCGGGTGGAGCTGCGACAGGGGCGGCTGGAGGCCGTGCGCGAGTTCCCGGACACCGAGCCCTTCGTGGACTCGGGCAGCCAGCTCCACATGGTGAAGCAGGGGCTGGCGGTGGTGGGCCGGCGGGACATCTCCGCGCTGCGGATGGCGTGAGAGGACTTCTTTCATGCGCGGAGCTGGGGCTTCCGCGCCACACAGGGGGCAGGACGATGAAGACGCAAGTGAAGGAGCTGCCGCTTCCGGGGTTCTACCGGGCCGCCAATGCAGGGGAGTACGGCTACGGTGCGAATGCGGGGAAGCTGCAGGACGCGGCGGTGTCCTGGCGGGCGGCCAATGACATCTCCGTGGCGGCCACGGACAAGTTCAACCTGCACCTGCTGCTCATCGACGTGCAGAAGGACTTCTGCTTCCCCGAGGGCTCGCTCTACGTGGCGGGCCGCAGCGGGCGCGGGGCCGTGGACGACAGCCGCCGCATCGCCGAGTTCATCTACCGCAACCTCGGCGCGCTGACGAACGTCACCGCGACGCTCGACACGCACTTCTCGCATCAGATCTTCTTCCCGTCCTTCTGGGTGGACCAGGACGACAAGCCGCTGACGCCGTACCGCGAGGTGACGCGCGAGCAGATTGAGCGCGGGCAGGCGCGGCCGAACCCCGCGATGGCGAAGTGGCTGTGCGGGGGCAACTACCCGTGGCTCCTGAAGCAGGTGAAGTATTACTGCGAGGAGCTGGAGCGGGCGGGGAAGTACACGCTGTACCTGTGGCCGCCGCACTGCCTGCTCGGCAGCGACGGGCACGCGCTGGCGGGCGTGGTGCAGGAGGCGCGGCTGTTCCACTCGTTCACCCGCGGCATGCAGTCGTGGGCGGAGGTGAAGGGCGGCAACCCGCTGACGGAGAACTACTCGGTGATGCGGCCGGAGGTGCTGTCGCGGCATGACGGGCAGCCGCTGGCGCAGCGGAACACGCAGTTCCTGAAGACGCTGCTGACGGCGGACGCGGTGGTGATTGCCGGCCAGGCGGCGAGCCACTGCGTGAAGAGCTCCATCGACGACCTGCTGGGAGAGATTGTCGCGCAGGACGCGGCGCTGGCTCGCAAGGTGTACCTGCTCACGGACTGCATGTCCGCGGTGACGGTGCCGGACGGGAAGGGCGGCTTCGCGGCGGACTTCACCCCGCAGGCGGATGCGGCGCTGAAGCGCTTCGCGGACGCGGGCATGCACCTGGTGCGGTCCACGGACCCGCTGGCGAGCTGGCCGGACCTGCGCATCGCGTGAGGTGACTGCGGGCAATCGGAGTCAGGACCTGCTCCCTCGCGGGGGCGGGAACGGCGGAGCCATGCCCTCGGGACGAGGGAAGGAGCAAGGGACATGAGCAGCAAGGCGAATGGTGGGAACGGTGGTGGCATCCAGAAGCTCTTCGAGGATGCACATGCGGAGGGCACGCTGAGCCCGGCGGGGTTGCAGGCGCTGACGGTGGTGGACCTGGGGGCGCAGATCCAGGCAGGGCTCGGCGTGCGAGTGGAGGACGTGCAGGCCAGCGAGGTGGTGCTGGTGACGGTGATGCCGGATGACTCGGGGAGCATCTCCAGCGCTGGGCACGAAAAGACGGTGTGCGAGGGGCACAACCTGGTGCTCGACGCGCTGATGGCGAGCAAGCAGCAGGACGGGGTGCTGTTCCACACGCGTTACCTGAACGGGAATGTGCTCAACCCGTTCCGGCCGCTGGAGGACGTGGTGCGGATGCACTCGGGGAACTACCGGGCGGACCAGGGCACGCCGCTGTATGACCAGACGGTGGTGCTGCTGGGCACGGTGCTGGCGAAGGCGCAGGAGTTCAGCAGCAACGGCGTGCCGGTGCGCACGGTGACGCTGCTGATTACGGATGGCGCGGACATGCACTCGCAGAAGGCGAGGGCGAGGGACGTGGCGGCGCTGGTGAAGGACCTGCAACGGGCGGAGAACCACATCGTCGCGGCGATGGGGATTGATGACGGGAGCACCGACTTCCGCCGCGTGTTCCGGGAGATGGGCATCGAGGACAAGTGGATTCTCACGCCGGGGCAGAGCGCGCAGGAGATTCGCGCTGCGTTCCAGGTGTTCAGCCAGAGCGCGGTGCGGGTGAGTCAGGGCGCCGCGAGCTTCAGCCGCACGGCGCTGGGTGGATTCGGGCGGTGAGGGGCGGGTGAACGGGTTACCCTGGGGGCGTGGACGACTACCTCGTGCGCAACATCCTGGATGCAGTGACCGTCCTGGACAGGGCCTACATGGAGCACTGGGCTCGGGAACTCGGAGTGGAGTCCCTGCTGGGGAAGGTGAAGCGATGAATGACACCCTCCCGCGTGCCGAAGCGCTCGTCCGGACGCTGCTGCTCCGGCGCTCCGGGGAAGAGCGCCTCAAGATGGGGGCGGACATGTTTTCCGCCTCTCGCGCTCTCATCGCCGCATCAATGCGGGAGGAAGGGCTGGTGCCGGGCTCGGTCGAATGGAAGCTTCGGTTGCTCGACAGGACCTACGGTCCGGAGGTCTCGCCTGCTCAGCGCCAGCGCCTGCTCGACCGTTGGCGCACGGAATCCAGGGGAACGGACTCCTCCCGCTAGCTCGCGAACGGAGCGGTGCGGATGCTTGGCCAGCTTGCGGCCCGGGCGCGCTGCTGACGCGGGGAAACGACGAAGCCCGGAGCGCCATCCTCGGCACTCCGGGCTCCGGTCCTGCTCGGTTCCGCTTCGCTCAGTGCACGCGGGCGGGCGGCAGGTTGGACGGGGCCAGCTGTCCCGACTTGAGCTGCGCGGTGGAGGGGCAGACCAGCGCCTTCATGTCCTCAGCCCGGCGGCCCAGGTCGTCGAGCACCCGCGTCGACCGCGTCACCGGGTCCGTCACCGTGGTGCCCTTGAGGTACGGCGACAGCGCCGCCACCCGGCCCGCCGCGCGCGGCGCGACGTGGACGAACTCCGTCTGCGTCTCACCGGCATGGCACCCGCTGCACGTGTTGATGGAGAACTTGTGCCGCGCCTGCGTCGACACGCCCGGCGCCCGCCAGAAGAAGTCCAGCGGCGTGCGCGCCATGGCCCCCAGGAACGGCGTCCCGCCCATGCTGTCCGGCACCGTGTGCCGCTCCTCGACGATGGCCGCAGAGTTCTGCTGGATGTAGCTGGCCAGCGCCGCCGTGTTCTCGTGGTGCATCGCCGGCGTCAGCTTCACCGTGGCCGGCACCAGCCCCTGCGCCGTGAGGTTGAACTCACGCATCTCCCACGGCTCGGCCAGCGCGATTTCGTTGGTGCGAATCTGGTTCAGCGCGCTGCCCTGGTGGCGGCCCGTCATCACTCCCGCCTTCGCGAACCGGTCCGTCAGCGCCTGCAGCTTCGCGTTGTAGTCCCGGTGCCCCACCTTCAGCCTGCCCAGCTCGTGCCAGTCGTCCGCCCAGCGCTGGATGTCCGCCGCCGTGCCGCCGGGCAGCGCGTACTCCAGGATGAGGGTGAACTCGAGCGGCGCCCCGCTCGCATCCAGCACGCCGAAGACGAAGCGGCCCTCTCCGGCGTGGGCGCCCGGCTGACGCAGGTCGATGCGGTTGACGATGGCCAGCAGCCGGAACGGCGCCTTGCTGAAGTCCAGCGGCCTGGACGCTCCACCACTGCGCGTCTCCCAGGGCCCCAGCACCTGCGTCTGCATCTCCTGCCGCGCCGGCAGCTGCAGCCCGTTCACCACCTGCTTCGCCGTCCACGTCTTCAGCCACGCACGCACCATCGGCGACGGGTCCTGGCCGCCGGCCATCGCCTTCATCAGCGTGCCGAAGTGCCACGCACCGCCGGGCGCCGTGCGCACCGGGTCCTCCACCACCGACAGCGCCGTCACCATCAGCTCGCTCGGCCGGTCGATGGTGCACGTGGTGGACGAGCACGCATAGTTGGACTCGCAGCCGTTGGCCTGGTTCCCATCGCAGTCGTACCAGCCCGGCTCGCAGCTGTTGCCGCACGTCGCCGCCGTGCACACGCCCTGGGCGTACGGGCCGCTTTGGCAGGTGTTGCCGCAGGCGCCGCAGTTCTCCTCGTCGTTGGTCAGGTTCACCTCGCAGCCGTTGCTGGAGTTGCCGTCACAGTCCGCCGTGCCCGCCGGGCAGCGAATCTCGTACGCGGGGCCCTCGGTGCAGGTGGACTCGTTGCCCAGCACGTCGCGCACCGCCACGAAGATGCGGTGGCTGTCACCCGCGCTGAACGGCATGGTCGCGCTGAAGCGGCCCTCCGCGTCCGCGAACACCGTCTTCGCCGGGAAGCCCGTGCAGGCGACGTCGATGAAGATGCCCACCTCGACGCCCGGCTCCGCGGTGCCCGTCACCGTCACCAGGCGGCCGGTGCTGGTGTACTGCCACTTCACGTCGGTGATGACTGGCGCGGGCGGCGGGGTGCTGTCGTTCTGGTAGTCCAGCGGGTTGGAGCAGTCGGACGTCGTCTCGCCGTAGTAGCCGCTCGTGTCCGTCGTCTTCGCCCACGCGGACACCGTCTTCTTCGCGTCCTTCGCCACGCTCGCCTGATACGAGAAGGTGCCCGTGCTGTCGGTGGTGAGCACCTTGACGGGCTCGCCCTGGCACGTCGCGTTCTCGAAGATTTCCACGGTGACGCGCGGGTCGGCGCGGCCGTCGAAGATGGGCGTCAGGCTCTTGCCCGGCGAGCCGGGCCGGGTGGCCAGCAGCACGGGCGTCATCAGCTCGCCGCCGCCCGAGCCGCCGCCATACGGGTAGTCCATCGTCGGGCTGCAGCTGGAGCCGTTGCCCGCGGTGTCATAGACGCGGACGGAGTATGTGTCGCTCGAGGTGCTCGTGGGCACGCTGATGGGGACCTCGCAGTACGCGCCATGGTCCACCTGCTGCTGCGCCACCTCGCGGCCGGTACAGCCCGGGCCGCTGTAGACGCGCACCGTGGCGCCGGCTTCCGTCTCCAGGGAGAGGTTCCGGCTCGTCCCTTGCGTGGTCCACGAGGGCGCCGGCGTCTGGGGCGCGGTCCGGTCCACGCGGAGGAAGGCACCCGCGTTGACGTTGTTGTTCTCGTTGCCCTCCCGCACCCGGTTGCTCGGGTCCACCTCTGCGGCCAGCGCGTAGCTGCCCTCGGGCATGGCCGGCGCGGAGACCGTGGCGCTCACGTCGGCGCAGTCGCCCGCCTCCAGCGTGGTCCGCGTGCTCGTCGTCAGCAGCCGGTCCGTTCCATCGAGGACGCGGTCGGTGGACAGGTAGAAGGAGACGTCCGCCAGGCCGTCGCCGGTGCCCGTGTTGCAGACGCGGGCCTGCACCTTCCGCGAGCCCGAGCCCAGCTCCGAGGGTCCCGTCACGGACTCCAGCCGGAAGTCCGGGGTGCCGGAGCCCGGCCCGGGCTCATCGGGATAGGAGGGAGGCTCGTTGTCCCAGTCCGGCTCGCCGTCGGGGTGAGGCTCGATCACACAGCCTACGAGGGTTCCCGCGAGCGTGAGTGCCCACCAGCGCCTTGCGTGCATGAGAGTTGCCTTGGGGAGCCAGGGGAGATCCGGCCTTGGGGGTGCTGCGGTGGCTCCGCCGTCTGCCTGGACGAAGGCGCGCGCCGCTTATTCACGACATTCCACGGATGCAACCCCACCCGGTGTAGGTTTCCGGCGCCCATGGCCACCCACCCGCGTGTCCTCCTCCTCGCCGAGCGCTTCCCTCCGGACATAGGAGGGCTCGCGCGCAGCGGTGCGAGGACGGCGGGTTCGCTGGTGAAGCTGGGGGCCCAGGTGGACGTGGTCGCGTGGACCCGGAGGTCGGCCCCGGGGGCCCTGCAGACGGTGTCGGACGCGGGCGAGGTGACGCCCTTCGCCCGGGGCGTCAAGCTGCACCGCCTGGGCCTGTTCGGCAGCACGGACCTGTCCATGCAGCACACTCTGGACGTGCTCGGGTACCTGCATGCGAAGCGGAAGTACGACCTGGTGTGGGGTCACTACCTGTCCCCGCCCGGATTCCTCGCCGTGGTGTTCGCCGAGTCCGCCGGCATCGCCTCCACCGTCAGTGCTCGCGGCAATGACGTGGATCAGCTCATGTTCCCTCCCGGCGACTTCGCCCGGCTGCTGTGGACGCTCCAGCGCGCGGACGTGCTCACCGCCGCGTCGGCGGACCTGGGTCGGAAGATGGCGGTGCTGCTCGGGATGGACCCGGGCGTGGAGGTCATCCCCAACGCGGTGGACACCGGCGTCTTCTCTCCCGGCCCCGCGGACCCGGCGCTGCGTGCGCGGCTGGGCATCGCGGACGGGGAGGTGGTGCTCGGCTTCTCCGGCGAGCTGCGCCACAAGAAGGGGCTGCCGTTCCTGCTCTCCGCGCTCACGGAAGTACGGCAGTCACGTCCCGCGTGCCTGCTCGTCATCGGAGAGGTGAGGCCGCGCGACGCCGAGCACCTCGTCGCCTTCCGCGCGGAGCACCCGGAGGACGCCGCGCGCATCCTCATCTCCGGGCCGCTCGACACGCCCGAGGCCATCGCCGCGCACCTGCGTGTCTGTGATGTCTATCTCCAGCCGTCGCTGTGGGAGGGCATGCCCAATGCCTTGCTGGAGGCCATGGCGTGCGCCCGTCCTGTCGTCGCCAGTGATGCGGGAGGGATTCCCGAGGCCGTCGACCACGGGCGCAATGGCTTCATCGTGCCCAAGGCCCTGCTGAATCATCTGGGGCAGGCGTGTCTGGATGTGCTGTCGCTTCCTCCCGAGCACCGCGCCGCGCTCGGCACCGCCGCGCGCCAGCGCATCGAGGAGCGGTTTCAGGGCGAGGCGGAGGCCGAGGTGCTCCGACGGGTGCTGGCTCGCGCCATCCCGAAGCTCTCCTCGTAGGCGCCCACCAGGGACGCCTGCGCACGGCCCCACGGAAAGTCCCGCTCCACCCGGGCCCGGGCCCGGGCACTCAGCGCGGGGCCCAGCGTCGCGTCGGCTCGCAGGGCCTTCACCGCCTCGACAATCGCCTTCGCCGAGCCCGGCCGTATCAGCATCACCTCGTCCGGCCCCGCGAGGGTGCGCACCACGGGGAGGTTGCTCGCCACCACCGGAGTGCCAGTCGCCATCGCCTCCAGCAGCTTCAGCGGGCAGCAGCCCTGCACGCAGTTGCGGTCGTTCACCGGCAGCGGCACCAGCACCACGTCACAGTCATGGTGCAGCTTCGCCAGCTCCGCTTGCGGCAGGGGCTCGCGCAGCTCCACCGCGCCCTCCAGCAGCAGGTCTCCGCAGCGGTCCAGCAGGGCCCTCCGGCCATTCCTGCGCAGCGGTCCCACCAGCGTCAGCACCGTGGGCAGCTCACGCCGCAGCAGCCGGCACGCCTCGATGGCGTGGTGCACACCCTGCCAGGACGTCATCGTCCCGCTGTACAGCAGCCGTACCGGCCGCCCTGGCTCAGGGGCTCGCGGCGGCGCGTAGCGGAACACCTCCAGGTCCACGCCGTTCGGAATCACCCGCACGCGCCCCGCGTCCGCTCCTCGCTTCACGAGGTACTCCGCCGTCACCTCGCTCGGCGTCACCAGCAGGTCCGCGCGCGCAATGCACAGGTCCTCCTGGGCTACCAGCTTGCGCAGCAGCTCCGCGTCGTCCGCCACGTCCGGGTGGTGGTACTTCAGCTCGATGGACGGCAGCCCGTTCACCTCGAACACCAGCGCGTCCGTCAGCGCCTCCTTCCTCCGGGCCATCGGGTAGCCCTCGAAGATGGAGCGCACGTGCACCACCGCCGCCCTCGGCCTTCCCCGCCACCACGCTGCCAGGTGCGAGCGGAAGGACAGCGCCTGTTCCACCAGGTCCCGTCCCCGCGCCTCCATCGGGTGGTACGTCACCCCTTCCGCGAGTCCGTGGGGGCCGGTGCTCGCGGTGCTGCCGTCGCGCAGGGCGAGCAGGTCCACTCCGCCGAACGCCGTGCCCAGCGCCTCCACGAAGGCCCGGATGTGTACCGCCGCCCCCTTGGGCGCGGGGAAGCGGTCGAACGATGCGTAGACGATGCCGGTGCCGGACGGGGTGGGGGAGGACACGTCTGTCTTGCTACCGCGCCTCGGTCGGAGCCTGCAAACGCAGGGGTTTGACCCCCATGGCGCGCGGCCCTTACGCTCGCCCTCGTTCTGTCGCTCCGAGGGGGAGCTTCCCGCCGTGGCTTTCGACTTCGACCGCGTCCGCTCCGAGCGCTTCTACCGCAGCACTGCGCCCGTGGCCGAGGTGATGGCCGACCTCGACAGGCTTCGTCACCTCGACACGGAGGCGAAGAAGGCACGGGCGGCGTGGAAGGACCGTTCCTTCACTCTTGCGTTCGCCGGCCCCGGTCTCCTGGTCGTCTCGCTCGTGCTCTACGTGTCGAAGCCCGGCATCGTGGCTGGGACGGGGCTGACCCTGGGTGGGGTGCTCATCTTCGGCCTGTTCCTCAGCCTCTTCCGGGTGCTGCGGCTCAAGATGGTGGACCTGGAGGAGCGGCGCTACGCGCTGGCCCTGCGCGTGCTCCAGCGGCTGAGCGAGGACATCGGCCCGGACGAGCCCGTGACGCTGGAGCTGGACCTCCATCTCACGATGGACGCCCGGAACCGGACGGCCCGGGGCACGTCAGGCGCTTGGAAGACAGAGCACTTCGTCAACCGATGGCTGTCCTTCCAGGCCCGGCTGCGCGATGGCACGCACCTGCGGCTGGGCATGGAGCAGCGGGCGCAGCACCGGGTCCGTGAGCGGCGCAACCCGCGGGGCCGGCTCAAGATAAAGCGCAAGAACAAGGGCACGGCGCTCATCGACGTGCAGCTGCGGGTGAAGCCGGAGCGCCACCCGGGGCTCGCCCGGCTCGGTCAGGACGCGCGGAAGGTGGTGAAGCTGCCTCCGGGCGTGGCGCTCGCGCGGCTGGAGGTGACGGACGACCGCCTGTCCCTGCGCAGCCGTATGGAGGACGGCTGGGAGGCGAAGCCGCGCATGCGGAACGCGTCGCTGGACGCACCGCGCACCGTCGTGATGATGCTGCTCAGTCTCTACCAGGTGCTCAACTACTCTACCGCCCTGCGCAAGCGGGAAGCGGCGAGGGCGACTTCATGATGGCCCGTCTGCTCCTCCTCTCCCTCGTGGTGCTCACGGGCGCCGCCGGGTGCTCGCGCCAGGAAGGCTCCGAGGCCTCCCGCGCGAAGCCGGCCACCGCCACCGCGAGCGCCGAGGTCGAAGTCCCCGGCAAGCTGAAGTTCAAGGACGCGGACGACCGCGTGCGCTTCTCCCTCGAGCCGAAGGACGACGGCGCAAAGCTGGTGGACGGCGAGGACCGCGAGCTGGCGCGCTACAAGTGGAAGGGGTCATCGCTCAAGGTCTCCGGCCCGGACGATGCCGTGCTCGGCTACGTCGTCCTCTCCGCGGGCGGGGCGCTCACCGTGCGGGACGCCGAGCAGCGCCAGATTCTCTTCACCTTCGCGCGCCAGGGCCCGGGCTGGCGCCTCAATGACGCGAAGGGCGCGCTCCTCTACACGGTGTCGCCGGACGACGAGGGCGCCACCATCCAGGATGCCTCCGGCGCCGAGGTGGCCCGCGTGAAGGTGCGCGAGGGCAAGGTGTCCCTGCGCGACGCGGGAGGCCGCACGCTGCTCGCCACGAAGTCGCTGGTGCGCGCCGATGCCGCCGCCACCCTCGCCTTCGAGAAGCTGGCCCTGCCGCTGCGCGTGGCGCTGCTCTTCCAGCTCCAGTCCCCTCCCAGCCCGCCTACGCCATGAGACCCGAACGGACTCCCACCGGCTTCTGCCAGGACGAGGGCGGCTTCCTCTTCCCGCACCCGTGCGGCCGGCCCGCCTCCGCGAGCTGCATGCGCTGCGGGAAGCTCGTCTGTGGCAGGCACCTCAGCACCGTGGACGCGGAGCTCGTCTGCTCCACGTGCGCCCGCGAGGACTCGGACGACGACTCCGAGGACGAGACGCAGACGTCGGCCCGGGAGGACGAGGACGACCCGAGCTACTACTACGAGGACTACGGCTACTACGGCCCCGGCTCCTCGCTGGGTGGGGACAAGGGCCACGACCCGAACGACTTCACCGAGGCAGACGGCGAGAGCCTCCGCCACGAGGATGACGCCTCCTTCGAGGAGGACCTGGGCGGGAGCTGATGACCGGGCTTCGCTGGCTCGTCTACGCGCTCGGCGGTGGGATGGGGCACCTCACCCGTGCCGGTGCGCTCGCCCGCATGGCCGCGCGCCAGGGCCATGCCGTCACGGTGCTCACCAACAGCCCGTTCGCCCCGGGCCTCCCGCTGGAGGACGTGCTGGGACCCGGCGTCTGGGTGGAGCGGCTGGGCGCGGCGCTGGACAAGCGCGCTGTGAGTGCGGCCGTGGCGCGGTGGCTCCAGGATGCGCGCCCGGACGTGCTCGTCGTGGACACGTTCCCGCGAGGGCTGGGCGGAGAGCTGGCGCCGCTGCTGCCCGGGCTTCGCGCGCGGAAGGTGCTCGTCCACCGGGACCTGAATCCCACGTACGTGGAGCGGTTCGGCCTCGCTCACGCGGTGGAGGCCTTCGACCTGCTGCTGGTGCCGGGGGAGGACGCGCCCTTCGCGAGCCATCCGCGCGCGGTGCGGACCGCGCCCTGGCTGCTGTTGGAGGCCGGGGAGTTGCTGCCTCGTGAGGAGGCCCGCATGCGGCTGGGCGTCGCGGAGGCGGACGCGCGGCCGGTGGTGGCGGTGATGGGGTGTGGCACGCCCGCGGAGGTGGACGAGGCGGGGGCCATTGCTTCACGCCTCCAGGCGAGGCTGGGAGACGCGGCCCGCGTGCGGTGGCTGGTGCCTCCAGGGGGCTCGGGTTCGCTGGGGGCGCTCGGCGTGAGGGTGTGGCCCGCGCTGGCCGTGCTCCCGGGGGTGGACGTGCTGGTGGGCGCGGGCGGGTACAACACCGTCCAGGAGGCGCGTGCGACGGGGACACCCTTCGTCGCCCTGGCGCGCTCGCGGCTCTACGACCGGCAGGCCCTGCGGCTTCGGCCGGACGAGCTCGCCGGCAGTGTGGAGGCGCTGGAGGCGCGGGCCGAGGTGCTCGCGCGCTCCCGTCCTGCGCGTGGGGCCGGGCCCTCCGGCTCCTCCGGCACCCGGGACGCGGTGGCGCTCATCGAGCGCCTCCCGCTCAGTGCTTGAGGTCCTTGTGTCCCGGCGCCGGGTCGATGCCGTGCGCCATGACGAAGTGGTAGAGCACCTGCGGGTCTTCCTTCGGCCCGCCCATCAGCTCCACCAGGTAGTGCCCCTGGGCAGCGGTGTCCGGGTCGGGGACGACGTTGACCTCCGTCACCTCGCGGCCGGCCATCACCAGCTCGCCCACCAGCATCTTGCCCTTGAGCACCTGGACGATGTGCTGGCGCTCCTCTTCCAGCAGCGCCCAGTGGAAGTCGTCGTGGTCGTAGAGCATCGCGTCGACAGAGCCACACCGCAGGACGCAGTGGGTGTGTTCCTGGAGCCAGCGCCAGAAGCCATCGAATTTGAGGGTGCGTTGTTGCTGGGGGAGCATGTCCATGGAGACCTCGCACGTGGCCCAGGGCGCTTGCCTGCCACGTCTGCCCTCCCTAGCACGGTCGGACGCGGGAGGGGCTGGCGGCGTGCGCAGAACCTCACGTCGGGCCTGCTCGCTGTCCAGTCCGCGAATCCCCCGCGTGGCGGGCTTGTTCCTCCAGTCAGGAAGGGGGCGCAGTCCCGTATCGCCCCGGGTTCCGGGAGGACCGCGCGTGAGAGTTCCGTTCAGTGGCGACACCTGTCGGATGCCTCATGGGGAGGCCGCATGAGCCTGCGCTCCTGGCTCGCGGCCACCATGGGTGTGCTGGCGTTCCTCACGCTGGCGGCCGCCACCTCGCTCGTCGCGCTGACGAGCGTGATGAAGCGCTCGGCCGACACGCTGGCCAGCTCCGTGGAAGGCGTCCGGCTCGCCGAGGAGGTCGAGGTCGGCCTGCTCGCCCATGCCCGGCTGGTCAGGGAAGGGCTGACCTCGGTGCCCATGGGCACGGGCCGTGCCACGCGTGGGGAGCTCGAAGCCTCCGTGGGGCCCCAGCTCGAGGAGCTGCGGCGCATCGCCGCGACGGAGCACGAGCGGGTCCTGCTGGGCGAGGTGATGGAGCACGTCTCGGACTACTTCGCCGTGCAGCAGGGCCCGTCGCGGGGCCGGGCGGCCAACGTCGGGCCTCCGCTCGAGGCCGCGCTGAACGGGCTGGAGCAGGTCATCGAAATCAACGTGAGCGAGGCCCGCGTCGCGCGGGAGGCGGCCGAGCGGTGGAACGGCGTGGCCGACACCGTGGGCCTGGTGCTGGGCGCGCTGGTGCTGCTGGGCGTGGTGGCCGTCACCCTGCTGCTGCGGCGCATCGCGCTCCAGCCGCTGCGGGACATCAGCCAGGCGATGCGCCGGTTCGGCTCCGGGCGCAAGCGCACCCGCGCGCCCGAGGCCGGGCCCGCGGAGCTGCGCGACATGGCGCGCACCTTCAACGAGATGGCCAACAGCCTGGCGCACCAGCAGGAGCAACAGCTCTCCTTCCTGGCCGGTGTGGCGCACGAGCTGCGCAACCCGCTGTCCGCGCTGAAGCTGTCCACCGCGCTGTCGGACCGGAGCCGTGCGTCGCTCACGCCGGAACGCATGGAGCGGACGCTGGCGCTGGTGGGGCGGCAGGTGGAGCGGCTGGACCGGATGGTGGGGGACCTGCTGGATTCCACACGCATCGAGGCGGGCAAGCTGGAGCTCCAGCTGGAGGTGCGCGATGCGTGCGACCTGGCCCGCGAGGTGGTGGAACTGTACCGCTCTGGCGACAGCGGGCATGTGCTGCAGCTGTCCCTGCCGGAGACGCCCGTGCTGGTGCGCGCGGACCCGGCGCGGCTGGAGCAGGTGCTGCACAACCTGGTCAGCAACGCGCTGAAGTACTCACCGGCGGGCAGCCGTGTGGATGTGGCCGTGCGCCGTGAGAAGGGGGAGGCGTTCCTGTCGGTGACGGACCAGGGCATCGGCATCTCCGAGGAGGAGCTGCACCTGCTCTTCGTGCCGTTCCGGCGCACCGGCAATGCGCGCCAGCGGGCTCCGGGCGTGGGGCTGGGGTTGTCGGTGGCCCGCCGCATCGTCGAGGCGCATGGGGGCCGCATCGAGGTGGCCAGCAAGCCCGGCGCGGGCTCGGTGTTCAACGTGGTGCTCGCGCTGGCCGCCGTGGAGGCGCGGCGCCCCGAGGAGGCGGAGCCGTCCAGCCCGATGCCTCCGGCGGGCACGCTGCACTGAGGGTTGCCCGTGATGGGCTCCCCCGCCTCCCGGCGCCCAAGCGTTGCCTGCCGCGCGTCGGCCCGGAGAGGCAGGATGCGTCCAGGCGGGCCCGGAAGTACCTTCCGGGCCACACCATGGGAGTTCGCCGGAACATGAAGACCCTGCGCCGAGTCGCGCCGCTCGCAGCCCTCCTGTCCCTGGGGGCGTGTGCCTCCCGCCAGCAGGTGCCGCCCACCACCCCCGCTCCCGCGCCCTCCCAGGCCGCGGCCTCTGTCGTCCAGTCCACGGAAGGCGGCTTCTCCGTCGCCATCCCCGGTCCTGTCAGCGAGGAGCGCCGCTCCCAGGCCACCGAGGTCGGCGAGGTGACACTCCACACCTTCATCGCCGTCCGTCCCGAGGCCGACACCGCCTACTACGTCTCCTACACGGACTTCCCCGCCGCCGCGGTGTCCCAGGCCGACCCGCGCGATGTCGTCGCCCGCGCCAGCCACGGCGCCCTGGAGGCACTGGGCGCCACCGGCCTCTCCTCGCGCCCCCTCATGCTCGAGGGCTTCCCCGGCTGGGAGGTCGAGGGCGTCTCCGGCCCCCGCCACCTGCGCGGCCGCTTCTTCCTCGTGGGCCCGCGCCTCTACCAGCAGCTGCTCCTCCACCCCGAGGGCAAGCCGCCCCAGGACGCCGAGCGCTTCTTCGAGTCCTTCCGCCTGGACCCGCGGGTCACCGCCATGCTCACCGGCGCGCGCCGCTCCTGAGGCGCCGCTCCGTCAGGGCGGGTGCGGCGGCAGGCGCACCGTGAAGGTCGTCCCCGTCTCCTCCGAGGAGCTCACCGCGAGCCCTCCGCCATGTGCCCGCACGATTTCGTGCGCGATGTAGAGCCCCAGCCCCAGCCCGCGCCGCCCCGACCGCTGCGTGCCCTGGCGGAAGGGCTCGAAGAGGTGCGCGCGCAGCTCCGGCGGAATCGCCGTGCCCTCGTTGTGGACCTCCAGCACGGCGGTGGTGCCCTCCGCGCGCAGCGTCACCGTCACCGGCGTGCCCTCGGGGCTGTGCTGGAGCGCGTTGCCCACCAGGTTGGACACCACCTGCGTCAGCCGATGCCGGTCCCACCGCCCCGGAGGCAGCGGCGCCAGCTGGCTGCGCAGCTCGCGTGCGGGCCAGGCCACCTCCAGCTCCTCCACCACCTCCTGGCAGAGCGCCTCCAGCCGTGTGGGCACCGGCTCCAGCAGGAAGCCGTCTCCCAGCCGCACCCGCGTGAAGTCCAGCAGGTCCCCAATCATCCGCTCCATGCCCGCCGCACTCCGGGCGATGCGCGCCACCATGCGGCCCTGGCGCTCGTCCAGCGTGCCCGCGTGCAGCAGCGCGTTGGCCCCCGCGAGGATGGCGCTCAGCGGGTTGCGCAGGTCATGGCTCACCACCCCGAGAAAGTGCTCCCGGAAGCGGGAGGTCCGCTCGCGTGCCTCCTCCGCCTGGTAGCGCTCGGTGACGTCCAGCACCGTGCTGACGTAGCCGGCCACGCCGCCGTCCGGGCGCAGGTGCGGCACATACGTGGCGTTGATGCAGCGGGTGCCGCCGCTGTAGGGCACCGGCCGCTCGAAGTGGACGCGCTGGCCGGCCAGCGCCACGTGCACCGCGGGCCGCAGCAGCTCGTAGGCCGCGTCTCCGACGACTTCGCGGACGGAGCGGCCGAGCAGCGCGTCGCGCGGGTGGCTGAACCACGCCGCGTAGGCCGTGTTGGCGTAGAGGTAGCGCTCCCCCGAGTCCACGTACGCCAGCATCACCGGCGCCGCGTCCGCCACCACGCGCAGCCGCTGCGCGAAGGTGTGAAGGTCCTCTTCGGGCAGCGGAGGGAAGGGAGGCCGCAACACATACCGGTCGTAGTACGCCCACCCACGCGCCGCTCACGGCCGGGCCCGTGCGTCTGAATCCCGACGCTCCGGACGTCCGCCACGCGTCAGTTCCACCCGCCTTCCAGGCGATGGACCGGGACGAGGGGTGGGCGGCTCACGCCGCGCGCAACAGCGGCAGGCCCGCGCGAAGGCGCGCGACGATGCGCGGCTCCGAGAGGCTTCCGGCGTCGTCGAACAGGGAGGCGTCGAAGACCCGGCGGCGCTCCTCGTCATTCATGCCGCCCAGCGCGGCCAGCCGTGCCGTCAGCGGCCCCTGCGCGGAGATGACGTTGCTCAGCGAGACAGCCGCCTCTGCCGTCAGGCCCCCCAGCACCTGGAAGGAGTGTCCCTTCTCCAGCACGCACCGCGCGGTGAGGCTCCCCCTCACACCACACACCTGGTTGTTGAAGGAATTGCCATACACATCACCCGCCACCACCGCGTCCCCGAGCACGAGGACCTTCCCCAGCGTGAGCAGCGTGCCCGCGCGCAGGGAGCCGGTGACGACGAGGCTCGTGTGCTCCGGGTTGACGAGGAGGCCGTCGACATGGAGGTCGCCGAGGATGATGCACGAGTCGTCCTGCTCGAAGGCGGGCAGGTGGAGGGGGCCCGGGACGACGGAGTCACCGGCGGAACGCGGCCCGAGGTAGTCCTCGAACTCGGCCGGGATGCGGGCATTGAGGGCGGCGGCTTCGTCGGCGGACAACGGGCGCGGGGAGGGCAGGCTCATGGCTCGCATGATGGCTCCTGAGCTATGGAATCACCTCCATGAATCTTTCCGCCGTGGACCTCAACCTCTTCCTCGTCCTCCACGCGGTGCTGGAGACGGGCAGCGCCACGGGGGCGGCCCGGCAGCTCCATGTCACCCAGTCCGCCGTGAGCAACGCGCTGGCGCGGCTGCGGGACGTGCTGGGAGACCCGCTCCTGGTGCGCAGCGGACGGGGCCTGGTGCCCACGCCCCGGTGCGAGGCGCTGCGCCCGCTCATCACCTCCGCGGTGATGCAGCTCCAGGCCGCGGTGGAGGGCCAGCGCTTCGACCCCGAGGAGAGCACCCGGCAGTTCACGCTGTCGTGCGGCGACAACCAGGACATCTGCGACCTGCCGCTCATCGTCGAGGC
Source organism: Pyxidicoccus xibeiensis (assembly GCF_024198175.1). Lineage (NCBI taxonomy): Bacteria > Pseudomonadati > Myxococcota > Myxococcia > Myxococcales > Myxococcaceae > Pyxidicoccus > Pyxidicoccus xibeiensis. The sequence goes on from NZ_JAJVKV010000012.1 coordinate 249,363, forward strand.
CTTCTCCCGGCGCATGCCCCGGGCCCGGCTGCGCGTGGTGAGCATCGACTATGTCGTCGCCAACGATGGGCTCGTGACGGGCGACGTGGACGTGGCGCTGGCGCCCCAGCAGGTGGCCGCGCGCGAGGGCTTCCACTTCGAGCCGCTCTACCTGGACGCGCTGGCCTTCGTCGTCCGGAAGGACCACCCCCGCATCCGCGGGACGACGCTGACAAAGGAGTCCTTCGCCGCCGCCCAGCACGTGGACATGAACGTCGCGCAGGGACGCCCGGGCGTGGGGCATCGCATCTTCGAGCAGTTCATGAAGGAGCACGGGCTCGAGCGGCACGTCGCGCTCGTCGTCTCGCACTTCGTCGCCGCTGGCACCGCCGCCAGCCGGACGGACTATGTGGCCGGGATGCCCGGACGGACGGCGGACGCCCTGTGCGCCATGCTGCCGCTGAAGCGGCTGGAGCTGACTCCCAATCCGGGCCCCATGGTCATGGCGCTCATCTGGCACGAGCGCACCCACGCCGACCCCGGCTCCCGCTGCTTCCGCGAGCTGGTCATCGACACGCTCAGGGACGGCAGTGTGCCGCGACGGCCGCCAGCAGCTCGTCCATCTCGAAGGGCTTCTTGATGATGGTCCGCACGCCCTCGAAGAGGGCGCGCCCGCTGGCGGTGACGAGGATGACCGGCAGCGCCGCCAGCTCGGGCTGCTTGCGCAGGTGCCCCACCAGCTCCTCGCCGTCCATGACGGGCATCATCAAATCCAGAAGGATGATGCACGGCCGCAGCGGAGGCTGCTGGCTCAGCAGCTCCAGCGCCTCCCGGCCGTTGTCGGCCTGCACCACCGTGTAGCCCTCGAAGGACAGGATGTCCTGGACGGCCTCCCGGATGTCCGGGTCGTCGTCCACCACGAGGACGGGATGCGAAGCGGGGCTCACGCCGCCATTCTCGTGGGAATGACGGGAATGGGAAGCGGAATCCCGGAGAGTGTCTCAGGGCACCCGATGCTCACGGAACGTGACTCGCAGGGTGTAGCCACCCGAGGCCGCCTCCACCCGGACGAAGTCACGGGCATGCGGAGTGTCCAGCCGCAGGGTGGCGCCCTGGCCGTCGCGCTCCCAGGCCACCACCGCGAAGTCGTCCAGTGCGGACAGGCCGTCCCCCCTGGCGGGTGGGGCGCTGCGCAGCGACAGCTGGAGTGCCCACGGCGCGTTGTAGAGGTCCGGCCGTGCCGGCTCCTGGGGGAAGCGCAGGTCCGTGGACACCTGCGTCCAGTCGAACGTGCCGCCGGGATGACGCAGGGCCTCCTGCTCGCCGAAGCTGTGGGAGTACTGGATGGGTTGGTACTGGACGACCACGCGGAAGGCGCCGGCGCCCTTGCCCTTCAGCCAGCCCACCAGTGTCAGCTCCTTGCGGGGCCTGCCCTCGGCGAAGCCGGGCAGGCGGAGCCGGTTGTGCAGGTCCACCACCGCCTCCCCGCGGTCCCCCGCGCCTCGCGACTGGCAGAGCGCCGCGGCGCCCCGGTGCGGCGTGTCCTGGCACACGAAGCCGGCGCCGCCCTCCAGCTCCCAGCGCACGGCCTCGTTGGCGTCGGGGTCCACGTCGTGGTCCTCGAAGTCGCCGTGCAGCAGCACGTCCCTTCCGGCGCGCAGCCGCTTTGCCGTGGCGCGCTGGCCGCCCGCGCCCAGCAGCTCCGCCGCCGCCAGGGACTCGCCCTCGCGGCGCAAGGCGCGCAGGTCCACCGTCGCCGCGCCGCTCGCGTCCACCGTCACGGGGACCTCCACCGTGCGCTCGGACACGGCCGCCTCGTCGCCCTCCGACAGCAGCTCCCCGGACGCGAGGTGCGGGACGAGCGTCACGCCGCCCTCGCGGGACAGCTCGGAGAGGTTGCGCAGCGTGCCTTCCGCCAGCTCGCCGGTGACGGGGCGGGGGCGGTAGTCCTCGAGGTAGACGGGCAGGGCCCTGGCGCGCGACACGGTGGCGCCGTTCATCTCGACTTCGGCGAGCAGGCCCACCATGGTCTCCAGCCGGTCCTGGTCGAACGCGAAGTTGCCCAGGGACTGCGCCACCAGCACGCCCTTGTAGCGGAGGAAGCCCTGGGGCGTGTGCGGGTGGTGGGCGATGACGAGCTTCGCGCCCTGGTCCACGACGTTGCGCAGCTGCCAGGCCGTGAAGCTCGCGGGCCGCTCGCTGTACTCGACGCCCGTGTGCAGCAGGGCAATGGGGACGCGCCCCGCGTCGCGCTCCCCGTTGAGCGCCGAGGCCACACGGCCGGTGTCCCGCAGGTCCGCGGCGCCGCCCTGGGTGGGGCCGGCCACGTAGTCGTGCTCGTGCTCACTGCCGGCGATGGAGCACATGGACACGAAGCTGTAGTCCGCTCCGGCCAGGCTCGTTCGCCACGGGCGGAAGGCCTCTTCCGGCGTGCGCCCCGCGCCGCTGTACGACAGCCCCGCCGCGGTGACGTGGCGGAGCGTGTCCTCCAGCCCCGAGGCCAGGTAGTCGTAGACGTGGTTGTTGCCCATGCTGACGTAGTCGGCGCCCAGCCAGCGCAGCGCCGGCAGTGAGCCGGGGAGGGTGAAGAAGGCGAAGTCCTTCGAGCCGTGCGGCGTGCCCGGCCTGTCCGTGACAGGTGTCTCCAGGTTCAGGGCGCGGAACTCCGCCGCCTGGAAGAAAGGCCGCACGTGGGTGAAGACCTCCTTCGTGCCGGGCAGCGGGTCGGACGCTTGGATGAGGGCGTCCGGGTGGTCCTTCGGCAGCTGGTTGCGGGGCGTCTGCTCCGACGGGTCCAGGAAGCGGCGGCCCAGGGACACGTCTCCGCTGAAGAGCATCCGCACGCCGCCGTCCTTCGGTGTCAGCCGCAGCGAGGGCAGCGTCACGTGTGTCTCGGACAGCCCGCGGCGCAGCTCCACGGCGACCACGGACGGACGGAAGCCCTCCGCCTCCACCTGGAGGAGTGCGTTGTGCCGCGCGAGCACGGGGAAGCGGAAGCGTCCGTTCGCGCCGGTGCGCACGGTGGTGTCTCCCAGCTTCACGGTGGCGCTGGAGACGGGGGCGCCCGAGGTGGAGAGGACCGTGCCCTCCAGCGCAATGCCGGTACAGGCATAGGCGCGGCGGGCCTGGCGCTCGGCGTCCGGCAGCGGAGCGGAGTCACCCGCGGGCTCGGGCGCGCAGGTGGTGAGGACGGGGGGCGGCTCGGGCTGCGGTTGGGGCCCTGGGCCCGGATGGGGTGGCGGGCCTGGATTGGGAGTCGGAGTCGGGCCCGGGTCGGGCGTGGGCCCGGGGCCCTCGTCGGGCACCCCCACGGGTGGGCCCCGCGGGTCGGGCTCCTGCCCCGCTGGCGGCTCGCTCGTGCAGGAAACCAGACACAGCGCCACAGCTCCGGCGGGCAGCCACCGATGCCACATCCCGTCCCCCTCCCTCGCACGCCTGACTCGTACCCAGGTTGGGGGCGCAGCCGGGCGGGTGCCAGGGAGGAGGTGTCACGTCGGGCTGGTCGCCTGCTCTCCGGTCAACCTGCGGAGAAGCCTGGACATGGCCTGCTACGGCGAGGTGCCCGCGTAGGAAGCCCGTAGGGTGGCCATCGTCACGTAGAAGCGTTGGGGCCACTTGTTGGCGTTCGTCTCTGACCGGATGAGTGGCGCGTAGCCCTTGTCTTCATAGAAGGCAGCGGCGTGCTCGTTCTTGGCATCGACAATGACCAGGAGTCCGCCAATGTCCGCGTTGATGCGCAGGGCCCTGCGGTGGGCATCGTCAAGGAGGTGCTCGCCGATGCCCATGCCCTTGCAGCGCTCGTCACGTGCAAGGCGTCCGATGAGGATTGCGCGGATGGGATAGTCTGGCAGCCGCTTCGTGACGGGCGAGGGCAGGGTGCTGCGCTCCACCTGGGTAGTGGCGAGTGTGTAGAAGCCGAGCACGGACGGCAGGTCCGGCCTGTCGACAGGGCGGCGGAGCACCCAGGTGCGGCTCTCCTCGCGGCGTGCCTGCTGGGTGGCGTACTTCTGGAAGTATTGGTTGAGGGCTTCCTGCTCGCACCGGAAGCCGCTGGCGGCGTCCTCGCTCGTGATGGCGGTCAGGGCGGGAAAGACGATGGTGGCAGTGGCGGGAGTCTTCATGACAACGACTCCTTGTTTTCTGCGTGCCCCCGGAAGACGTCAGCGAGACTTGCGCTTCGCCAGGGCGCGCAGGCGGGGCGAGGGCGTGGCCGGCTTCTCGAGCTCGCCCACGACCCGGTCGAAGTCGCTATCGGGGAGCACGATGCGGCCCTCATCCCGTGCGTTCCATTCCAGGCGTGTGAGAGAGGGCGAGCTGTACTCGGAGAAGACGTGGTGCTTCTCGTCGACAAAGGCGATGCGTCGCCCCTGGCGGGCTTCGAGCACGGCCTTGGCGAAGATGCCCAGGGCTTCCTTGATGACTTCAGTGTTGTCGATCTGGAGCACGGCTCGGAGTTGCTCAAGCTGGGTCTCATAGGGCGCTGGGAGCATCGCCTGGAGGCGGTATGAGGTGGTCATCTGGGGCAACTCCCTGGGTGGAGTTCGAACTCTGGTCGCACTGAATTACTGCTCCATATGGAGCCTATGCTTACTGAGAATCTACTTACTATCTACTAATGGCGCAGTGATTTGCAACTCAGCGGACGCTGGCTGCGGCCGGGAAAACGCTCCCAGGCAACAAGGGCATGGCTGCCTGCTCGTGGCTCAGGTGACCTTCAGCGCGTCGCAGACCCGGTCACCCAGCGTCGAGGCCGACACCGCGCCGGGAGTCGCCTGCACCAGCCCGAAGCCGTACTCGCCGATGAAGCCGGGGTCCGCCCAGGGGCGAACCTCCTCCAGCACACTGGGAACCACCATGAGGGCGGAGCCGCACCGTCCCCCGAACTCCGGCCAGAGGAGTGAGTCCCGGTAGAGATGCGCGCTGGTCAGCGCCTGTGAGAGCGCGGTCCGTGAGACGCGATACTTCGCGTCGAGCACCATCCACCGAGCATCCCCTTCGCGGGGCGCCCAGGTCACCACCAGGTCGGGCCGGCGCTCCATGCTGAGGCTCCAGCGCGTAGCCGAGCCTCGTGCGAAGTAGCTCCTGAACGTGGCATTGAAGTACAGCCCGAGCGTTCCCTCCGGCAGGTCCATCCAGGCCGACACGCCATCGGTGCCCAACGCGGCACCACTCTCCAGCGCGTGAAGTCCCCGCCACTTCATCGGTGCCTGGGGAAAGCGTGCCTGGAGGCCGCGGGCCAGCGTCAGCAGCGTCCACAGTTCATAAAGCTCGTAGCTCGGGCGGACCGGGGCACCTTGCGGCCCCTGGGCCAGTTGGAAGCGGGGCGAGAGCATCAGGCGTCCGAGGCGGTGGACGCGCGCGTACGCGGGGTCGTCCTGCACGGCCAGGACCGCGGCCTCTCCCGGAGGCTCCGCGACGAGCTTCCCAAAGGCGCCCTGGCTCACGACGGCGCGGAGGGAGCGCGCGGCATTCCGGCAGCGCTCCGCGCGGCGCTGGCACCAGACCGGCGCGTCTGTCACCACCTCCTGGGCCCGGGCATGCGTGTCGAGCCGCTCGGCGAGGAGGTCGAAGCGCCGCGTCACCTCCCGGACGAGGTAGCGCACATACCGGTTCACCGGATGGTCGATGGAGACCTCGCCGCGGGTTCGTGGGACGAACGGCTCCCGCATTCCCGGGCGGGAGTCGAGGACGGCGCTGGCCGCAAGCGGGTGGGAGGCGAGCCAGCGCACCGTGTCCCGCTGGGCCCGGCGGACGGCGCGGGGCCTGACTTCCTCATGCTGCTCCGTCAGGGTCTCCCGTGGAGCTGAAACGACCTGCCTGACGGCCGCCTGCAGGTGACTCACGAGCGGCAGCAGGGCCAGTGCCAGGAAGGGGGCGCTCGCGCCCTGAGCGCCCACCGCGCCTCCCAGGCCTCCCTCGAGGCCCGTCGTGAGGGCCGGGAGCCACTGCTCCAGGTCGCTCAGGAGCCGCAGCCACTGCTCCTCACCCAGCTTGTCGCGCCGGGGGATGACCTCGACCTGGAGCTCCACCACCTGCGAGGCGATGCGCTTGAGCTCCAGCGTCTGTTTCGCCAGGCCCCAGTGGCGGACGTCGAGCAGGAAGGTGTTGGCGGCCACCGCGCGGGGAAGCTCATGTCCTCCGAAGCGCACCCATTCCACCTGCTCGGTGGCTGCCAGGACGAGCTCGTACCGGCGCGCCTCCTCCAGCCGGAAGGCGCCACCCACCTGCTCCACGACGATGTCCGAGCCCTCGAGTCGCAGCTGCATCGGCTCAGGCCCAGAACTTCACGATGCCCAGCTCTTCCAGCATCGTCTTCATCCCCAGGAGCTTGGCCGAACACCGTGTCAGGCCCCGCTCCTGACACAGCTGCAGGGCCTTGCCGAGCGCTGTCTCCAGCGCGGCGCTCCGCTCTCCGCGCAGGCGTGGGAGGACCTTGGAGAAGAGGGCCTGGTCCAGGAGCGCACTCGGGCTCACCCCCGAAACGGAGGTGCCCACGAACGCGAGCACCTCGCCTGCCGTGCGGTAGCCGAAGTGTCGCCGGATGGGTCGAAGCAGCTCGTTCAAGGTCAGGAGGACCTGCTCGGCCTCCTCGTTCCGTTTCGTCTGTCGCTTGAAGAAGTCCGGCAGGTTCACCTCCCAGAACTCGAGCGTGAAGGCGCGGTCGAGCACCTTGTCCGAGAACGGGTAGGTCGTCTCGTCCATGTTCACCGTGCCGGCGATGAACAGGTTCCTCGGCCAGCGGAGGCGGGGCGGCACGCCGTTGACGTCCTCGTCGTTGGCGTGGAGCACCAGGTCCTCGCCGCTCTCCATCGCGGACAGCAGCGGCGCGAAGTAGCGCTCGACGCGCGCCAGGTTCATCTCGTCCAGCAGGAGGAAGTACGGGCGCGACGGGTCGCGGGACGCGGCGATGAGCAGCCGCGTCGCCGCCTCGGACTGGTAGGTGGGGTCCTCGTGCAGCGGATTGTAGTAACCGAGCAGGCCCGCCGGGTCGCTCCAGTCCGGAGACACGGGCACGAGCGCCATGTGGTCGCGCGGGTCCAGCTTCAGGTGCTTGCAGTAGAGCTCCGCGTAGCTCTTCACCACCTTCGTCTTTCCCGTCCCCGAGAGGCCGGAGAGGAGGACGAAGCGCTTCTGCTCATTGCAGTGCCACGCCAGGTGCAACGCGGCGAGCTGCGGGCGGTCCACGACGAGGGCCGCAGTGCTGGCGTCAGACTCGAACGCGGTGAGCAACTGCTCGAGGTCCGGCCACTGCGGCGCATTGGCGGCGACAGGTGCGGGCGTCGTGACGGGTGACTCCAGCTCTTCTTCCTGTGCTGGCACCGAGGGAATGGGGAGCGGAAGCTCGTCGGGGAGTCGCTTGTGCCACAGCTCGCCGGATGCGGTGAGGTAGAGCAGGCCGTTGAGGTCGCGGTCGACCAGTCGCAGGTCTCGCAGCCACGCCACCGCGAAGGAGGCCGCCTGGTCCGCCGTCCATCCCGAGTAGAGCTTCCGGACCCGGGAGATGACCTCCGCAGAGGGCAGGGGACTGGCGGAGAGGATTCGGAGCAGGTGTGCCATCGGAAAGACACGCACGAGCAGCAGCTCGCTGAGGGCATCGGGCTCAGCGCTCTCGAGGAGCTCGGTGCCCTTCTCCGTGGGGACGAGCACCCCGTCCTTCAGCTCGATGAGCCCGCAGGACTTGGCGTTGCTGACGATGCCTCGCAGCGTCTTCTCCGCGAGCGCGGAGTAGGTGGGGTCGGCCCGGAGCATCTGCACGAGCTCCTTCGGTTCCGCTCCCGCGAGCGAGTTCTTGACGATGTCGCGGAAGAACGCAGACAGGCCCTTGATGGCGGCGAGGCCCCTGAACTGCTTGGGGCCGGGCCACAGGACCAGCGGCGCTGTCTCGAAGGCTTCGGGCAGGCGCACGTTCGTGTTCGTGACGCCTCCGCCGGCCGCCAGGGTGGCGTACTGCTCGTGGAGCCACCAGCAGAAGGTGGAGCGCTGGACGTGGTCGGCGAGGCTCCTCTCCGGGCCGAGCGCGTCCCTCAACCTCGCCCGGGCGAGCACATGCCGGCCCATGCGGCCCGCGTCCGGGTTCAGGTCCAGCAGGGTGGCGACGTTCTTCTCCGCCGTGAAGTTGAAGACGCAATGCAGCTCGCCCGGAAGCAGCGCGGCGAAGGCGCGCCCCAGCCGGGCCTGGGGACGGCTCTTGGAAAGGCGAGGATGGACCAGCTCGAGGATGCGGTCGAACTCGGCCTGGACCTGGTTGGCCCGCTCCCTGGGGTCCGTGGACCAGGTTCGCGTCTTGAGCGACACCAGGGCATGGACGACCTGCCTGTCGGCGTAGGCCCCGTCCACGTTCACGGCCTCTCCGGGGCCGACGGGCGTGATGTCCCGGGCGCGCCACAGCTCCTCCTGCCGTGCGGGGGCTGCCAGCTCGGACGTGCTGAGGTTGGCGATTCGCTGGAGGAAGGCGCCGTACTTCTTGCGCCACTCTTCCCATTCCGGGACTCGAGAGGCCTTGAGGAAGAGCTCTCGAAGTTGGTCATCGGTCAGCTTCGGGGAGGGCATGAAGCAGGCTCCAGGAACCGTCGCATCCGACAGACTCAGGAGCGATGCCGGGAGCATAATGCAAAGCCGTCTGTCTATCGGCCTGGGAGGATGATGACCCAGCCCCTGAGTGCATGGCTTCGAGGCCTTCCTGCCGAATCCGCGACGACGAAAGCGCCACCCTGTTGCCGAAGTAGCGTTCGCATGACGGGCCTCAGGGAGTGAAGCCTGACTGGACCTCACCTCACGGAGCAGCGGCCCACCGCGCATCGTCGAACGATCACCCCTGGCTTTGGTACCCGCCAGGATGACAGTCGAGCCGGAGGAGGCAGGCTTTGCCCGTGTCCAGCCCGGTGGGCTCGCTGCTACGGGTGGGCGGACGCGCACGCGGATAGAATCGTGGGATGACTGCTCGCTCCCTGCTGCTCCTCGTCGCACTCGTCCCCTTCGTTGCCTCGGCCCAGGCGCCGAAGCCGCGCACCTACGACATCATCATCGTCGGTGGCGGGAAGACGGAGGCGGAAGCCCAGGCCACGTTGGACGCGCTCAAGTCGAAGGTGCTCTGGGTGCGGCTGACGGCGGGAAGCTGGAACTACCCCGGGGTGAAGAAGTCGGACGACTACCCCGGCCTCAACAAGGGGCTGTACGTCGCCGTGCTCGGACTGTGTGCCCGTGGCGGTGACACGAACGGCAAGGCGCTGGTGAAGGCGGTGAAGGCGCACGCGCCCGGCACGTACTCCAAGAGCGTGAAGGGCCAGTACGGAGACCCGTGCCCGCCCATCGGCGCGTTCAACCCGCCGGACGCCGAGGAGAAGGCGCTCCTGGAGCGCATCGCGAAGGAGTCGAAGTCAGCAGCGGCGCATGTCGCGTACGGCCAGGCCCTCAAGGAGCAGGGACGCCTGGAGGAGGCCCGCATCGTCGTCGACGAGGCGGTGGAGCTGGACCCGAATCACCAGGAGGCGAAGGACCTGGCCCAGCTGCTGATGGTGCTGCTGACGGACTGAGGGCCCGGGTGTATTGAGACTCGCCTTTGCGACGCCGGTGGCGGAAGCTGGCACGCATGGCGAAATACGCGGTCAAGCTCTCGAAGGCTCCAAAAGGTCATGAAGTTCCGCCGCTGCTCACGGAGGTCGGCGCGTGGGTCGGCAAGCAGAACCACGGAACGCTGGGCTGGTTCGATGCGCTGTCGCTCGAGGCCATCCCGAAGGAGTGGAACCCCGAGAAGGCGGACCAGCTTCGCCGCGACGCCTTCGCCTTCCTGCACCTCCCTGACGGCTCGCTGCTCGTGCTCGTGAGCCCCGGAGCCAAGGCGCCGCCCGCGGTGGCGCTGCTCGGCTCCGAAGGCGAGGCGCGGACGGTCGCGAACAGCCTCGAGGAGTTCCTGCTGCTGTGGTCCCGGGGCGAGACGGACATCGATGACCTCGACGATGAGGAGGGTGGCTCCGGGCGGGAGGCGCTGGCCACGTGGCTGAAGGAGAAGAAGGTCAAGGCACCGAAGGCGAAGGACTTCGACTTCGCGGCCTGGCTCGACGGTGACACCACGGCTCCGCCGGCAGCGCAGGCGGTGGCCGTACCCACGTTCGTGCCAACGCCGGTGATGAAGAAGCTGAGCCCGAAGGTGCAGCGGCTGGCGTCAGTCCTGGGGCGGCGGGCGGACGCTCCCGAGGTCAGCGACTATGTGACGGGGGTGCTCGGCAAGAAGGTGCCGCTGTCGACCAGCGAGAACAACGACGCGGTGAATGTCGAGGCGGCGAAGCACGGCGTCGAGCTCGTCTTCTCGCACGACATCCTGAACGATGACTTTCCGCCCATCCCGAAGACCTCCAAGACGTTCATCCCCTACGTCTCGTTCGCGTGGGTGAGGTCGAAGATTGGAGAGGACGTCCTGGGCGTTCCGTGGAAGCCGGCCTCGGAGGCGGAGGTCACGAAGCTGCTCGGGCCGCCCACCGGCCGCCGGGCCGGCTTCGGGGACGGGGATGAGCTCACCGTCGCGTATTGGGAGTACGCACTCGACACCGCGGGGCACGTGTGGCTCGAGCTCTCGTTCGAGAAGTTCCTCTCCGTCACCCTCAGCGTGAAGAGCGCGAGGGAGCTCATGCGGCATCCCGACGTCACCACCGGGCTCTTTGTCGGCTATGCGGCGACGCGCGGCCTGCTGGACGCCTCCCGGTTCCAGGCACACCGCGAGCTGTTGGAGGCCATCGCGAAGCGCAAGGCCCAGGGGTCGGCGCTGGTGAAGCAGGCGCTGCCGCGCGGCCTCTGGGACGACCACCTCCGCAACGCGCCGGGGCTCTCGGACCTGGCCTACTGCTGGTTCCACAACATGGACGACCTCTGGATTACGGCGGACCTCATCAAGACCTTCGGCAAGCGCAAGGGCCCGTTCGGTCATGACGCGCCGAAGCTGGATGACGACACCTGGGACGCCGTCGACAAGGCGGCGCCGCTGCTCGACAAGCGCTTCGCGAAGTGGATTGCGAAGTGAGGAAGGACTCCGCTCCGCGCGGGTGCGCGGAGCGGTAGCCATCGCATGCTCCCGGTACCTGCCACGCCCCGTGAGCGCCTGGCGCTCTCCCTGCTCGGCCTGTCCGTGGGCGACGCCTTTGGCGAGCAGTTCTTCCTCCCGGCTCCGGAAGAGGAGCAGCTGCTCGCCACCCGCGCGCCGCCACCCGGGCCCTGGCCCTACACGGATGACACGCAGATGGCCCTCTCCGTCGTCGCGGAGCTCTGGCGGCACGGCTCCATCGACCGGGACCGGCTCGCGCGGAGCTTCGCCGAGCACTACGACAGCTCCCGGGGCTACGGCCCCGCGATGCACCGCGTGCTGCGCGCCGTACACGAGGGTGAGCCCTGGGCGGACGTCACGGGACGGGAGTTCTCGGGGCAGGGCTCCTGGGGCAACGGCGCGGCGATGCGCGTGGGCCCGCTGGGCGCGTACTTCGCGGACGACCTGCATGCCGTCGTAGAGCAGGCACACCGGTCCGCCGAGGTGACCCACGCGCACCCCGAGGCCGTCGGGGGTGCCATCGCCGTGGCCGTGGCGGCGGCAACGGCCTGGCGCGAGCGTGCCCGGCCGTCACAACTCGGCCGCGCGGAGTTCCTGGACCGGCTGCTGCCGTTCGTCCCGGAGACGGACGTGCGCAGCCGCATCCGGAAGGCCCGCGCGCTGCCCGCGACGGCCTCCGTCCCCTTCGCGGTGAGCGTGCTCGGCAATGGGACGGGGCTGACGGCGCAGGACACGGTGCCGTTCGCGCTGTGGTGCGCGGGCTCGCACCTGGACGACTTCGAGCAGGCGCTGTGGCTGGCGGTCAGCGGGGGTGGGGACCGGGACACCATCTGCGCCATGGTGGGCAGTATCGTGGTGCTGTCCGCGGGAGGTGAGCGAGTCCCCGCCACGTGGCTGGCGGCTCGCGAGCCGCTGCCGTCCTGGCCCTTCGATGGGCCATAGCGACTCCCTGAAACGACAACGCCCCCGGTCGACAGACCCGGGGGCGACGGTGCTCCGCTTCGCGGCGGAAGCTAGATGATGGGCATGAAGACCTTGAACCCGCTGCGGCCACCAGCGCCCAGCGTGTTGCGCTCGATGAAGTCGCTCACGGACGAGCGGCCGTCACCGGTGGTGATGGCGGTGTGGCCGTACTTCTGGCCCGCGGCCGACGACGTCTTCTCCCAGGTGAGGACGAGGCCCGGAATCTTCAGCGCCTCCTCGAGGGACATGTTGACCTGCTTGAACTTGTCGCGCGGCAGGTTGTTGTCAATCTGGTTGCCGTTGCCCCAGACCTTGAAGCCGAAGGCATTCTGGATGGCCCGGCTCACGCCCGTGGCGCACAGGCCCTGGCTGTTGTAGCCGCCCATGCCCAGCGCCGCCTTGCGGCCCGCCTCCGCCAGCTTGCGCATCGCGGGCGTCGCCTGGCCCGGCTTCGCGCCGCTGCTGCCCTCGACCTTCCCGCCGGTCTTGGTGCCACCGGTCTTGGTGCCGCCCGTCTTCGTGCCGCCCGTCTTCGTGCCGCTCTTGGCGGGCTCGAAGGTGTCGCCCTTGCCCGGGACGCGCAGGGAGTTGCCTGCGTAGATGAGGTCCGGGTTCTTGATGTTGTTGGCCTTCGCCAGGTCCTTGACGGTGGTCTTGAACCGAGCGGCCAGGGCCGAGAGGGTGTCGCCCCGCTTGATCTTGTAGTTAGCCATGCGGTGATTGTCGTGACGGCTTTTCCGGAGTTTCGTCCGAATTTCCCAGGCTCTTGGAATTCATCCAGACCCAGGGAGTTCCGTCCGGTAAATCCCAAGGAAAACCAGATAGATGGGCGAGCCATCGCCCCGGGCCAGGCCGCTTACGGAAAGACCCTGCCTGCCGGAAGGGTGTCAGTCCCGACCGGGATAATCCTTCTTTGTCCCGAGGAGGCAGAGCCCATGTCCAGCCCGATGTCCGGTGTCCACGCCGCCCAGGTCCTCCCACCCCCGCGCGAGCCACTCGCGGCCCCGGTGGAGAAGCAGGCCGAGTCGCGCTTCGACGGCGTGCTCGCGGACAAGGCGCGCTCCGCACAGGAGGTCCAGGCCCCGCGCGCCGTGGAGCCGACGCTGGCCGCGGAGAAGACGTCGCTGCATCCCGTGTCCCAGCTGGTGCACTCGCTGGAGCAGGGGCAGAAGGACCTGGACGGCATCATCCAGGCCGCCCGCTCCGGCAAGGCGTTCTCCAACGCGGAGCTGCTGTCGCTCCAGGCGTCCATGTATCGCTACACGCAGGAGCTGGACCTGGTGAGCCGCGTCGTCGAGAAGGCCACCAGCGGCCTGAAGGACGTCGTCAAGACGCAGGTGTAAGGGGGGCTCTCAGGAAAAGCACAGTGATTCCGAAGGCTTGGAGCTTCTTCGGTGCCGTGGGCCGCGCTGATCGACAAAGTGGGCGGAGCCGACGCAACTCGCGCCCTTGGGCTCCGATAATCCCGGCAGGTTCCATCCCATATTTATTTCGCGAGGCCCCCCATGGGTTTCCCCGACATCCGCAAGACCTTCAACAACGTCCGCACCAACGTCGAGAAGGCCTACACCAACGTCAAGAAGACCTACGAGGACAACAAGGGGCTCATCAACGGTGGGGTCGCGGTCGCCACCAAGACCTCGAAGGCCATCGGCTTCGGCAAGGACGCCTTCCAGCAGATCAAGAACCTCGGCAAGGGCGCCGAGGGTCTGCTCGGGCAGGCGAACCGGGCCTTCGTGAGCAACCCCACCTTCAAGCCGGGCGAGTTCAAGGGCCTCACCAAGTTCGGCGCGACCATGAACGCCGCCGCGCGCTACATGGGCATCCCCGCCGCGGTGGCGTCGGGCGCCACGGCCGTCAAGAACATCCGCCAGGCCATCAGCACGGGCAGCAAGGAAGACATCATCACGGCCACGCGGTCGACCCTGGACGCGACCAAGGCCAGCATCACCGCCGCGACGGGCGGCATCGTCGGCGGCAAGGTGATGGGCGGCGTGCTCGGCGGCACCATCATGAAGGACAAGCTGGACGCCGGGAAGAAGGCCGTGGACGCCTTCAAGAAGTCGCTCCCCAACGCCAGCGACGACGTGCTCAAGGCCGTCAAGAACGCCGCCACCAAGGGTGTCTTCGAGGGCGGCACGGTGAAGAACGTGGGCCGGGCCATCAGCTCCGCCGCGGGCGACGCCGCGAAGGCGGGCAGCACCCTGGCCAATGGCATCCTGGGCAGCGGCACGCGCTCGGCCGCCAAGGCCGCGCTGGGCACGGTGAGCCGCGAGGCCGGTGAGGCCGCCCTCAAGCAGGGCGCGAAGGCCGCCGCGAGCACCGCCGCCAAGTCGCTGGGCCGGTTCGCTCCGGGCGTCAACGTGGCCATCGCCGCGGTCGACGTGGCCAACGCGGGCGCGACGCTGATGGACGACAAGGCCAGCACGGGCAAGAAGGTGACGTCGGTCATCACCGCGGCGGGCTCCGTCCTCGCGGCCACCAACGTCCCCGTCCTCAGCCAGGTGGGCGCCGCGGTCTCCACGGTGTCCAGCATCGTGGGCGCGTTCTTCTAGTCGGCGGACATCCTCCAAGCGGTTTGTCAGAGCGGCTCGGCTGGACTATGCCTAGGTCCATGCCGAGCCGTCGCTTTTCCCCCCATTGGCGCGGGCGCTGGCACACCTATCTCCCGGGAGCATTCGTGAGCAGCAAGCAAGGGACTGAAGGACCAGGCCGGGGGGTCGAGCGCCTCCTGAAGATGAGCCCGGTGGTGAGCACCGCCTCCGCCGAGGCTCTCAAGCTTCCCAGCGTGCAGGCGCCCTCCCTGGATGGGATTGCCGTGCGAGTCCCCACCCCGGACGACCTGACGGAGGAGGACCTGCTGCGCGCCTTCCACGAGAAGCGCCGGGAGCTGGCCACCACGCGCGAGCGCGAGCGGGGTGAGACGCTGGAGCTGGGCGACGACGTCCAGCTCAACATCGTGGGCTACTGCGATGGGAAGCTCATCCCCTTCTCCGCGCGCTTCGGCATGAGGACGGAGCTGGCGCCCATCGAGGCGCTGCCCGGGTTCTGCGAGGCCGTGGCGGAGGGGGGCAAGGTGGGCGAGTCCATGCAGATTGCCCTCGTGCTGCCGGAGACCTACCCGGTGGAGGGCCTCCAGGGGAAGCCGGCGCGCTTCCTGGTGGACGTCGTGGCCGCGAGCCAGGTGACGCTGCTGCCGGAGAGCTCGCCCGAGTTCCTGGAGCAGCTCGGGATGGGCAGCACCCTGGAAGAGGTGATGGACAACCTCCGCGAGGAGCTGGAGGACGAGCTCGCGGGGCAGCTGTGGGTGCAGGCCCAGAACATGGTGTTGGACGAGGTGGCCCGGCGCGCGCCGGTGGAGGTGCCGCGGGCGCTGGTGGATGAGGAGCTGCGCCGCCGCTGGGTCCAGGCCGAGGGCAAGGCCATGGTGGAGTACCAGTTCGACGTCGAGGAGCAGCAGGAGGCGCTCCAGGGCTGGCTCACGGACCCCACCACGCGCGCGGAAGCCGAGCGCCGGCTGCACATCGGCATCGCGCTGAAGGCCGTCACCGAGGCCGAGAAGCTGCAGCTCACCCCGGAGAAGCTCGAGGAGCTCATCCGCGAGCACATGGAGCCCTTCGGGTTCAGCGCGGAGGACGTCCACGCCGCCCTGCGCGAGACACCGGAGACGACGAAGCAGCTGGCCGAGCTGGGCTGGTACCTGCTCGCCGTGGAGCACGTCATGGGCAAGGCGAAGGTCACCTTCGAGGGGGCCGAGCAGGGCTGAAGGCGCCGCTTCGCCGTCAGCCCTCGCTGAACCACAGCCCCAGGCCGCCCAGCAGGCCCATGCCCAGGCACAGCGCGGCCAGCCCCCACGTCTGGCGGCGCGACCACTTGAGCTGCTCGCCGTACCGGTAGCCGCACACCAGCACGAGGGCGGCGAACCCCAGACAGATGGACACCGGCCCCAGGGCGACCAGCGCCCTGCGGGCCGTCCCGCTCACGTCGAGGACGGCCAGCAGCAGCAGCGGCCCGAAGCCCACGACGAGCACGCCGAGCACGAGCGCGAGGCCCTTCTGTGACTCGGGGCTGGCCAGGTCCATGAAGTCCAGCAGCCGCCACCACCAGGTGCGGGGCGGCTCTTGCGGCTCACGACGACGTCGGGGGGCGGTGGGTGGCACGCTCGGGACTCCTGGATGGGACGTCTGTCTTCTAGTGCAGCCCGGTGCCTCCGGGAAGCAGGGAGAGGCGAAGACTGCCGGCTGTTCTTGGTTTTCAGGATGAATACAAGGTTTGCCCCCTCGTCTGGAGCGCGTCTCAGACAAGGGGTTCTCGTGACACAGACATCGTTTTCGCGGTTGAGAAGTGTATTGGGTCTCACGCTGGGGCTGCTGCTGGCGGTGGGCTGCGGGCAGCAGGCACCGGCGCCGGAGACCGGAGTCGAAGGGCAGCAGGACGCAGCGCTCTCGCGCCTCCGCCCGAGAGTGCGGGTCGCGACGGGCTACTACCACTCCCTGTTCATCCGTGCGAATGGCACGGTGTGGGCGGCGGGCTCCAACGAATACGGCCAGCTCGGTACGGCGGGAATCTCCAGCACGTCGACTCCGGTGCAGGTGCCGGTGTTGCTCGGGGCGACCTCGGTGGCCGTGGGAGACCGCCACTCCGTGGCGCTGCGCTCCGGAGGCACCGTCTGGACCTGGGGCGACTCCCTGTCCGGCGCGCTTGGTGACGGCAGTACGACCGCGCGCACCACGCCCGCCCAGGTTCCCGGACTCACGGGCGTGGTCTCCATCGCCGCGGGCAAATACCACAACCTCGTGGTGAAGCCCGACGGCACGGTCTGGGGCTGGGGCAGCAACACGTCAAGCCAGCTCGGCAGCACCGTCTACGGCAACTTCCCCACGCCCGTGCAGGTCCCGGGCCTGGCGGGCGTCGTGGCCGTGCTCGCCAGCGGCAACAGCTCGTTCGCCATCCGCTCGGATGGAGGCCTCTGGGCCTGGGGCAACAACGAGAACAAGCAGCTGGGCACTGGCACCTTCCAGAGCACCGTCGCCGTCCCCGTGCAGGTGCTGACAGGGGTCATGGCGGTGGCCTCGGCCGAGACGCACACCGTGGCCGTCAAGGCGGATGGCACGGTGTGGGCCTGGGGCGACAACGGGTATGAACAGCTTGGCGACCCCTACGTGTCTTCCCGCAACGCGCCCGCCCAGGTGCAGGGGTTGACCGGCTTCGTTGATGTCTCCGCCGGCTACGGTTTCACGCTGGCCGTCAAGTCCAACGGCGAGCTGTGGAGCTGGGGTCACAATGCCGAGGGGCAGCTGGGGAACGGCACCCGGAACCTCCAGGCGACGCCCGCCCAGGTGCCGGGGTTCACGGGCGCCTCGTTCGTCGTCGCGGGCCGCCGCCATGTGCTGGCGCTGCGCACGGATGGAACCCTCTGGACCTGGGGTCACGGCCGCTACGGCGAGCGCGGGGACGGAGCCGTCACCCTGTACGCCACGCCCGGCCTCGTGCAGGAAGGCCTGACGGGCGCGATGGCCGTCGCGGCCGGATACGCGCACTCCCTTGCGCTCCAGTACGACGGCACGGTCCGGGCCTGGGGACAGAACACGACTGGACAGCTCGGAGATGGAACCACGGTGTTCCGCCTCGCGCCGGTCGAGGTCCAGGGCCTCAGCGGCATCACCGCCATTTCCGCGAGCGGAGCGAGGTCGCTCGCCCTTCGCTACGACGGCACGGTCTGGCGCTGGGGCGACGGCATCCTGCTTCCCACCCAGGTTCCCGGGCTTGCCGACATCATTTCCATCGCCACGAGCTACAAGCATGCCCTGGCGCTGCGTGCTGACGGGACGGTCTGGGCGTGGGGCAACAACACCTACGGCAAGCTGGGTGACGGCACGGAGATTGGCCGCCCCACTCCGGTCCAGGTCTCCAATCTGGACGGGGTGATGAAGATTGCCACGGGGGCCGACACGTCCTACGCCATCCGCTATGACGGGACGGCCTGGGCGTGGGGCAGGAACACCGAGTCCCAGCTGGGCGATGGCTTCACCGTGAATCGTGACGCGCCGGTCCAGGTCTCGGGGCTGACCGACGTTGTCTCCATCGCGGGAGGCCAGAACTACGGCATGGCCGTGCGCTCCGATGGAAGTGGTTGGAACTGGGGCAGTGACATCAACCCGGGCATGGGCACCTGGCAGTACAACCGCCGCGTACCGACCTCCATGCAGGTCCAGGGGCTCATCGAGGTCGTGGCCGGCTACCGCACGGGCATGGCCCTGACCGCCGACGGTCACCTCTGGGCGGGGGGCGACAACTTCTGGGGACAGGCAGGCGACGGTTCCAGCACTCCAGCCTCTTCGCCCGTCCAGGTGGTGGGCATCGACAGTGGCGTGACGTCCCTCGCCATTGGCTCGGAGCACACGGTGGCCGCCCTTCCGGATGGAACCGTGTGGTCGTGGGGGAACAACTCCGACGGCCGGCTCGGCCGCGGCCAGCCCCTCGACGTGCTCGCGCCCGTCCCGTCCCTCCTGGACTGAGACGCGGGCAGCTCGGATGAAGCAGGGCCCCGGGACTTGCGTATCCCGGGGCCCTGTCGTTTCCGCGGACCCGCCTGGGGTAGAAGGAAGACATGGGTCATCCGGCGCTCGTGAACCGCACCCCCTTCTTCGTCGAGCCGCTCTTCCTCGCGGATGAAGAAGCCCGGCCGCTGCTCGTCCCGGTGGTGAAGGCCACCTTCGACATCGCCCCGGATGGCACGCTGTCCCTGTCCCCCGAGCAGCTCCCGCTGAACCTCGCTGGCGAGCGCTGGGAAGACGCCGACACGTCGAGCTACCGCTTCGAGCCCGAAGGCGCCTTCTTCAAGCCCGCGACGGACGTGGTGCTGCTGGGCCATGCCCATGCCCCCGCGCCCGGCACGCGGGAGCTACTCGTCTCCCTGCGCGTGGGGCCCCTGCGCAAGGACGTGAAGGTGACGGGCGACCGCGCATGGTTCAAGAGCCTGGGCTCCGCTGGAATCACCCGGCCGCTGCCCTTCGAGCGCATGCCGCTGCGGTACGAGCGCGCCTTCGGCGGGTGGGACCGGAGCGAGGCGGACCCGAAGCGCCACACGTTCGAGCCACGCAACCCCGTGGGCGTGGGCTTCCATGCGCGAGGCAGCCGTGTCGTGGAAGGCGCGCCCCTGCCCAACCTGGAAGCACCGGACCAGCTCCTCCGTGCGTGGGATCAGCACGTCGCGCCCGCGGGCTTCGGCTTCATCAGCCCGGAGTGGCAGCCGCGCGCGTCCTTCGCGGGAACGTACGGCCCGGAGTGGGAGAAGGGCCGCAAGCCGCTGCTCCCGC
This sequence comes from Pyxidicoccus xibeiensis, assembly GCF_024198175.1. NCBI lineage: Bacteria > Pseudomonadati > Myxococcota > Myxococcia > Myxococcales > Myxococcaceae > Pyxidicoccus > Pyxidicoccus xibeiensis. The sequence continues at coordinate 268,659 of NZ_JAJVKV010000012.1, forward strand.
GCGACTTCGACCGGCGCTTCCTCAACGCCGCCTCGCCGGGCCTCATCGCGGCCGGCTACCTGCGGGGGGACGAGCCGGTGCTCGTCCAGGGGGCCACGCCGCGCGGCGCGCTGTCCTTCCGGCTTCCCGCCGTCGAGCCGCCCCTCGTCAGCGTCCGGCGGACCGGCAACCTGGACGATGGCGAGGTGGCGACCCGGCTGGACACCGTCATCCTCGACCTGGACGCATCGCGGCTGGTGCTCCTGTGGCGCGGCACGCTTCCCCTCCGCCGCGAGCCCACGGAGCTGAGGGAGGTCCGGGTGGAGTGCGACAGCGCGCTGCGGTGGGGCTCGCCCCCACCGGACCCGGAGGACGAAATCGCCGCACAGGAAGCGGAGGAGTGATTCGGCGGCTTTCGCTCAGGCGGAGTCCAGGTCCGCTCCAGGAATGGTCCAGTCGCCCCGGTACACGGCGGTCATCGGGAGCCGGGCCAGCGGCGGGCAGTAGCGGTACTCCGTCGTCTCGGGGGCCACGCCCGCGCGGGCGGCCAGGCGCAGCAGCGCGAGCCCTTCCAGCCAGATGAACCGGTGCGGGGCGAAGGCCGTCACGGGTGTGTCGAACGCCTTGGCGCGCGCCTCGATGTCGCTCCCGTGCGCATGGTGCAGGGTCTCGAACGCCTTCGCGAAGCCCTCGGCGTCGCGGGCGAGCAGCGCCCGGGTCAGCGCGACGTGGGGGCCATGGGTGTTCTCGGCCACGACCTCCAGGCGGTTGAGCAGCGGCGCCAGCGTGGTGGGCGATTCCTGCCGTGCCAGCCCCTGGAGGATGCAGCCCCAGAGGTACTCGTCCTCGTAGTCGTCTGACTGGCGCTGCGTGGCGGAGACGGCGGCGAGCGCCTCCGCCAGCCGGAAGTGGCCCGCCGCGAGCGCGGCGTGCAGGGGCGTCAGCCGCCGGACGGAAGGGGGCGGCAGGTTGCGCGAGCGAAGCAGCACGATGAGCCGCCGCCAGTTCTCCGCCATCCGGCAGAGTCCGAGGAAGAAGCCCTGCGCGTTGCCATCCACCAGCAGCGTCGCCGTGGCGACCAGGTGCAGGTCCAGGACGATGGCCTCTCCGTCCGAGAGGAGGACGTCCCGGTCCGCGTCGGGCTGGAAGGAGCGCAGCAGGGCCCCCAGCTCCGCCGCGGCGTCGCTGCGCAGGGACATCAGGTTGGGCATGGTGACCCTGGAGTGTAGAGCAGGACGCCGTCCGCACGGAGCGCGGGGGGGACGGCGGAGGGCCTGGCCTATAGTGCCCGCTCGCTCGCGGACCTTGCGTCCGCGACGCCCGAGGAGGCCCGCCATTTTCGAAGCCAACTGCCTGAAGGAAGCACCCGCCCGCATCGCCGACCGCGTCCTGAAGGAGCGCGAGCCCTGCCATGTCTCCGCCCGCGTGGGGCACCAGGGGGTGCTGGTCCCCTTCGAGGAGCGCTACCTGCCGGTGCTGGAGTCCCACCCGCGCGTCATGGACGCCCTGCTCAAGGACCTCAAGAAGCCCGGCACGGACATGGCGATGTACTGCATGCAGGTGGGCCTCACGAACGAGCAGGACGCCTTCCGCTTCCTGGATGCGCGGGAGCGACCGGTGCTGGCCCTGGTGGGGCTGAAGCGCTTCCAGCGCTGGGAGAAGGCGCACGCCACCGCGAAGCCCGCAGGCAAGAAGGCCGCGAGCAAGAAGTCGGCGAGCAAGAAGGCCGCGAGCAAGAAGTCGGCGAGCAAAAAGCCCGCGAGCAAGAAGCCCGCGAGCAGGTCCGCCACGAAGACCGCTCGTGCCTCTGCCCCGAAGCGGAAGACCGGGGCCCCCGCGGCGCGCCGACGTACCCCCCGTTCGCGCTGAGCTTCCACGCAGAGCGCGCAGTGGCTGGCGCGTGGCGAGATGGATGGCCGCCCGCGCTGAGTTCCCACGACTGGCGCAGCGGCTAGCGCGTGGAGAGATGGATGGCCGCCCGCGCCCCCATGTCCGCGGAGGAGAGCACGAGGATGGAGGTGGATGGCACATAGCCGCGCTGCAGGGCCCGCAGCGCGGTGGCCACCGCCACACCCGCCGAGGCCGCGCCGGTCGAGCCAAAGCTCAGCGCGGGCAGCCACGCGGGACACCGCGCCAGCCGTTGATTCGAGGCGGCCAAATGGAGCTGGAGCATGCCCCACTCGTGGGCGCGGTGGCTCTGTCCATCATGGTCCGACACGAGCGCGGGCACAGGCGCGTCGGGCCCCAGCGGGCCCAGCGCGGAGAGAGCGCATTCGGCGAGCACCCGTCCCTGTGAGGGCACCGCGTCTGTTTCCTCCGTCGAAGCGGGGTCTTCACCCAGGGACACACCGTGCAGGAAGACAGGCGGCTCCCGGCTTGGGGGCATGCCCGGGGAGCTGGGCGCGAGCAGCAGCGCCACGCCTGCCTCGCCGGGGATGAGGCCGGAGGGCCGTTCCTGCGTCTTGAGGCGCCCCTCGCGCAGGAGCAGCTCCAGGGTGGAGGGGGAGCAGAAGCTGTCCACGGCCAGGACGAGCGCGGCGCGAATCTTCCCGGAGCGCAGGTCCTCATCCGCCGCGGCGAGCGCCTGCGCGAAGGCCGTATTGTCTCCCGGGTGGAACCACAGCGGCCCTCCCCACCAGCGCAGGCCCGCTGCCGCCAGCGCGGGCGGCACCACGCGGTCCGCGAGCAGCGAGAGTCGCTCGGTCGGCTCGTCCGGGTCCTCGTCTGAGCGGTCCTTGCCGGTGGTGAAGCCGCGCGCCTCCGGGTCCGGCAGCGCCACATACAGGCCGGTCTCCCGCCCGAGGGCGGTCAGGTCCTCCCGCCAGGCCAGGTCCTGCAGAGCCTGCGCCAGGATGGCCACCAGCCGGCCCACGCCGGAGAAGCCGAACGTGGCCGCGCCCAGGGGGCGCAGGGACACCGTCCCAGGCGTCTCGTCACCGGGGAAGAAGGTCTCGAAGTCCGGCGCGGGTGACGGGCGGAGCAGGCCCGCGCGGAACGCGGCACACGCAGGCACCAGGGAACCCAGAGACGACGCCAGCCCCATCGCTTTCAGCCAGACTTTCATGGGCCCCCGGACTCAGTCCTCGTTTTGCGCCTTGGGAAACCCGTTCCAGCCTTCGGCCTTGTAGAGCCAGAAGCCGGTGATTCCCTCCTTGCGCAAGGCCTTGCGCACCGCATCGTCCACGAAGATGACGTGCCTGGCGCGGCTTGCCCGGAAGAGCTTCGCGTCCTTGTCGATTTTCTTGGGCTGGAGGACGAGCTTCTTGATGCGCCCGATCTGCTCTTTTTCCAGCGCGTTCATGACGAGCTGCGACTTCTCCATGTCGATGGCGTCCTGGCCGCCCAGGGGATTGAGGATGAAGTACCTCTCCGCCACGGGAGCTTTCTTGTGGTCCTTGACCGTCACCGGCAGGAACTCCAGGTCCTTCGCCTTGAGCTCCTCCAGGATGCGCCGCACCCGCTCCGAGACGATGAGGGCAGTGACTGCGTTGTCCAGGAAGTCGTAGAGCTTGCGGCGCTCCGGCCACTTGCTCGAGAAGACGACGGCCGCGTCCTTGGGGAACTCCTTCGCCAGGCTCTCCCCTTCGTCGTAGCGCCAGTCCTTGATCTTGCTCTTCGGATAGCCGCTGATGAAGGCCCCGTCATTGTTGCCACCATCCAGGATCCAGTAACGCATCATGAGCCCCCGGACTCAGTCCTCGTCTTCCGCCATGGAAAGCCCGTCCCAGCCTTCGGCCTTGTAGAGCCAGAAGCCGGTGATTCCCTCCTTGCGGAAGGCCTTGCGCACCGCATCGTCCACGAAGATGACGGTCCTGGCACGGCTTGCCCGGAAGAGCTTCGCGTCCTTGTCGATCTTCTTGGGCTGGAGGACGAGCTTATTGATGTGCGCGATCTGCTCCTTATCTAGCGCGCTCATGACGAGCTGCGACTTCTCCATGTCGATGGCGTCCTGGCCGCCCAGGGGATTGAGGATGAAGTACCTCGCCTCGACGGGAGCTCCCTTGTGGTCTTTGACCGTCACCGGCAGGAACTCCAGGTCCTTCGCCTTCAGGTCCTCCAGGATGCGCCGCACCCGCTCTGAGACGATGAGGGCGGTGACTGCGTTATCCAGGAAGTCGTAGAGCTTGCGGCGCTCCGGCCACTTGCTCGAGAAGACGACGGCCGCGTCCTTGGGGAACTCCTTCGCCAGGCTCTCCCCTTCGTGGTAGCGCCAGTTCTTGATGGTGCTCTTCGGATAGCCGCTGATGTACGCGCCGCCGTTGTGGCCACCATCCAGAATCCAGTAACGCATCATGGGCCCCGGACTCAGTCCTCGTTTTGCGCCTTGGGAAACCCGTTCCAGCCTTCGGCCTTGTAGAGCCAGAAGCCGGTGATTCCCTCCTTGCGGAAGGCCTTGCGCACCGCATCGTCCACGAAGATGACGTGCCTGGCACGGCTTGCCCGGAAGAGCTTTGCGTCCTTGTCGATCTTCTTGGGCTGGAGGACGAGCTTCTTGATGCGCCCGATCTGCTCTTTTTCCAGCGGGTCCATGACGAGCTGCGACTTCTCCATGTCGATGGCGTCCTGGCCGCCCAGGGCGTTGAGGATGAAGTACCTCTCCGCCATGGGAGCTTTCTTGTGGTCCTTGACCGTCACCGGCAGGAACTCCAGGTCCTTGGCCTTCAGCTCCTCCAGGATGCGCCGCACCCGCTCCGAGACGATGAGGGCAGTGACTGCGTTGTCCAGGAAGTCGTAGAGCTTGCGGCGCTCCGGCCAATTGCTCGAGAAAACGACGGCTGCGTCCTTGGGGAACTCCTTCGCCAGGCTCTCCCCTTCGTCGTAGCGCCAGTCCTTGATCTTGCTCTTCGGATAGCCGCTGATGAAGGCCCCGTCGTTGTTGCCACCATCCAGGATCCAGTAACTCATCATGTTCCTCGTACGCCCTAGTACAGGGCGCCCCACTCATACTTCAAAGGGTCTTTCGCCGTCCCATAGGTGACCCAGGGAGCAGTGTGGCGACGGGAGGCCACCAGGGCCTTGGTGAGAGTCTTCCCCAGATCCACGAGGAAGTCCCAGGACTCGTCCTCCAGTTCCCGAAGCTTCTGGAAGACCTCTGCCTTGAGGTCGGGATGCTTTGCCCCCTTGTCCCGGGCCCTCTCAAGTCTTTTGGCCACCTGCCTCAGCTTCCTCATCACCAACTGCGTGTAGATGGGGTGGTCGCCCGGATGCTGTGGCAGCTTGTGGATGGGAACGGCCCACGTCTCATCCGCCAGCGGAATCATGTTGTGGCCGTGGTTGAGGTTGTAGTCGCTCTGCAGGATGAGCGTGAGCTGCCAGTTCTCGAAGCAGAGGCCTTCGTCGTCCTCGTAGTAGAAGGCACTGCCGGGAAGCATGTGGTGGGCCTCCCAGACGTACGGGTACTTCTGGCCCGCCTTCTTCTTCGGGTTCCCGACGTCCTTGGCCCCCGGGTTGAAGTTCTCCACGTGGTCGGGGTTGGGGAAGCGGAACGCCTCCAGGACCTTCTTCGGCACGCCCGTGTGCTTGTGGGCGAAGTCCACGTCGAAGTTCTTGAAGAGGGCGTTCCGCCCGCCGTCCGTCTCCAGGTAGTCGTGGCAGTTCTGCCCGTAGTAGGCGTCCTTCGCGAGCACGCCCTTCAGGTCCGCCAGGGTGCTCGCATGGGCGGGCTTCTTCGCCGCCCCCTTCTTCTTCTTCTTTGCCTTTGCCCGCTTCTGCGACGCGGTGAACTTCGCCTTCTTCCTCGCGTAGTCCTTCTCGATGCGCTCGCTGCGCCGCATGGCGGCAGCGGTCTGCATGTCCGACGCGGACAGGAAGCCTGGAACACGGACAGCTGCTGCTTTTCCCACGACAACCTCCGCGCGCAGCATACCCCGCCGCCCCTTCCCCACCCAGGCCGGGGCCTTGCCGCCTCCATGAGCCCGGCGCTACCCTGCCCTGGGCGTCGAACAGGGCGAGGAGGACGCGGCGATGAGCACGAGTGTCGGGGTAAACAAGCTCTCCGTGGTGCACGAGCAGACCAACGGCGTCACCATCGCCTTCCCAGATGTGTGCAAGACGCCCAGCCCCGCCGGACCGGTCCCCATTCCCTATCCGAATATCGCGAAGTCATCGGATACCGCGAAGGGTACGAAGAAGGTCTCGGTGGATGGCAAGCCCGTCTGCATCGCGGACTCGAACTTCAGCACCAGCACCGGTGACGAGGCAGGCACCGCCGGTGGCGGCGTGGCCTCCAGCAAGACGAAGGGCAAGGCCGAGTTCGTCAACTACTCCTTCGACGTGAAGTTCGAGGGCAAGGGTGTGGCGCGCACCTTCGACCCCATGCTCCACAACGACAAGAACACGCCGCCGGCCCCGTTGCTCCAGGGCCCCGTCGTCGGCCTCGGCAAGTCCGCCGAACCGCCGAAGTGCGGCCTCTGCGAGAAGCACCTGTAACGCGGCCCTGCCGTCAGACTGGCGGCGACTCGACCTGACGCCTGGCCCCTCCTGACAAGCCATTGGGGCGAGCGAAGGCCGTTGCGTGTGCATTCCCTCCCTGCGGCCAGCCGGCACCGGGTGGTGAGCGCCCGGCGCGTCGTCACGTTTGGAGTCTCGGGCCTCAGTACGGTTGCGGACGCGGGATGCGCCCGAGGCGCCGCGCTTCGCACGTCGTGGGGCGATGGCCGTGGGAGGAGTCACATGGAGACACGGCAAGACCTCAACTCCCAGCCCGAGGCGGTGAAGTTCGTCGCCGGGCAGGTGGCGGAGAATACGAAGGAAAGCTGCATGGCCTGGGTGGCCGGTGGAGAGCGGGCCGCGGGCAAGGACCGTGCGGCACTGGTGAAGTCCTTGCGGTGGCGGCCGGGCGACAAGCTCACCATCGCGTTCCTCGACGGGGACCCGGGCGTGCAGGAGCGCGTCCGGCAGATGGCGCTGCGGTGGACCCGGCCGGGGCTCGCCCGGTTGACGTTCAGCTTCCTCAAGGACCCGGCGAAAGCGCTGATTCGCATCTCGTTCAAGTACGTCGGCTCCTGGTCCAACCTCGGCACCAGCTGCAAGGGGGTCTCCCGGAACGCGCCGACGATGAACTTCGGCTGGCTCACGCCCGAGTCGACTGACGAGGAGCTGCGGAGCGTGGTGCTCCACGAGTTCGGCCACGCGCTGGGCCTCATCCACGAGCACCAGAACCCCACCGGGGGGATTCCCTGGGACAAGGAGGCCGTCTATCGCGACCTGTCCGGGCCTCCGAACAACTGGCGCCGCGAGGACATCGACAGCAACCTCTTCGAGCCGTACTCGCGCCGGGAGACCAACTACACGAAGACGGACATGGCGAGCATCATGATGTACCCCGTCAAGAAGTCGTGGACGCTCAACGGCTTCTCCGTGGGCCTCAACAGGGACCTGTCGCCCACCGACGAGAAGTTCATCCATCAGCAGTACCCGTGAAGCCCCCGGGGCTCCAGGGCGGCGCGTGTCACGGGCCAGCGCTCGTGGCGCGAGGGGAGGGTGGTGAGATGGCAACGAATGAAGAGCTGGCCGCCACCGACTGGGCCGTGGTGGTGGGGCTGAGTCGCTACCCGGGGCTGGGGAACCTGGACGGGCCGGAGAACGACGCGAAGGCCTTCCACGCGTGGCTCACACAGCGCGCGGGAGTGCCCGCGGAGCGCGTGCGCTGCGTCCTGTCCTCGGACCTGGAGTTCATGGCCGCCCCTCCGGGCGCCGATGCCAGGCCCGCTTCATTGATTCTCAGCGCCAGGCCGACCTCCGAGCGCATCGAGCAGGCCTTCGACGAGCTCTGCGAGCTGGCGAAGAGCAACGACGAGCGCGGGGAGGGGCTGCGCGTCGGCCGGCGGCTCTACATCTTCCTCGCCGGGCATGGCTTCACGCCCACGGGCGAGGAAGTCGCCCTGCTGATGGCCAACGCCACGCCCAATCGCACGTACCACGTGGCGGGCCGGCCCTACGCCAACTACTTCGTCAAGGCGGGCATCTTCGACGAGGTCGTCCTCTTCATGGACTGCTGCCGGGAGCGCTACCTCGTCCAGGTGCCCCTGCGGGTGCCGCCGTACGTGGACCTGACGGACCCCACGTCGGTGGAGCGCTCGAAGATTCTCTTCGGCTTCGCCACCCGGTGGTCCCGCCTGTCGCGCGAGAAGCCCATGCCGGACGGCAAGGTGCGCGGCGTCTTCAGCACCGCGCTGGTGGCGGGGCTCAACGGCGCGGCGGTGGACGCGCAGGGGGACATCACCGCCCGCTCCCTGGCGGACTACCTCTACAACCACATGAAGAGCCTGCTGTCGCCCGAGGAGCTCAAGGACGACGACATCCCCAAGGAGCCCGAGCTCGTCTACGACACCAACCCGAACGCGCGCTTCCTCCTCCTCCAGGGGCACCCGGAGGCGTCCGCGCCGCGCTTCCCCGTCACCGTCCACCTGCGCCCGGAGGACGCGGAGCGGGACGTGGAGATTCTCGACAGCCGCCTCCACGTGGCGGCGCGGGCCCACGCCCCGGGCCCGGCGTGGTCGGTGACGCTGGAGCCCGGGCTGTACCTCGGCCAGGTGCGCGAGGGAGGACGGCAGCAGCCCTTCGAGGTCAGCGGCCTGCGAGGGCTCGAGGTCCGGATGCCTGACGCCGAAGCGCCACGCGAGGTGCCGCTGCGGGTGCGCACGGAGGACCCGGAGTCGGAGGTCTTCCTCATCGATGGCGGCTTCCGGCTCATGGACCGGAGCCTCGGAGCGCTGGAGGGCCGCTACCCGCCGGGCCTCTACAAGGTAAAGGTGCAGACGGGCGCTCGCATCCGTGAGCGCTTCGTGCGGCTGGAGCCCGGCGGCGAGCAGCTCGTGGGCAAGCAGGAGGGCGCCACGCTGCTTCGCGGGGTGGACGGCGCGGAGCTGCGCTTTCCACGCCTGGCCTTCGCCACCGCCGTCCCCCTCACCGAGACGAGCTGGTCGCGCGACGAGCACACCGAGGCGGCCGTCACGCACAGCCGCCAGGTGCATGCGCGCCTGGGGCGGGGGAGCTGGCTCTTCGTGCTCATGCGCACCTGGACCACGGAGGAGGCACGCGCCGCGCGGCAGGGGCCTCCCGCGCCCTTCGAGCTGTCGCTGCGCTCGCTGGACGGACGGGAGCTGGTGGACCTCGTCGCGGGGGGCGCCGTGGATGACGACCTGGAGGACCCCTGGGTGGCCTGCAACGTGGAGCTGGACCCGGGGACGTACCTGCTGCGCGTGGGCACCGAGACGGGCCTGAAGCTGGACTACGTGGTCGTGGCCTCGTCGGACTGGCAGACGCAGGTGTTCCTCTGCCGGCGTCAGGCGCGCGGGGGGAAGGAGGGCGCGTGGGCTGGCACCATGCACACGTCCGTGCACATGCGGCGCCCCGCGCAGGGCTTCGACCCGGAGAGCCCGGGCCTGCGCCTCACCGAGCTGACGCGCATCGGGCTGCGCAACCGCCGCGCCATCGTCACCCCGGAGCTGCTCAAGGAACTCAAGGGCACCGAGCAGCGCAACCCCATGCTGGGCCTCTACGGGGCCCATCTCCTGATGATGGCGGACGCGCCGGACCTGGAGCTGGTGCGCAAGATGGTGGGCCACCTGGGCCGGCTGTTGGGGATGCACCCGGACGTCGAGGCCCTGGCGATGGCCCTGGGCGACACGCCCCTCAGGCCGGGCTTCTTCAGTGTCCCGCCGATGCTGCTGAAGAGCTGGGCGCTGGTGGTGCGCGAGACGGTGGCGCGCCCGGAGCTGGTGCCCCGGGACTCGCTGGCCTCGGCCGTCGCGGAGCGGCTGTGGGGCGAGGGGCCGTGGGTGGTCTGGAAGGCGCTCCCCCCGGGTGAGGCCCTCTCCGTGACGCGCCCCAAGGAGACGCGGCGCGCGCTGGACATCGAGCTGCTCGCCAACAGGCTCCAGGCCGTCCCCTCCCAGCGAATCACGGCGCTGCGGGACGCGAGCGCGCTGGAGCGGGCCCTCCTCGCGCACCTGTACGGGGTGCCGCCCACGTCGGAGGCGGTGCCCGGCGCCCAGCGCCAGGCCCGGCGCGCCCCGCGAGAGGAGCTGCCTCGCCCCACCGTGGAGAAGATGGTGCGGGTGCTCGGCGTGCCCGCGGCCTCGCTGGAGGTGGCGATGCTCCGCCTGCTGGCGAAGCTCGAAGGCGCCGGGCGCGCCACCGGGGCCGAGGCCGTTGCTGCGCCTCCAGCCTGAGAAGCCCAGTCACGCTCATCCGCATGGGTGATTCCATACCCATACAGGCAATAGCACGTCATCCCTGTGTGGGATTGGGCAGACACGGCGTGATGAGCTATGAAGGCGGCATGCCCAGGACCTCTGCTCTCTGCTTGTTTGCGCTGCTCACGTTGGCCGGCTGTACCCACCAGGTGCGGCCGAATCCCGCGCCCATGTCTTCCCAGGGGACGCCGCTGGCGCTGCGCGCGCGCTACTACATCTCACCCGAGCAGAAGGCACGCATCGACTCGGACAACTACTTCGCCCTGGGCGCCGCGCACACCTGGAACATCCACATCGGCGAGGGGCTCGCGCGCAGCTTCCCGCAGATGCTGGGCACCGTCTTCCAGTCCGTCCAGGAGGCCTCGGGCCCCGAGGACCTGGGCGACGCGGACGCGCTCATCGTCCCGGAGATCCAATTCTTCGACGTCACCGGCGGCGGCTTCGTGTCACGGCTGACGCTGAAGGTGCGCGCCCGGGGGACTGACGGCGCCATCCAGGTGACGGACCTGTTCGAGGGCACTCCCCGCCAGGGCAAGGGTGGCACCGCGTGGCTCGGCGGGGCGATGGCGGGTGAGACGGCCCTGCGCCAGTCCGCGGAGTTCGCCTTCGAGGATATCCTGCCGAAGATTGCCACCCGTTTGCGGGAGGCCTTCGTCGCGCCTCCTCCGAAGCCGAGCGCGAACGTCCTCTGATGTTCGCCCGTGCCTGCTGGCGTGCAGGCATTCTTGACGGTTTTCGGAGCATGACGTTACTCCTGGTGAACCTTGTCACCAGGAGCAACAGTCCATGCGCAACGCTCGACGTTCCCTGATGCTGCTACCGTGGTTGGCGCTGTCCGCCTGTCATCCCGAGTCTGAGCAGCCCTCCACGGGAGAGGCGCCCGCCGAGGCAACAGGCCAGACGTCCCGGCTGTTGCGAGCGGAGCTTCCCGTCCCTGGCCAGTACGTGGTGGTGCTCACGCCCCCGGCCGAGGGCGCGCCAGATGACGTGCCCGCGCTGGCGGAGGCGCTGGCGTCGAAGCACGGTGGGCAGGTGCTCCACGTGTACCAGAAGGCCCTGCGGGGCTTCTCGGTGCGCACGACGGAGGCCCAGGCGCTCGAGCTGGCCCGGCATCCGGCGGTGGCCTCCATCGAGGAGGATGCGGTGGTGCGCGACTCCCTCGTGCAGTCCTCGCCGAGCAACTGGGGGCTGGACCGCATCGACCAGCGCACGCTGCCGCTCGACAGCCAGTACATGTACTTCGGTACAGGGGCGGGCGTTCACACCTACCTCATCAGCACTGGCATCCGCACCACCCACACCGACCTGGGCGGCCGGGCCACGGCGGACTTCAACAACGTCCCGGACGGCATGGGCCACACCGACTGCAACGGCGTGGGCACCCACTGGGCCACCGTCATCGGAGGCAACACCCACGGCGTCGCCAAGGGCACGCGGCTGCACTCGGTGCGCGTGCTGGACTGCGGTGGCGGCGGCACCCTCTCCAACATCCTCGCTGGCGTGGACTGGGTCACCCTCCAGCACATCAAGCCGGCGGTGGCCCTGCTCAACCTCAACATGACGACGGTCAACACCACGCTGGAGGCGGGGGTCCGCAACTCCATCGCCCAGGGCGTCACCTACGTGGGCACCGCCGGCATCCGGTCCGTGGACGCGTGCACCTCGTCGCCCGCGCGCATGCCCGAGCTCATCACCGTGGGGTTCTCCAGGAACACCGACGCGGTGGCGCCCTTCTCCAACTTCGGCGGCTGCCTGGACCTCTTCTCACCGGGAGACGGCATCACGGGGGGCTGGCACACCAGCGACACCGCCACCAACACCATCGGCGGCGGAGTGGGCGCGGCGGTCGCCGCCGGAGCCGCGGCGCTCTGGCTGGAGGTGTTCCCCACGGCCACGCCCGCCTCGGTGGCGTCGATGCTCACGAGTCAGGCCACCACCGGCGCGCTCACCCCCACGCCCACGGCGCCGACGCCGGACCGCCTGCTGTACACGGGCTTCATCGGCTCGCGGCTGAGGGGCGGCACCACCGTCAGCGGCATCGCCAACCGGCCAGGCGACGTGCGCTTCTTCCGGCTCGAGGTGCCGGCGGGCACCACGCGGGTCACCTTCACCACCAGTGGGGGCACCGGCGACGTGGACCTCTACGTCCGGGCCGGCGCGCTGCCCACGCTCAGCGTGTATGACTGCGCGCCCTACCTGACCGGCAACGCGGAGACCTGCACCCTCAACTCGCCTGCCGCGGGCCCCCTGTACGTCATGCTGCACGGCTACGCGAGCTTCTCGGGCGTGTCGCTGTCGACGACGGTCACGCCGTAGCGCGAAGCCGCCACGGCCCCCGAAGCTCCCGTGCCGGGGGGCGGAGGGGCCGTGCAGCGCCAGGCGGGCGGCCTGGGCCGGCGGGTGCTACATGCCACGGCACGGCCCTGCAGCGGATGCAGGCGAGCACTGCGGCGGCCTCGACATCGAGTGCCTCCGCGTCCAGGACGGCAACGCCGCCTCCGAGCGGCTGGCAGGCCGCGCTGTTACCTGCCAACGCCCGGCCTTCACGCCGGAGCGTTCTCGCTCCGTCCCATCTGCCTCGCTGTAGTAGGTTGGCCTGAATGGTACGTACCTCAGTCCTGGTGTTGGTCGGGTTCTTCCTCTTCGCCTCCGCCGAGGCCTCTGCCGCGTCGCCGGATGCTGGCACCGCGAGGTCCGTCTCGGAGGCCTCGAAGCGAGTCGAGAGTGCTCGCGCTGCCCTCGCGACGGCCGTCAAGCGCATCGAGAAGGAGCCGCCGGCCAACGCCGACCTCGACGCCGCCGTCGCGGCGGTGGAAGCGCTGAAGGATGCGCTCACTGCGGGCGCGGGCTTCGAGACGGAGGACCTCGAGTACGCCAAGACGGTCCTCGCTGCCCGGAGGGAGCTCCGGACGCACCGCGAGTACGTCGACGAGCGCCGGGCCAAGGTCCACATCCACGAGTTCCGCCGCCGCATCGACGGCGCGCTCACGCCCCTGAACGAGCGCATGGCGAAGCTGACGGAGAAGGACCCCGCCCCCAAGGCCATGGACGAGGCCCGGGCCTCGGTGGAGGCGGTCAAGAAGCTGGCGGAGGAGGGCCGGCCCCTGACGAAGCAGGACCCGAAGTTCGCCGCGTACCTCACCGAGGTCGACGCGACCCTCGCCCGTCACGCGAAGACCCTCGACGAGCGGTGGCTGCAGCAGTCGGCCCAGAAGCAGCGCGGGCTCCTGGACGAGAGCCGCAAGGCGCTGTCCACCAACCTCACCGAGCTGGGCAAGGCCTGGTCGGACGAGAAGTTCGCGGCCGTCGACAAGGCGGTGGTGGCGCTGCAGAAGCAGCTCGACGAGGGCAAGCCGCTCGAGGAGCGCGACAGGGCGTATCGCGCGGAGGCGGACAAGGCTCGCGCTGAAATCACCCAGGCCCGGCGCCGGATGGACGAGCTGGTGGTGCAGGCGGGCGTCTCGCGGGTCAAGGCGGAGCTGGGGCCTCCCCATGAGGAGCTCGTCGCCGCTGCCAAGGCGCTGCGCGCGAGGAGGCCCACGCCCGAGCAGCTCGGCGAGGCCAAGACGGCGGCGTTCGTCGTCCGGAAGCTGGTGGAGAAGTACGAGCCGCAGGCCGCGCGGAGCCAGGCCATTGGCCAGTACCTCACCGAGGTGAAGAACACGCTCGTCGAGGTGGAGGTGGCCCTCCAGGTGCGCAGCCTCGACGCGGCTCGCGCCGACGTCATGCAGGCCCTGCGCAACCTCGAGAAGCGGGCCGTGACGGCCGAGCAGTTCGAGGAGGCGAAGACGGCGCTGGTCGTCCTGGAGAAGACGCTCGAGACGGTGCACGCGAAGAACCCCGCCATCAGCCCCGCCGCCGCCGAGGCGCGGCAGTTGCTCAAGGACGGGCGGGTGACGATGGAGCGGCGCCGGTACGAGGTCGACCTGCAGCAGCAGCGCGTGAAGGTCGACGAGGCGCGGAAGAACGCCGCGGCCCTGGTCACCCAGGTCCAGAAGGAGGCGCCCACGGAGGCGCAGCTCCAGGAGGCGGAGAACGCCGTCAAGCAGATTGGCACGGTGCTGGAGGCTGGCGCCCACTTCACCAAGAAGGACCGCGACTACGCCATCTACGCCAAGGAGACGAAGGAGCGCATGGCGGAGCTGAGCGAGCGCATCAACCGGCGGAAGACCGTGCTGGCCGCGGCGGACGCCCGCGCCCGCCTCACCGAGCGGCTGGCCGCGACGAAGGAGAAGCTGGAGACCGCGAAGCGCGTCTCGGCGACCGACGCCGACGTGGAGACGGCCTCGAAGAGCGTGGACGAAATCATGCAGCTGTTCGAGGCGCGCGCGGAGCTGGAGCGGCAGGACGCGGGCTACGCGGCGTACGCGGAGCGGGCGCGCGCCGAGTGGCTGAAGCTGGTGGAGGCGCTCGAGTTCGCGCGGCAGGCGCGGGCGTTGCGCCGCATCACCGGTGAGGCCCTGGCTGCCGCCAGCACGGAGTCGGAGTCGGCCGCGGCCTCGGCGGACCTGCGCAAGCGGAAGGCGCTGTACGCGAGCGCGCTGGAGAAGCTCAAGGCCTGCCAGGACGACGGTGCCAGGATGGTGAAGGAGAACGCCAGCCTCGCGACGGTCGACGTGCTCGTGGGCGGGAGCCCCACCCGGCCCCAGGACGTGATGGCCCAGTGCGCGCAGAAGGCAGAGGCGCTGCAGGCGCCACAGAAGAAGGCCGACGCGCAGCTCCGCTTCCAGGATGGCCCGAAGCGGGCCTACGACTCGGCGAAGGCGCTGCTCTCCAAGGGGCGCAAGAGCGAGGCGCTCGCGCAGTTCAACGAGTGCATCGCGGAGGGGCGCATCCTCGAGAACCGGTATCCCGACGTCAAGGAGCAGAGGTTCGACGTCGGCGGCAGCAGCATGAATGTGCTCGAGCTCATCCAGGCCTGCGTGAAGGAGCGCAAGCCGCTGCAGTCGGCTCCCTGACCTGGCGGGTGCCTGACATCGGGACAGGCGCGCCACGAGGGTGGCGCGCCCATCCTTCCTGAAGCGTGCGGGTCAAGGGTTGGACATCCTTGGCCCGCGGTCGTTAGAAGAGGACGCCCTGCTTGCGCAGGTAGGCTTCGGCGTCCGCGAGGCTCTCCAGGTAGTGTTCCGCCACGGTGTACGCCTGCGAGGCACCATGCCCACCCGCGGCAAACCCCTGGCTGTCGTACTTGCCGGGCGTCTCATCCGTGGCGACGTACCGTCCGTCCTCGCCGCGCGGGGTCTTCTCCACCGCGTAGAAGAAGCTGTCGAGCTGCTTCCGGTCGGTGACGCGCTCCAGCCGCTGGCGCAGCTCCTGCGGCGTGGTCTTGAGCCGCTCGGCCAACTGCGTGAGGAAGCGCCCGGTGCTCACCGCGGTGTCGGGGTCCTTGAGCTGCTCGGCCAGCCGGGGTGAGAAGCCCGCTCCCTGGAGGAAGGCCTGGGTGTCCTGCTGCGACTCCTGGCGCTTCTGGCTCTCGTTCCAGAGAGAGACTCCCGTGCCCGCCGCGAACAGCAGGCCGCCCACCACCTGGCCCGCCACGGGCACGGACTGCGACAGCGCCGCGGCGGCCAGGAGGGCGCCGCCCGTCGCGGAGGCCGTCTTCGCGAGCCCCTCGACAGGGTCTCCCTTCCTGAAGGCATTGAAGGAGGCGAGCCCATCACCGACCGCGCCCAGCACGCCGCCCGCGGGGCCGAGCTTGCCCAGCACCTTGGTTGCCGCCTGGGTGTTCTTCCCGAGGACGTCCAGCACGAAGAGGCTGGTGTCCGCCGAGGCCGAGAGCGTGTCCCCCAGCGCCTTGGCCGTGCTCCCGAGGTCCAGGCCCTTGCCGTCCTGGAGCCCCTTCGCGACGTCCGTCACGCTGTTGGCGGCTCCGAAGAGGCCGGCCACCACGCCGAGCCCCCGCAGTGCGCTGCTCGCCCCGGAGGCCCCCGTCGTGCCGGACGGCTCGACGGAGAGCTTGCGGAGCGCCCCGTCCAGCGCCTCTGCGGCCCCCTTCTTGTTGTCCAGCAGGTCGTTGAAGTGCCCCTTCAGCGTGTCCATGTCCTCGGCTGTGACGCCGAAGAGGGCGGGGTTCTTTCCGAGCACGTTCTCGAAGACGCGCTTGGCGCCCGCGATGTCCTCCCCGCTGGCCGCGGCCTTGATGGCGGCGCTCGCCAGCCCCTTGGTGACGGACGTGGTCAGCCCCTTGGCGATGTCCTGGGCGTCCTTGCCCAGCTTGGGGCTCTTGAGCCAGTGGGAGACGCCGTCCAGGAAGGACGGCTCCTTGTTGGCCTGCTTCGCCACCTCCGCGTCGATGAACTTCTGGCCGACGTCCGTCCCGACGAAGCCCTTGAGCTGCTTCTGCGTCTCCAGGGCCTCGTCCGCGAAGCCGGGCAGCCCGCCATCCTTGCCCTTGAAGAGGGGGGAGTCCGGCTGCTTGAGGACTTCGTTGGAGGCCTCGAGCGCGCCCTCCAGCTTCTTCGCCGCGTCCTCGAGCGCGCCGTACTCGGCCTTGTGGCGCGCCTTGAAGGCGTTGAGGGCGTTCTGCTGCTCCTGCTGCGTCATCGCCGGGCCGAAGCTGGCGGCGAGCCGGGCGACCTGGGCGTTCAGCTCCTCGACCTTCTTCGACTTCTCCGCGAAGTCCTCGCGAATCTCCTTCACCTCGGCCTGGGTGGTCCGGGTGAGCTGCTCGGCCTGCCTGGACTTGCCACCACGCTCGAGGGCCGTCGCGAGGTGGACGGAGAAGGCCCCGCCCTCGCCCCGCCGGAGGCTCTCGCGCAGGCCTTCGCTCGTGCCCCGCCTGAGCTTCTCGTCGGCGCCAATCCCCGAGGCCAGGCCCTCGGCGAGCGCGCGTTGCTCCTCGGGCCGCAGGGTGCTGGACGCCTTGCCCAGGGCCTCCGCCGTCTCCTTGCCGGAGGCCGAGTCCTCGCTGGCGTCGGCGGGTTGCGACAGCGTGCCGCCAATGGTCTCGAGCTGCGGCTTGACGGCCTCGAGCAGTGCCTTGCGGTACTCGGGGCTCGTGCCCTTCTCGAGCAGGGCGGCCAGCTCCTTGCTGGCGGCCTCGGCTCGGGGGGCGAATTTGCCGGGCTTGAGCGAGTTCCCGAGGTCGTTGGGGTCCGACTTCGGGGGGGCCAGCGCCCGCGCCACGCGCTTCGCGTCCTCCTGGGCGGCCTCCCGCGGCGAGGCGGCCTGGGGGGCGCCGAAGAGCTTGCGCTGGTCTGCCGCGGACAGCTTCCGGGTGGCGTCGAACCCGTCCGTCACCTTGTCGGCGAGGGGGTAGGGTGGAGCCACGTTCTCCCGGGCGGCCTGGGCGTTGGCGGCCTTCTGGGCCGCCAGGGCTTCATTGGCCGAGGTGACGGCCGCCTGGCGCGCGGCCTCCGCGTCCTGCTGCGCCTTGGTGGCGGTCCGGGTGGCCGCGTCCAGGTCCTTCTGGCTCTTCTTCAGGGCCTCCGTCTTCTGTCGCTCCACCGAGGGGGCCCACTTGCCGCCGTGCGCGTCCAGCTCCCGGTGCAGCGCATCCTGCTTCCCCTGCAGCGTCTTCTGCCGCTCCTGGGCGCTCGTCGCCTTCCGGCTCGCGGCCTGCGACTCCTGCTGCTTCTTCGCCGCGGTCGTCCGGGCCTTTTCCGCCTTGGTCGTGGCCTCCCGGAGGGCCGGGCTGCCCCCCTGCTTCTTCGGCGTGTCCGAGGTCGTCGTGCCGGTCCCGGACGCCGGAGTCGAGGCGGGAGGAGGAACGTACTTCTTCGTCTTGATGTTCGCGTCCAGCATGACGGGCTCCCATGCCATCTCAGGCGTAAGTCGGCCCGGGTCAGCCCCGGGCTCCTGGACGGAAAAGAAGGAGTGGCCCGGTCCGCATCCCAAAAAAGTCAGTCGAAGCCCGGAGGTGCGCGCCCGTTACAATGGACCGCGCCCAGGCACTGGGCCACCACGTAGCCGAGCGCATACCGGGACTCCATCCTCCCGATGAGCACCAACCCGAGCGTCACCGCCGGATTCACATGGCAGCCGGAGATGGGCCCTACCGTCCTACTTTCCCTTCATCACCCGATGAACGGCAGGTTCCGGTACACCTCGGAGTAGTCCAGCCCGTAGCCCACGACGAAGTGGTCGTCGATCTCAGCGTCGGAGGACCACGAGGGCGAGCAGCGCGGGGCGGGCGGGGCGCATCGGAATTGTAACTGGGATGCTGCACAGGGGAGGGCGCGACACAAGCCAGCCCCCGTCCACGTTTCAGGACGGGAGGCTCGAAATCCGGACGGGTGTCTTGGTACTGCATAGGCGCCACGAAGGCTTGTCGGAAGCATGGGGCGATGGTGCGTCTCTTGCACCGGGTCTGTTGTCGGTCCCACCCATCCATCCCCGCCATCCCTACCATGCTCCTGCTTCGCTCATTCGCGCGGTGTGCGCTCATTCTCATATTTTGTCTAGGTCTCCCGACAATCCAAGACGCCCATGCCGCATGCATCGACGGGGAGAGCACCTCGTGCTTGTCCAACGGGTGCCGGGGAACGAAGATTTGTGAAGGAACGGCCTGGGGGCCCTGTTCGTTCTCGGGGGTATCCACCGTCTCGTGCTCGGTCTGCGGGCGCAGCGGCACTCTTCAGTGCAATGCCTCTGGAAGCACCATCCCTGGCTCCTGCTCCGCGAAGCGGTCGGAACTGTGTAATAACTGTGACGACGATGGCGACGGGGCCGTGGACGAGGGCCTGTCCGGCCTGTCGTGCACCATGGCCAGTGGCTGTGGCGGCGTGAGCCAGTGCGCGGCGGGGGGGGCTTCATGCAACTGGATCGCGGGCAGCACCAAGGCCTGTGACCCGTGCGGGTCGGGTGGTCGCTCCGTCTGCCAGCAGGACGGCTCCATTGGGCCCTGTCAGCCTGCGACTGCCTCGCGAGAGATCGAGTGCAACGGATGCGACGACAACCGGGATGGTATCCCTGACGGAGCTTCGGGCAGAGCGGAGGCCTGCAACGGGCGGGACGACGACTGTGACGGCGCCATCGATGAAGGAAGCAGCGGGCTAGAGGGCGACGTGTGCCAAGTGGACGTGGTGCAGGCGTGCTGCCAGCCCACCACGTGCCAGGCTCAGGGCAAGAACTGCGGCGCCCTTTCGGATGGCTGTGGCAAGACGCTGAACTGCGGCACCTGCCCGAGTGGCCAGGCCTGTGGCGGCGGAGGGGTTGCCAACGTCTGTGCATGTGACCCCATCCCCCAGGCCACCGCGTGCAGCGGCAAGTGCGGCCAGGTGCCCGACGGGTGCGGCGGCTTCTGGCCCTGCGGGGGTTGCACCAGCCCGCAGACCTGCGGGGGCGGCGGCACGCCGAACGTCTGCGGTTGCACGCCAATCCCGCAGTCCACCGCCTGCTATGGGAGGAACTGCGGCTCGGTGTCCAACGGCTGCGGTGGTACCCACACCTGCGGTGGCACCTGCCCTGGCAGTACCTACTGTGGCGGCGGCGGTATCCCCAACGTCTGCGGCTGCACGCCGAACCCGGATGCCTGTGAAGGCATGGAGTGTGGCACTGCCAGCAACGAATGTGGCGGGACCGTGAGCTGCGGCGGCTGCCCCGGGGGCGGCAGATGCCGCTCCGGCGTCTGTCAAGGCGGCACCACCAGTTCCCCGCAAGAAGAGCAGCAGCGATGAGGCGCACGACGGACGTCGTCTCTCGAGACACCCAGGACATTCACATGACATCAGAGTTTCCTCGAAAGAAGGACGGCAGGAAGAAGCGAGTCCTCTCGCTGTGCATGCTCGGCCTGTATGGCGCCAGCCTCCTCGGCTCCTGCGGCCCCGCTTCGGACGGCGGCGACGGCGTGGCCCGGGTGGAGGTCTCGGCGAACCGGCTGAGCGATGATGAGCGACTGCTGGCTCCGCCCGGAACGGTGTTGGACACGAACGCCATTGGTGGGCTCGCGGCGGGTGCCACCGAGGGTACGTACTCGGTCACCGCGGACGGTGCGGCGACCTACCGGCTGCCCTTGTGGGTGCCTCCGGGACGTGCCGGGATGGAACCGGAGCTCGCGCTCAGCTACCACAGCCGTTCCGGCATGGGGCTGGCCGGGATGGGCTTCACGCTGAGCGGGACGCTCTCCCGCATCACCCGCTGCCGCAAGACGCTGGCGCAGGACGGCGTGGTGGCGCAAGTGCGCTTCGACAGGACGGATGCCCTGTGTCTGGACGGCGCCCGGCTCATCCACCTCAACCCCGAGACGACGCAGTACGGCGCCCACGGGAGCGTGTACCGCACCGAGGTCGACAACTTCGCCCGAGTGACGCTCTCCGCCAGCACCACGACGAATGGTCCGGACTACTTCGAGGTGCGTCAGAAGGACGGGCGCATCTTCACGTACGGCGCCTTTCTGGAGGGGATACGGGTCCTCCCCACGCGGGCGCTGCCCACGGGCGTGAACACGGACACCCTCCAGCGAGTGCGCTACGCCTGGGCCCTGTCCGAGGTGAAGGACCGGCAGGGCAACTACATGCGGCTCAACTACGACCTGCTGGGTGACCAGACCGCGGGCTACGAGCACCAGCTGAAGAGCATCGATTACACGGGCTCCTATACGGACGCGTCCGTGGCCACGCCCCGTCGTCGCGTGGAGTTCCTCTACGAGCCCGGAGATGTGGACGAGTCCTACGTGGCGGGCTTGAAGCTGCGCTCGGCCTCGCGTCTGGTCCAGATCGACATGTACGCGCCGGACGTGCCGGTCTCCGAATGGGAGCTGGGCCCGAGTACTCGCTGGCGCACGTACGCGCTCGTGTACCGGAACGACAGCATCTCCGGTCGGAGCCTGCTCAAGTACGTCCTGGAGTGCGACAACGGCAACGTGTGCAAGGTGGGCACCACGCTCGATTGGGAGCTGGGCTCCGAGCAGTTCTTCACCCTCAACACGGGCATCACGGACGTCGCTGCCAACGGCTACGTCACCGACACGTCGGGCGCCCTCCAGTACAAGGCCCGCGACTTCTGGAACCTGCACGTCGCGGACGTCAATGGAGACGGCAGGGACGACCTGCTCTACCGCTTCATGCGCTTCTCCTCCACCGCCGGCTACTCCCCGGCGGAGTGGCGCCTGCGGTTGAGCAATGGCTCGGGATTCGGTGACTACACCACGGTCAACCTGCCCAGCTCGCAGGTCGGTGATTCGCAGGATGACCTGTCGACCGTCGACATGGACATGGACGGCAAGACGGACGTCGTCGCCCTCAACCGGACCGACTGCAACCGTGGCATCAACGGCCATTTCCAGATCTACCGCTACAACGGCTCCAACTTCACGTCCGTCCTCACGGATGGCAACGAGACGTATTCCGTGTGCGGCACGACGACGGCGAGCGTGAAGCCCCCGGGTGTGCAGGTAGCCGACCTCAGCGGCGACGGCCTGCCGGACCTGCTTCGCTCCTGGCGGCCCAGCAACGCGAGCACGAGCGTGGCCACGGAGTGGGCCTGGCGGCTCAACCAGCTGGGCACCACCGGCAGCCTGGGCTTCCCAGGCTACACCGCCCTCGGCTTCCGCTCCGGCGTGGACCATTCCGGCTTCGTGGCCGACGTGGACGGCGACGGCGCCGCCGAGGTGCTGCTGCGCAAGCCGGACATGCTGCCCAACACCCAGTCCCGCAGCCCAGACGGGTTCGCCGGGTACTACACCGCGGTGGGCATCAACCCGGATGGCAGCCGGCGCGAGACGGAGACGACACTGTCGGCGCTGCCGTGGGACTACGAGTTCGGCGGGCCCTACCACTACCGGAACATGTGGCTGGTGGACGTGACGGGGGACGGGCTGCCGGATGCGCTCACCCTGCACAAGGAGCGGCAGCCGCATGATGGCGTTCCCCGCCAGCTCCGGCTGGCCATCAACACCGGCAGCGGCTTCCTGGCCCCGCAGACGCTCTCCATCCCCGAGGGGTCCATGCCCGGCCCCTCGCAGTGGCGCGAGACGGGCCGCTTCGTCGACAACGGCATGCGCATCCTCGACTACAACATGGATGGCCGGCAGGACCTGCTGCTGACGGACGCCTACAACGACCGAGGCACCCACCGGACGAAGCTCACCGTGCTGCTGTCGACCGGCGCTGGCTTCACCGCGAAGGAGCTCACCAGCCTGCCCGTGGGGATGAGCACGGGGGATGGCTCCGTCTCACCGCAGGGCTCGTATACGCAGCTGGAGGGGGCCGGCTGGGGTCAGAAGCTCACGCGGCTGGGCGACGTCAACGGTGACGGCCTGCAGGACATCATCCAGGTCGCCGGGACCACGTCGGGCAGTCAGCTCGTGGTGCACCTGCGCCAGGGGCTCAAGCCGGACCTGCTCCGCCGCGCCTCGGATGGCCATGGCAAGTGGGTCTCCTTCGAGCACCGCGCGCTGGGGGTGCTGGAGGGCAACTACACGCCTGGCACATGCACCTATCCCCAGTACTGCGGGGGACGGAGCATGTGGGCCGTCAGCGCGTACATGGCGGACAACGGGCTTGAGGGCCCGGATGCCTTTTTCCACTGGTACGTGCTCAGCTACCAGGGCGCGCGGACGGACCTCCGGGGCCGCGGGTGGCTCGGCTTCTCCCTCCGCACCGTCACCGACAAGGCGACGAACGCGGTGACGACGACCGTCTACGACAACACCACGCGGACCGGCACGCTGTACCTGCACGCGTTCCTTCCCAAGCAGGAAGAGGTCGCCACGCCCCTGACGGGACGCACCCATACCGTCACCACCACATTCACCCGCGAGCCACGCACCGCTCCGGAGGGCCGCACCCGGTTCCTCTGTCCTACGGCGACGACCGTCTCGGAGAAGGATGGGACCTTGGGGACCATCTCGTGGAAGCGCCAGTCCCAGCAGTGCGACGGCTACGGCAACCCCACGACGTTCTTCACCGACGTGCGCACGGAGGAGAATGCTTTCGAAGCCACACAGATGGAACGTTGGCTCGAGGTGGAGAACCATCCATCCAGCTGGGTGCTGGGCCGCGTCCGGCGGGAGACGGTCACCTCCTACACTCCTCCCTCGGAGCCCGTTCCAGACGGACGGCACACGTCCCGCACCACCACCTATCAGTACTGTCCCGAAGCCTCCTGCCCGGAGTCCAACCTCCTCTGGCGGGTCACCACGGAGCCGGAGGGTGACGTGGACACGAAGCTCGTCACGACCTACGGGCGGGATGCCACCGGACAGGTGACCTCGGTTGAGGCCAAGGACTCCGGAGAGGCACCTCCGCGTGTGGAGCAGGTCTACTACGACGTCTTCGAGAAGCTCTTCCCCTCCGTCATCTTCAACGCCGCCGGCCACCGTACCGACGTTGCATACCACCCGGGACTTGGGGTGATGGCGCTCACCGAGGACCCCAACGGCGTGCGCATACGGAACGCCTATGACGGCTTCGGGCGCCTGCGGATGGAGACGGCTCCATACCGGGAGGGAGGCGCTTCCGCGGGTGCCACGCTCTGGGTGGAGTACCAGCGTGAGGCCCCGGGAACCCGCATCACTGTCAGGAGGGACGGCAGCCCCACGCTGGTTCAGAAGCTGGACCATTGGGACCGGGAAGTCTCCCGCAGCGTCCAGGCCGCCGACGGCTCTTGGAGCCGCGCCTCCACGGCCTATGACTTCTTCGGGCGTACCTGGCGCACCACGCAGCCCCGGTACGATGGTGAACCCGAGAAGGTCACGACCTATACCTACGACAACCTGGGGCGGATGCTGAAGCAGACGAACCCGGATGGCACCTTCCAGGAGTGGATCCACGAGTGGCGCACCACCACTGCCTATGACGAGAAGCGAGCCAAGACGTCCATCTATCGCAACCCGTTGGGGCAGGTGGAGCGGGTGGATGAGCAGCGGGATCCGTCCTCCTCGAATCTCATCACCGCGTATTACTACGGGCCATTCGGCGTGCTGGACCTGACGGAAAGCACGAGCAATGCACCCACCTTCATGCAGTACGACGTGCTCGGCCGCCGCACGAAGCTCTGGGAACCCAGGCTGGCAGCGCTCGTCACTGCCTACAATGCCTTCGGCGAGATCCGGGAGGAGACGGACGCAGCCGGTGTCCGGACGTCCTACGCCTATGACAGTCTGGGCCGCGAGGTGCTCATCAACAACAAGGATAGGCAGACGCGGCTCGTCTGGGACACCGCTCCCAATGGCACTGGCGCGCTGACGAGGGCGGTGAACGAGCACACCACGCCTACGACCACGGATGATGTGGTCACGGCCTACTCCTATGACACGCTGGGGCGCCTCTCGCAGGAGGCGCTGATGGTCAACGGCGCCACCCATCCCGTAGACCAGAGCTACGACGGGTTTGGACGTCCGGACGTCACCTGGTATCCGGCAGGTCCCAGCGGCTCCCGGCTGGCCGTGCGGCAGACCTATACAGCCACAGGCTATCCCGAGGCCGTGCGAGACGCTTCCAATGGCGCCGAGTTCTGGCGCGCCAAGGACCGGGATGCCGCCGGCCGTCTGCTTGTCGAGACGCGGGGGAGCAACGCCATCACCACGTGGAACCGCTATGACGGCCGCGGACGCCTGCGCTTCATCGAGTCCCGCAGGGCGGCCGGGTCGCTCGTCCAGTCGCTGGCGTACAGCTACAACGCGGATGACAGCCTGCGCAGCCGTCATGACAACCTGAAGCAGGTGACGGAGTCCTTCCAGTATGACGGCGTGGACCGCCTGACGCGCTGGACGGTGCAGGCGGGCTGCAACAACACCGTCACCGACTACGGCTACGACAGCCCGGGCAATCTCACCTCCAGGCGGGTCGTCCGGAATGGCACCCAGACGGAGCAGCTCTACTTCCAGTACGGAGCCCTGACTGCGCCGGAGCACGCCATCACCGGCGTGAGCACGGACCCGGCCTTCCGCACGCTGAAGGAGACGTTCACCTATGACAAGGGAGGGAACCAGACGCAGGCCAGCGAGGCCGCGACGGGACGCTTCCGCCGCATCACCTATACCGCCTTCAACCTGCCCTCGACGCTGGAGACGCAGCAGGGCACGCTGACGTTCACCTACGACGCGCTCCAGCGCCGCACGTTCAAGCAGCACAGCAATGGGGATTCCACCCTGTACGTGGCGGGGGGCCTCTATGAGAAGCGCAGGAAGGCGGGAGTCGAGTCGCACGTCTTCCAGGTGATGGCGGAGGGCCGGGCGGTCGCCCAGGTGACGCTGGCCGCGAGCAGCGGCGCCACGCCTGTCACCTCGTACCTGCTGCACGACCACCTGGGCTCGGTGGAGACGGTGACGGACGAGGCTGGGAGCGTGCTGGAGCAGCGCAAGTACCAGCCCTTCGGTGCGCAGGGCCGGGTGGATGACCCGACGCTGGCGCCGGCCTCCACGGCCAGCGACGTGCGTCGGGGCTTCACCAGCCACGAGTGGGACGACGAGGCGGGGCTGGTCAACATGAAGGGGCGGCTCTACGACCCGACGGTGGGGCGCTTCCTGACTCGCGACCCGGTGGTCCAGGCGCCCTTCTCCAGCCAGGGGTTCAACCGCTACAGCTACGTCCTCAACAACCCCCTGCGCTACGTCGACCCCAGCGGGTTCACGGCCACGGAGTCCACGAGCGTCATGGGCACCTGGCTGACGCAGGAGGGCGAAGGGATGCAGATCTGCGGTTCGGCGAACCCCGGTGACTGCGGCGCTCTTGGCTCGGGAACGGGGATCGGCAGCGGGGCCGGGCAGGGGAACAACGGCCCGGCAGCCATCGCGGGTGGCGCGGACCAGAACGGCAGCATCGAACCGGGGTACGTCGAGTCCTCATGCAAGTTCTGCGTGGGAGATGGGCGCGGCCTGTTCGCGATGAGCGACCAGCAGCTGGGGGACCTCCAGCACTGGCTGCGTGAGACCAGGTGGTCCTATGTCCCTTACGTGGGCCTCGGCACCACGTCGCTCAACCTGATGCTGTCGGTGATGCGGGGCAATACCGATGACCTAGTCAGCGACGTGGCGAAGGTGGGGCTCTCCCTCGCCTACGTGAAGGTGGTGGGGCTCGCGTTCAAGGCTGTGACGCCCATGGTGACTTCAGCGGGTAGAGTCGCCGGAAGGCTATGGGGGAGCATCGAAGGCTCGGGGGGACGTGGGCTGCCCAAGTTTGCTGAATACGTCAAAGATTTGAGCCAATTCACGGGACGGACAGGAGTCGTTCGCAACGCAATGATTCGGGAGACAATTGGTCGATACCTCCCAAACCTCCGCTTGACGTTCTACCCCCGGTTCAATCCTTTATTGAGCAGGTTCGGGATCTCGCTGAAGGATACGGGCACCCAGATTGGTCCCCATGCATTCAAGTCACGGCGCGAGTTGATTGATACAATTGTCCATGAGGAGCTACACCATCGGTGGTGGAGTCGTGGTATATTTGGCCACCATGCGAACAAAGCCCTTGAGGCTAAGTTCGAGGAAACCGTGCGGCGGTACATGCAGATGCGGGGATTCTGAGGAGCTTCCTGTGAAATACGAGTCGGTGAGTGCGCCATATACGTGTCCCCAGTGCAACGCATCCCAGAAAATCGTGCATGCGCTCTCATTCGACTCCACCGGCGTTCGCTCTGCTTCCTCCTTCACGTGCCTGAACTGCGGCTCGAGCTTCGAAGCAGATGACAGGGGCGTACCACCAGAGTGGAAGCCCCTGTTCTATGCGGCGAATGGCCACTGGGAACTCATCGTTGTAAACGCAGGCTTGCGGAAGGTGGATTTGCTCCGCAAGCTTCGCGAGGTGCTGGGATTGGAGCTCGCGGCCACAAGTGCACTGTCCCGGCGGATTCCTGGGCGAATTGCGGACGGAACCAGAGTTGAAATGGAGTTCCTCAAGTGTGAACTTCAGTCGTTAGGAGCCGTGATGGAGGTGGTCTCAATAAAGTCTGGGGGAGATTGAAGGTCTCACTCCCTCAAGAGCCCAACCTGTAGCATGACGAATTGTTGAGACACCTCTCAGGGAGATGACCTCTCCCTGAGAGGTGGATGTGAAAAGGGTCCCGCTCGTCAGACGAAAAGAGCGCGCCCGTTACATTCGTTTACACGCGGCACATACGCCCGAGACATGCGGAGCGTGGAGTGCGAACCGTCCAACCGGCCTTCGGGCCCAGGGAGGTTCCATGTCCCGTCATCCGCATTCACTCCGCTTCGTGCCCTTGCTGCTCCTCGCCACCGCGCTCCTGCTGCGGGCCCCCGCGGCCTTTGCGGCGCCACCGGACCTTCCGCGCGCCGGCTCGGCCGAGGCGGAGGGCATCGACCCCGAGGCCCTGCGGCAGTTCCTCCAGCGCGCCGAGGAATCGAAGTCGAGCGCCGTGGTCATCGTGAAGAACGGGAAGCTCGTGGGCGAGTGGTCCTTCGGCCACGCCCCCGCGCGCATCGAGGCGATGTCCGTCACCAAGTCCGTCGCGGGGCTCGCGGTGCTGAAGCTGCTGGCGGATGGGAAGATTGCGTCCCTGGACGTGCACCTGCACACGTACTTCCCGGAGTGGAACCAGGGCCGCAAGAAGGACATCACCCTGCGCCACCTGCTCACCCATACGTCGGGGCTCCAGTCGGACCCGACGACGGAGGAAATCTACCGGAGCCCGGACTTCGTGAAGCTCGCCCTGGCGGCGGAGCTGACCGAGCCGCCGGGCACCTCCTTCCGCTACAACAACAAGGCCGTCAACCTGCTGGCCGCCGTCGTCCAGAAGGTGTCGGGCAAGCGGCTGGACCGCTACCTCTCGGACGCCCTCTTCCGGCTCATGGGCATCACCGACTTCAGCTGGAGCCTGGACGATGCGGGCAACCCGCAGGTCATGGCGGGCGTGCAGCTCCGGCCGCGAGATTTGGCGAAGCTCGGGCAGCTGATGCTCGACGGTGGCCTGTGGCTGGGGCGCCGCCTCCTGCCGGCCGAGTGGGTGAAGCAGGCCACGACGCCGGGAGAAGGCGTGTTCTCCCCCGGAGGACTGTTGTGGTGGCCCCAGTACGCCTGGGTGCGGCTCTCGGTGGACGACGCGCTCCTCGACGCGTGGAAGAAGGCGGGTGTGCCCGACGCGCTCATCCAGGACATGACCCCGCTGAAGGGCCGGACCTTCACGGACTCGCAGGCCTACTTCGAGGCGCTGGGCTCGCGGCTGCCGGCCCTCAAGAAGGAGGTGCGCGGGCGCAACCTGAGGCACGCCACCGTGGAGAAGGGCCCCCTCGTGGGCTTCAACTCCAATGGAGACCTCGGGCAGTACGTGCTCGTCGTCCCCGAGCACCGGCTGGTCGTGGTGCGGATGTTCACCCCGCCGAATGAGTCCGGGCCGAGGCCCGACGAGTCCGTCTTCTTCATGGACTTCAGCCCCCGCGCGCTCGCCCTGGTGGGCGTTGGCCCTCCGCCTGTCGCGGCAGAGGCGCCCAAGGCGCAAGGGGCGGCCACGGCGCGCTAGGTTATGGCCATGACAGGCTCCACGGCGCCGCAGGCCCCCATCGAGGTCCTGCTCATCGAGGACGACACACACCTGGCCCGGCTCACGGCCGAGTACCTGGAGCGCCACGGCGTGCGGACCTGCTGTGCGCACGACGGAGAGCGCGGGCTGGCCGAGGCGGCGCGGCGCACCTTCGATGCCATCCTCATTGATGTCATGCTGCCCCGGAAGGACGGGCTCACCGTGTGTCGCGAGCTGCGGGCGCGCTCGGCGGTGCCCATCCTCATGCTCACCGCGCGCGGCGAAGAGGCGGACCGGGTGATGGGGTTGGAGCTGGGCGCGGACGACTACGTGTCCAAGCCCTTCTCCTCGCGCGAGCTGCTGGCGCGCATCACCGCGCAGGTGCGCCGCAGCCGAGGCTTGCTGGGCCCGGCGCGCGACGTGCTGCGCGTGGGGCCGCTCACGCTGGACCGGGCGGGCCGGCGGGCCGCGCTGAACGGGCAGGAGCTGGCGCTCACGCAGCACGAGTTCTCCTTGCTCTGCGCGCTCGCGGAGCGGGCCGGGCGGGTGCTGTCTCGCGAGCAGCTCCTGGAGCTGGCGAGCGGCGGCCTGGAGGGGCCGGTGGACCGTGCCATCGACGTGCACGTGTCCCGGCTGCGCCAGAAGCTGGGAGACGATGCGCGCAATCCCCGGCTGCTCAAGACGGTGCGCGGCGTGGGCTACGTGTTGGAGCAGGGAGACGGCCCGTGAGCGGGAAGGTGCCCCGGCCGCGCCGGATGTTCTGGCGCATCTACGCGTATGGCCTGCTGATGCTGGTGGGCTCATCCGTGGCGCTCCCGGGGGCCCTCAGGGCGACGTCTTCCCTCACCATGGATGTCACGGAGTTCCGGATGGAGGCCCTGCGCCTGGCCGAGCTGGCCAGCGCGAAGTCTCCATCGCTGGCCCGGGAGCTGGGGCCGCCCGCCGCCGCGAAGGGCACGCGGGCCACCCTGTACGGACCCGGTGGAGCGTTGCTGGCCTCGTCGGTCCAGCCTCCCTTGCAGCCACTCACGGCCAAGGAGCTGCGCTATCTGAGGGACGAGAAGCTGTGGGGCCAACCTCCCGTGAAGCCCCTCACGGCCGAGGCGCTGCGCGACCTGATGGACCGGCAGCTGTGGTTCTTCCAGGATGAGACCTTCGTGTACTACGTCACCCCCGTGTGGCATGGCGACACGCTCGCTGGCTACGTGGTGACGCAGAACCCGCGTCGCTTCACGACGAGAGAGTTCATGGCCGGCATGCTGGTCTTCGAGCTGCTCGTGCTGGCGGGCCTGGCCTTCCCGATGGCGCGGGCGCTCACCGCGCCGCTGGAGCGGCTGACGGCGGTGGTCCGGGAGTTCGGCCAGGGCCGCCTGGCCGCCCGCGCGCGACTGAAGGGCCGTCACGAGGTGGCGGAGCTGGGGCGCACGTTCGACGAGATGGCCGGGCGGATGGAGGCCCTCATCCGGGGCCAGAAGGAACTGCTGGCCAACGTGTCCCATGAGCTGCGCACGCCCCTGGCCCGGCTGGGCGTCACGCTGGACCTCGTCGAGGAGGGCCAGCCGGACGAGCTGGCCAGGCGCCTGCCGGAGCTGCGCCGCGACCTCGGCGAGCTGCAACAGCTGGTGGACGGCGTGCTGCAGATGGCGAGGCTCGACCTCGCCGCCAACCAGGCCGGGCAGCCCGGCCTCGGCGTCCAGCGCAGCGCCCTGAATCCCGCCGACTTCCTGCGCGACACCGCCGAGCGCTTCCAGCAGGGCCACCGCGAGTGCCCGCTCCACCTGGAGCTGGCCCCCGGGCTGCCGGCGCTGGAGGGGGACGCGGTGCTCCTGCGGCGCGCGGTGCACAACCTGCTCGACAACGCGCGCAAGTACTCGGAGCCCGGCAGCCCGGTGACGCTGCGGGCCCGTGCGGACGCGGGCGCCGTCCACGTGGAGGTGGAGGACCGGGGCATCGGCATCAGCGCCGCCGACCTGCCGAGCCTCTCCGCCCCCTTCTTCCGCACGGACCGTAGCCGCACGAGGGACACCGGCGGCGTGGGGCTGGGGCTCACTCTGGTGCGCCGCATCGTGGAGGCCCATGGCGGCACGCTCGGCTTCCACAGCGGGCCCGAAGGAGGCACGCGCGTGACGCTCACGCTGCCGAGAGCACCGCAGTCCCCGGCAGAGTCATCCGCCCCTGCGTGAGCACGTCGTGGGCGTCAGACCTGGAGCTCGCCTTTGACGAAGGCGAGGTCCGGGCTCCGGAACCCCATGGCAATCCACGCGCCCAAGAGCCTGGCGAAGAAGGAGACCGACTGCCACGTCCCTGCCGGGACATCATCGGGAAGCACCGAGCCGGCCGGAAGGTCGCTCGTCATCGTCCGCAGCTCGACTGGGGGCCGCGTTCCCGCGGGCCAGAGGCTGGCATAGAGACTGAGCCAGTGGCCGCCCTTGAACTCGAGGAAGACGGGCGTGTTGCAGCAGATGGCGACGACCCGGCGGGTCGTCGACTTGGGCGTGAGGCGGAACGCCTTGAGGACGTCAGTGCCCTCGAGGAAGCGGGCGCGGTCCTTGCGGTAGAGAACGAAGCGCGTCGCGCCGTTGGCTTCCAGAAACGGCGGCGCCCCGGGAAGGGTCTTCAGCCTGGCACCGGCCTCACGGCAGCTGTTGCAATGGCATTCGGCGGTGACGATGGGCGCTCGCTCCACCTCGAGGCGGACCCGCCCGCAGGCGCAGCCGAGTTGCGTGGTCTGGGTCATGACAGCGCTTTCTCCTTGTGGGGGCGGCCGAAGAGCAGGCGGATGTAGCGGTCGAGGTGGTCGAGGCTTTCGCGCGCGAGCGCGGCACTGTTTCCGGCCTTGGCGAGCACGAAGGCGCCCTGGATGACCGTCTGGGTGTGACGCGCCAGGCTCTCGGCCGTCCAGTCGCCCGAGACGCGCCGGGCCTTCATGGCGGCGCCGATGTCCGCCTCGAGCGTGGCGGCATGGCCGAAGATGCTCTCGCCGCAGGCGTCGCGAATGGCTGGCGAGCTGGCGTAGACCTCCTGCACCATCGTGCCCACCAGGCAGGTGAACTCCGCCAGCTCCCCTTGGATGATGGACTTGCGGAAGGCCACGTAGGCCAGGACGCGCTCGAGCGGGTCGTCCGGCGCGTGGTAGGGGGCGCTCGCGAAGAAGGCCGTCGTCGTCTCTGCCCAGTGCCGGGCGGCCGCGACGCCAAGGTCTTCCTTGCTCTTGAAGTGATGGAAGAACGAGCCCTTCGTCACCGCGGCGGCCTGACAGAGCTCGTCGACCGAGGTCGCGGTGAAGCCCTTCGTGCGAATCGTCTCGACGGCCGCCTCGAGAAGGCGCGTCCTGGCATCGCCGCGTTCAGGAAATTGTCTCGTCGGCCGTGGCATGAAGACCTTCATACCGTTCGGTCGGTATGTATGCAAGTCGCACGAAGCTGGCCCTGTCTGGCTTGGAAGATTCTTACCCTGCTCAAATCGCGACAGACGTTGACACTCGGATTTAACCGCGCATCGATGCCCTTGTGTCCAAGACACTCATTGCAGGAGAGCGCACCATGTCGAAGTCGAAGCCACTCTCGTCCCGCCTCCGTCCCGCCCGCCGCGCCTGGTCGGCGCTCACCGCCCTCGCCCTGGCCGCATTCACCCCGGTGGCCCAGGCGGATTCGGCCATCTACGGCGGCGGCCCGTTCTATTCCGGCGGCACCGCGGTGATGGACGACCTGCGCGGCTCGGGCTTCACCACCGTCATCCTGTGGAGCTTCCACATCGAGGACAACGGCGACCTCGTCTACAACGACATCCCGGTGGTCCGGAACGGCGCCTATATCGGTGACCCGGCCTGGCCGACGCGGCTGGCCACGCTCAAGACAGCGCCGACCTCGGTCAACCGCATCGAGGTGTCGATTGGCGCCTGGAGCGTCCCCGACTTCGAGCGCATGGCCAGGCTGGTCAACGGCACCGCCGCCGGCTGCGGCAGCACCCTCGTCTGCGGCACCGGCAGCAACAGCATCCTGTACCGCAACTTCCAGGCGCTGAAGGCCGCCACCGGCGCCGACGCGGTCAACTTCGACGACGAGAGCGCCTACGACCTCGCGCCGACCACCCAGTTCGGGCAGATGCTCATCGGCCAGGGCTACAAAATCACCTTCGCGCCCTACACCCAGCAGAGCTTCTGGCGGAGCCTCAAGGACAACCTCGGCAGCGCGGTCGATGCCATCTACCTCCAGGTGTACGACGGCGGCGCCGGCAACAATCCGGCGAGCTGGAACACCGCCATGGGCATGACCGTCGACCCGGGGCTCTGGTCGCGCCACGGCACCGGCTGCGGCAGCGGCGACAGCCCGGCCACGGTGCAGAGCCGGATGAGCGGCTGGAAGAGCACCGCTGGCATCAGCGGCGGCTTCATGTGGCTGTACGACGACATCCAGAAGTGCTGGTCGCAGGGGACGACGGCGCAGTACGCGGCGGCCATCAACACCGCGGTCAGCGGCAACACCCCGCCGGTGGCCAACTTCGGCGTCAGCGTGAGCGGACTGGTCGCGACCTTCACCGACGCCTCCAGCGACAGCGATGGCACCATCGCCTCGCGCAGCTGGAACTTCGGCGACGGCAGCAGCTCAACGGCGACGAACCCCAGCCGTGTCTATGCCAGCGCCGGCAACTACAACGTCAGCCTGACGGTGACCGACAACGGCGGCGCCAGCCACACCCGGACGCAGACCGTCTCCGTCGGTGCAGGCAACGTCAACCTGGCGCTCAACAAGCCGGCGACCGGCTCCAGCGCCTGCAACAGCAGCGAGACGCCGGCCAAGGCGGTCAACGGCAGCGTCTCTGGCGGCACCACCGACAAGTTCTGCTCGTTGACCGCTGCGTCCTGGCTGCAGGTCGACCTGGGCTCTGCACAGACGGTCCGCAGCTTCGTCGTCAAGCATGCCGGCGCGGGCGGCGAGGCGAGCACCTGGAACACCCGGGCCTTCACCATCCAGACCTCCACCAACGGCACCAGCTGGAGCACCCCGGTGACGGTGACCAACAACACCGCCAGCACCTCGACGCACTCCATCAGCGCGACCTCGGCGCGCTACATCCGGCTCAACGTCACCACTCCGACCCAGAACGGTGACCCGGCGACGCGCATCTACGAGTTCGAGGTGCGCTGACGGAGGCGGCCCGGTTCCGAGGCCCCGGCTCTTTTCTGCCTGGCGCTGGGACACCGTCTCCACGGGGGGGGAGGCGGTGTCCCGTGTCCTTCAAGGACTACCGCCGGAAGCGCGGCGGCCTCGAGGCCTCTGCCTCGGCCGCATGCTCGAGCGCCAGCGTGCGGCCCTCCGCGGACGGAGCGCTCCCTCCAGTCCAGATGAAGAGACGCCGGGAAGCGGCCGCGCGCTACTGCGCCAGGTCCGGGCGGTAGGTGGCCAGGGTGCAGCGCATGCGCTGCACCTGCTCCGCGGTGAAGCCCGTCATGCAGGAGTCGTCCGTCAGCTCCATGTAGTTCTGGATGGGGACCGGCACGCCGCTGCAGCTGGTGATGCCCGCCGTGCAGCCCTTGTGGGAGGTGGCGTTGGGCGGGGTGTCGCAGATGCGGTCACCCGTGGTGTAGCAGGCCGGCGCGGTGGCCGTGCCGCACCCGGTGTAATACGTGTGGAACAGGCCCAGGTAGTGCCCCACCTCGTGCGTGACGGTCCGCCCGTGGTGGTACGGGGAGACCGGACCGGGGCGTCCGAAGGCCAGCCAGTTGATGACCACCCGGTCCTGCGGCTGTCCCACGGCGCCCGCCGGGTCCGCGGGGAGGAAGGGCACGTACCCGCGCGAGCCGGCGGCGCTGTTCGTATAGAGGTTCAGGTAGCGCGTCGTGTCCCACGCAATGCTGAGCCAGTAGCTGCCCTTGTCCTGGTACCACGTCGTGTTGCAGTAGCGCTTGATGCCCGTGGTCGGGTTGCCCGCGGGGTCCACGGTGGCGAGGAAGAACTCAATCTGGCTGTCCGCCCCGCCTGCCCCCGGACTGCCGGCCAGCGCGCGGAAGTCCTCGTTGAGGACCGCGAGCTGGCTGTGGACCAGGGCATCCGAGACGTTGCCGTTCGTGCACGGCCCATCCGCGATGACGTGAACCACCACCGGGATGCGCCGCAGCGTCGTGGGCTGCCACTGCGGGCCAGGGACGGTCGATTCCAGGGAGCAGTCGGAGGCGACGGACTTCGTCACCGCCCAGGAGGGAAGGGGCTCCTGGACGACACACTGGCTGGAGTGGAGCGGCAGGACATCCCCAGGCAGGAGGGCCAGGGCGTAGGCGATGAGGGCGTGGGCTGGGAGCATGGGACGTCCACGCTACCGGCCCTTGCCCTTTGCTTTCAAAGGCAGACCACCCAGGTGAAGAGCTCCAGCTCGGGCGGAACATCCTGCGCGCTCAGGAGAGGTTGCGCTTCAGGAAGCCGAGCGCCCGGCCCCAGGCGTCGTTCCAGTCCTCGCCCCGCATGTAGTGGTCCGACTCCGGGTACTCGTAGTGCTCGACGTGCGTGCCCAGCCAGGGGAACTCCCTCCAGAGCCGGTGCGCGAAGTCCCGGGCCTGGTGCGCGGGGACGAGGGCGTCCTGCCCCGCGTTCAGCAGGAGCAGCGGGTGGCGCGCGCAGTCCCAGGGACGGTGCACGGGGGCGTCCTGCATCAGCCAGCGCAGCTCCTCCGTGACGTGGCCATCCCGGGGCGTCCAGTCCGGCGAGCCGAGAATGGACACCGTTGCCCGGACGCGGGAGTCCTGGGCCGCCACCGCCAGCGCCGTGTACGCGCCGAACGACACGCCCGCCAGCCCGATGGGCCCGTGGCCCTCTGCCACCACATGGTCGATGACCCGTGACACCTCGGGGACGGCCTCACGGATGAAGTAGAGCAGGCGCGCGTGATAGTCGCTCGGGCCGAGCGAGGGCATCCCGTCGAGCCAGCCGTCGCGCCGGGCGCCATGGTGCGGGGCGTCCATGCCGACGGCGGTCAGGCCCCACTTCGCGAGCGCCTCCAGCTCCCAGCGCTGCGCGTCGGCATTCGAGAACAGCCCGTGCAGCACGATGACGGCGGGGCCGGGCCGGGGCTCGTAGTGCACCTTGAGGACAGGGATGTGATTGTCCACGCGGAAGCGGTACTCGTCGGGCATGGGAGGAGCATGCCCGGCTGCTGGCTCCAACGTTCAGGACCGCGCGGCCATGTGCTTGCCGGTCAACGAGCCTTTGTGTGAGGCGAGCTTCCCGGGGAGCCCCTCGAAGACCACGCGGCCACCCTCATGCCCGGCGCCGGGGCCCAGGTCGATGACCCAGTCCGCGCGGGAGACGACGTCGAGGTTGTGCTCGATGACGATGACCGTCGAGCCGGCGTCGACCAGCCGGTCGAACAGCCCGATGAGCGTGTCCACGTCGTTCATGTGCAGGCCCGTGGTGGGCTCGTCGAGCACGTAGATGTTGCCCGAGCGGCCCAGCTCCGCGGCGAGCTTCAGGCGCTGGCGCTCGCCGCCCGAGAGCGTCGACAGCGGCTGCCCCAGCGTGAGGTAGCCGAGCCCGACGTCCTCCAGCCCCTGGAGAATCCTGGCGATGGCCGGCTCGGTGAAGAAGGCCACGGCGTCGGAGATGGACATCTCGTAGACGTCGCTGATGGATTTACCGCGCAGCGCGTGGGCCAGCACCTCCTCGGTGAACCGCTTGCCCTCGCACGTCTCGCAGACGGTCACCATCGGGTCCAGGTGCGCCAGGTCCGTGTAGATGACGCCGAGCCCGTTGCAGTCCGGGCACGCGCCCTTCGAGTTGGCGGAGAACAGCGCGGCGTCCACCTTGTTCGCCTTGGCGAAGGCCTTGCGCACGTTGTCGAGGATGCCGGTGTACGTGGCGGTGTTGGAGCGGCGCGAGCCGCGCGCCAGGTTCTGGTCGATGATGATGGTCTCCGGGTACGCCTTGGGCAGGCAGCCCTGAATCAGCGACGACTTGCCCGAGCCCGCGACGCCCGTCACCACCGTCAGCACCCCCTGGGGAATCGAGACGGAGAGGTCCTGGAGGTTGTTGAGGCGGGCCCCCTTGATTTGAAGCTGTCCCGTGGGCTTGCGCGGCGCCGTCTTGATGGGCTGGTACTTCTTCATGTGGTTGCCCGTGAGCGTGCCCGAGGTCAGCAGGCCCTCGTAGGTGCCCTCGTAGACGACCTGTCCGCCCTTGCTGCCGGCCTTCGGCCCCATGTCGACCACGTGGTCGGCGATGGCAATCATGTCCGGCTTGTGCTCGACGATGAGCACGGTGTTGCCCTTGTCTCGCAGCTGCTGCATCAGGCCCGCGAGCCTGCCCACGTCGTGCGGGTGGAGCCCCACACTGGGCTCGTCGAAGATGTACGTCACGTCGGTGAGGCTGGAGCCCAGGTGCCGCACCATCTTCACGCGCTGGCTCTCTCCGCCCGACAGCGTCGAGCTCTCGCGGTCCAGGCTGAGGTAGCCCAGCCCAATCGTCACCAGGTTGTCGAGCCGGTGGGCCAGCGCCTCCAGCATGGGCCCCACCGACGGCGCGGCAAGCTTCCGGACGAACGCGGCGAGGTCCGAGACCTGCATCGCGGAGCACTCGGCGATGTTCCTGCCCTGGATGCGGCTGCCGAGCGCGGCCGGGTTGAGCCGGGCGCCCTTGCAGGCAGGACAGGTGGCGCGGGTGAAGATGCGCTCGTACTCGGCGCGGACATGCGGCTGGACGGTCTCCGGGTCCTTGGCGCCCAGCGTCCTGCGCAGCTTGGGGACGAGGCCTTCGTAGGTGAGGTTCAGCTTGTCGAGCTTTATCTTCCGGCCGTCGTCCAGGTGGAGGAGCTTGTCCAGCTCGTCCTTCGTGTACCTGGACAGCTTCTTGTCGAGGTCGAAGTAGCCGGACTTCGCGTAGACGGCCCAGTTCCAGCTGTCGACCGCGTAGTCCTTGGGGAGGATGGCGCCCTCGTTGAGGGATTTGGACTTGTCGATGACGGCGTCCAGGTCCATGGACGCGACCTGGCCAATGCCTTCGCACTCCGCGCAGAGGCCGCGCGGGTCGTTGTAGGAGTAGAACCCGGGGCTGCCCAGGCGAGGCTCGGCCAGCCGCGAGAACACCACGCGGAGCATCTGCGCCGCATCCGTGACGGTGGCGACCGTCGAGCGCGAGTTCCCGCCCAGCCGCTGCTGGTCGACGATGATGGCCGCGGAGATGTTCTCCAGGCTCTCCGCATCCGGCTGGCCGTAGTGCGGCATGAACTGCTGCACGAAGGCCGGATAGGTCTCGTTGATGAGCCGCTGGCTCTCCGCCGCGATGGTGCCGAAGACCAGGGACGACTTGCCCGAGCCCGACACCCCGGTGAAGACCGTTATCTTCCGCTTGGGGATGTCGAGCGAGACGTTCTTCAGGTTGTTCTCGCGCGCCCCACGAATCTTGATGGAACCGTACATTGTCCCTCCAGTAGCGCCGTAACCTCGTGCGGTGTACGATGTTCCTAACACGATAACCTCGTGCGCTGTAAATAGTTATTGTGGGGTACGGATGAGCGACGAGATTTCCGGACGGGGCGACCCGTTGAAATCACTGCAGCTGCTGTGGGGAAGGGCCGAGGCGCCGCGGCGAGGGCCGAAGGCGAAGGCGAGTGTCGCGGAGCTGGTGTCCGCGGCTGTCGCCATCGC
Organism: Pyxidicoccus xibeiensis; assembly: GCF_024198175.1. Lineage (NCBI taxonomy): Bacteria > Pseudomonadati > Myxococcota > Myxococcia > Myxococcales > Myxococcaceae > Pyxidicoccus > Pyxidicoccus xibeiensis. The sequence continues at coordinate 306,822 of NZ_JAJVKV010000012.1, forward strand.
GGATGCCGAAGGGCTCGAGGCCGTCAGCACGCGCCGGGTCGCGGACGCGGTCGGCATCTCCCCCATGTCGTTCTACACGCACATCCCCGGCAAGGCGGAGCTGTTGGACCTGATGATGGATGCGGTGGCGGGAGAGGTCCTGAAGGACAGGCCCGTCTTCAAGCCCGCGCAGTGGCGAGCCAACCTGACGCGGGTGGCGACCGAGCATCGCAACGTCTATCTGGCCCACCCGTGGGTGATTCAGCTCGGGACGCACCGGACGGTGCTTGGCCCCAACACCTTCCAGTCGGCCGATATCGCGCTGAGCGCTGTCGAAGGCCTGGGGCTGACGGATATCGAGATGGACCGGGTCATCACGCTGGTCCTCGACTACGTCCACGGCGCGGTCCGCAACGCGGCGCGAGAGAAGCGGGTCAAGGAGCTGACCGGAATGACCGACGAGCAGTGGTGGTACCGCGTCGCGCCGTTCCTCGAGACGGTCGACTTCACGCCGTACCCCGTGCTCGCGCGCGTCGGGAAGACCACGGGAGAGACCTACGGCGCGCATGACCCCGAAGGGGCCTTCGCCTTCGGCCTGGCCCGGCTGCTCGATGGCCTGACGGTGTTCATCGAGGCGAAGGCCGTGAAGCGGAAGCGCTAGCCAGGCCCGTCTGCCGCACGGGACGTTGCAGGCAGTGGGCCTGCATTCAGCTCCCGACCTCGCACATCCAGTCCACGTAGAACGGGAACAGGTAGGCATCTGCTGGGGTCGCGGGCTCGTTCCCGAGCGCGTCGGGCATGCAGCCATCGTAGGCCATCGAGCCGTGCGCGGTGCAGCCTGGCCGTGCAGCCTTGCTGGTCGTCGCCACCTCGAACGAGGTGGGCCAGGTGGTGTCGAGACTCACGAAGTCGGAGGACGTCACGCCAAACTCCATGGCGATGAATGCGGCCGGGACAGAGAAGCCGGGGCGATCGTGAATGAAGGCGCGCCGGGGCGATGGGATGTCGGGCCAGTCGTGCCACTGCGCGTACGTCCGAACGCCGCTCATGCAGTCGTCGTCGCCGCCGTCAAACAGCAGGATGCCATCGACCGCCTCCGTCTTGGAGATGACCATGGCGTGACCCGCGCCCTGCGAGTGGCCGGAGACGACGATGGCGTCCCAGTCGATGTCCGTGAACTCGATCTGCTGGTTATGGTTGTCGCGGCTGAGGAAGTCGTCCCACCCCGCAAGTGGGTCCCGGGCATGGAGTTCCTTGAGCAGAAGGTAGAGGCGATATGTAATTGAGTCCCCCGCCTGCACCGACACGGCTGACGACAAGTTCGTGCCAGAGACGACATCGCGCCGTGCCGGCCCGTAGCAGCCGCAGCTGTTCGCGCATGTTTTTTCAAGGTTCGCCGTGTTGTCATACGACAGCCCAATGGTCTTGTAGCCAGCGTAGGCCGCCATCGAAAGGAGGTCGTCGTACTTGTTCGGCTCCGACTTCGTGCCGGGTAGGAACAGGTAGAGCTGGTTCGGGCGAGGCATCGGGTGATTCGATGCCGGCGTGTACACGTGGTGAGCGCCGCAGGGAGACGCGTTGGTGCCGCCTGGGCACGCAGTCGAGGCCCCTACGACATTGAGAGGCTCCGGCTCGATGACCTGCCTGCTCGACGGGAACGCGGCGAAGTCCGCTGGAGTCGCCGGTGGACACGCTCCGGCCAGGCTCGGCACGAGGAGCAGAGACACCGCGCAGGCAGCAACAGCACAGACGGCAGCTCGGTGCTCGGGGGGATGGGGGGCATGGGGACGCATCGACTTCTTCCTCAAGGAGGTATGGGCATGCGGGACCTTCCCGGCTGCATCCTCCAGAAGGAGAGGGCACCCAGCTGGAAGCTTGTGACAAAGCCCCGCTAGCGCCCCCTCCCCGAGCTCGCGGGCCAGGGCGTGACGCAGGTGGACTCTCAATCCCCGAGAAACAGTATCAGTAGTACAGGTGTGAACTGGTAAACTTTTGCAGTCCTGTCATGTTACTCTGAGTGTTTCTGTCTTCGCTCATGGTGAGCGGCGGCATCGAGGTGCCGCGGGTTGCAGAAGGGGCAGGTATGAACAGGCTGTTTGTGATTGCTGTCACGCTGGGTGGAGCGCTGGTGACAGGGTGCAGTGGCCTGACGGAGGAGCCACCTGCTTCCGAGGCCGCGGCGCCCGTTGCCTCCGTCCGCCAGAAGGTCCTCTCCCCGGGGCTCGTGGATGCGCTCGAGTGCTTGCAGGGGTACGTCGAGGCAGGGACGTGCGACTGGGAGCACTGGAGCGAGATGCATGAGCTGTGCGCGACCTATGACCACCCGGAGCTCGAGGACGGGTTCTTCCTCGAAGAGGTGCAGGCAGGACGCTGCACGGCCACCCACTGGCCCACGCTGCGTGCGCAGGTCGTTGCCGCAGCCGCCCCTGTCCTCGTGCGGACCCACTGCGACTCCTCCTCCCAGGTGATGCAGGGGACGGAGCTCGACGGCTGCTTCACCCTGCAGGGGACGGGCGCCTCCTACGTCAGCGTGACGTACGACACGGCCGCGACGCTCTATTCCGGCGCGGGCTGCACCGGCGAGGCGCTCGCCGTCCAGGCCGACACCAGCCTGTGCGGGACCTCGTACCCCAGCGGCGCGGGGGCGAACGACAACGTGAGGTCCTACCGGCTCCACCCGGCCCAGGAGAGACCGTCATCGGCGCGCTACACCTGCGCTCCCGACGAGCCGACGTGCGTCACGAACTTCAACAGCAAGGTGGACAGGGTCAACTCGACGCACACCGTCAAGATTGTCCGCGTCGCCCAGGCGGGACGCACCACCGCCTCGATTGCCGATATCAGGAACGACATCTACAAGCTGTATGACTTCTTCGGCACGGCGTCGCGCGGCCAGGTGAGCCTGAATCTCCTCGAGGGGAGTCACCGGACGGTGACTGTGCCGAGCACCGCCAACTGCGGGCAGGCGGAGGCCCAGGCCACGAGGGTCAGCAGCAACTCGGACGCGTTCCTGACCGTCATCAGGCTGCCGGCCGGGTTGTGCAAGCCCAGTTCACCGGCGCACGCAGGCTCGCACCGCATCTACATGAGGAACGGCCTGCAGAACATCTACGCCCACGAGGTGGGACACGTCCTCGGCCTCAACCACGGCGAACGGATCCTCGAGGATGGCAGCACCCTGGGTAACAGCGACACGACCACGCTCATGGCCAGGATGCCGGCGACCAACTACAACCTGCCGCAGCTCCACTGGCTGGGTTGGACGAAGAAGGAGGACCTCGTCCAGGTCAACTCGGCCATCGAAGACGGGAGCGCGTTCGACATCACCCTGCGGCCGGTGGACCTGAATGTCGACGACGGCAGCGGCCTTCCGCTGGGCGCCGTCTACGAAATCCCCGGCAAGGCCTTGCGGCTGTTCATCTCCATGCCGAGGTCACGCACCACCGACATCAACCCGGTGGAAGGCGGCTCGGTGTTCGTCCATCGTGCGCGCATCTGCGAGGGCTGCACGGGCATGGTTATGGGCACGATGCGAATCGAGCAGTTCAGCGCCACGTCCACCGCGGCTCGCACCGTCAGGGACCTCGTCATCACGCCGCTGGGCTTCACGAGCCACCTCATCCGGGAGGACGGGAAGAACGTCGAGGTGTTCGACACCGTCACGCTGCGCATCCAGCGGGCGGCTCCGGTGTTGCGCGCTCCATAGGCCGCTCGGGGAGGGAAGCCCCGCATCACGCCAGGCTCGTCCGAGCTGGCGAGGACCTGTCCTCTCTTGTGAACAGGTCCTGTCCTCGGCAGCAGTCAGGTGGGGCCCGGGCGCAGGGGCTCCCACTGCACTGCGCGCCGCAAGTGCTCGCAACTCCAGGAGGCAGTGAATTGGCCCCGCGCTTGCTCAAGGACGTCCCGGGACGGACCTCCCCCGGAGACGACCATGGCTATCGGACGCGCAGGCGGTGCAGGCAACAGCGGTTCGGCTGAAGCGGCGCGGCGCGCGGCGGCAGAGGCGGCACGGCGCGCGGCAGAAGAGGCGGCGCGGCGCGCGGCGGCAGAGTCGGCACGGCGCGCGGCGGAAGCGGCGGCGCGGCAGGCCTCGGAGGCGGCGGCGCGACAGCCGGCCGAGCTTGCCCCGCGGCAGCCGGTGGAGCTGGCGAAGCGGCAGCAGCAGTCGAGCTTCGAGCCGGCGGGCGCGAAGAACCGGCTGAACCTGGACGGCGCGGCTGCTCCGGCGACGTCGCTGCTCAACGAGAACACGAACGACACGGCGGTCAACTGCCTGGACCAGGCGGCGGACTGGGTGAACCGGAGCTCTCCGGAGCTGCAGGCGCGCTCGGAGCTGGTGTTCCTGGAGGACCAGCGTGCCGGCGCCGAGGCCCAGTCGGGCCACGTGGTGGTGCGCCAGGGTGAGCGCGTGCTCGACCCGAGCACCGGCACGAGCTACGAGGACATGCAGGCGTACTCGCGGGAGAACCCCGAGTACCGCGAGGTCGGCACGCTGCCGGGCACCACGGCCGCGAGGGTGTTCGCCACCGAGCCGGGCTCGCCCGAGCGCGCCCAGGCCCTGGCCGACGCGAACGTCTCCCCCGAACTGCAGCGGATGATGGTGGCCGACCCGCCGGTGGAGGGGGACGTCCCCAACCCGGCCACCGCCGAGCCGAGGGACATCAGCATCCCCGGGCAGGCGGGGCCCGTGTCGGTGGAGTTCAGCGACACGCTGGAGCGGGACCTCCAGCGGGAGGACGGGAATGTCACCGTCAACATCGAAGCGGAGACGTCCGTGTCCGCGACGGGCACGGTGGAGATTGGCACGGCGAGGGTGGGGGCCTCCGTGTCGGCCGGCGCCTCCTCGGGCGAGCGCCTGTCCTACGAGGTGACGATGTCCGAGGCGGACTTCGCGCGGCTCCAGCGCGGCGAGATTCCGCCTCCGCACCCGCTCAACCCCGAGTCGCTGCCCGACGGCGCCTCCATCACGATGGAGCAGTCGCAGTTCACCGGCACCTCGCTCGAGGCGGGACTCTCCAGCCTGGCGGGGGAGCTGGGCCTGTCCAGCGACGTCACACAGGGCGAGGGGATGTCCCTCGAGGTGAGCCGCACCGGTGACTCCGTGCAGGTGACGGCGGGCCCCACCCGGTTCATCGAGAGCGGCGGCGGGGTGAGCGTCGGCCGGGGCCCGGTGTCGGTGGACGTGGGTCGCACGAACAGTCTCACGGAGTACCAGCTGCGCACGGCCCGGTTCGACCTGGCCCACCCGCAGGGACAGGCGGCCTTCAACGCCTTCGCCACCAGCGGAGAGCTGCCCACGCAGGAGGGCCCGGGCGTGTCCAACACGCTGCGCCTCGAGAGGCTGACCTCCGAGTCGGTGGGCTCCCGGTACGGAATCAACGTCGAGGATGTCACCTTCGGCACGGAGGGCGTGACGAACACGGGTGAGTACCTCATCACCCACAACGCGGATGGGACGCGGACGCTGAGCGCGGAGGCCTCGTACGGCGGAGACCACCCAGACTTGACGTTCGAGGAGCGCTACGACGCGCAGGGGCAGCCCATTCCGGGGACCGCGCAGTACACCCTGGAGTTCGACACCGAGGACGCCCTCCGGCGCGAGGCGCTCGTGCGCTCCTTCGGTGGGGATGCGGCCGAGGTGCAGGCCGCGCGCGACGGCGACGCGCCCATCTCGGTCAGCCTCACCCCGGACGAGGTGCGGGAGCTGCAGCGGCGCAGCTCGGAGCAGCCCCAGTCCCACCTGGGTCTGGGCGGCGTGCTCACCGACCTCGACGGCGAGCCGGCGGCCCCGTTCGTGGCGGTGCGCAACATGGCCGCCTCGCCGGTCTACGGTGAGAACGTCCTGGCCGATTCCTACTGGAACCTGTACCTCGACTCGGGCAACACGACGCTGCCCGGCTCGGTGAGCGTCGGCTGAGCGCGGCCACCGGGCCCTTCCTGGAGAAGCGATGTTGCTAGACTGCGTCGGGATGCGCTCGGGATGGGTTGGACTGAAGAGCTGGGCCAGGGTGCTGGGGAGCCTCGTGCTCCTCCAGCCCCTGTCCGGACTCGCGGCTCCGGGAGACTGGCTCGCGGATGACTTCGAGACGGGAACGCTGTGGCCGAGCGACACGCCTCCGGGCCAGTGGGACCAGGGCGCCTCCGTCAGCCCCAGCACGCTCGCCGTCGGGGCCGTGGGCGCCCACCGGGGACGCTACGGCTTCACGGTGACCGACAGGACGGGCGAGCGGGGCCCCGTGGTCAGTGTGGTCCAGGACCAGGACCCCCTCACCTCGGAGCTCCACGCCCGGACCTGGCTGCGCCTGCGGTCCGTCAGCGCCTTCGGCGGCATCGTCCTCATGCAGGCCCTGCCGGCGGTGGTGGAGCTGCGACTGGTGGAGCAGGACGATGGTGTCGTCTGGGAGCTGGCCACGCATCATGGCGCTCAGTCGACGTACGTCAGCCGCCGGGGCTCGCGGGTGGAGGCGGAGCGGTGGTACCTGGTCGAGTTCAGCGCGCAAGGCCTGGGCACGCCCTCCGGAGAGGCCCGGCTGTGGGTGGATGGAGTCCCGCAGGGTGCACCGCTGTCCGGGCGCGACTGGAACCATCCACAGTACGAAGTCGACGTGTTCATCATCGGCGAGCCATGGACGGACACCGGGACCTTCCAGGGCTCCATCGACTTCGACGACGTGCGCGTGAGCGCCACGCCCCAGGCGAGCCGGCTGGAGCTCCATCAGCCGGTGGCGGCGTCGGCGAGCTGCATCGCCGTGGACGTGTCGCTGCGCAGCTCCGCCTCCACCGGCCCCGTGCCCGCGCCCTACGCGACGCAGGTGGCGCTGCAGGTGTTGGAGGGCGAGGGCGGCTTCCACTCGGAGGGCAACTGCCAGGCTCCGGTGACGGGTGCGCTCCTTGCCGCGGGCGCCTCCGAGCGGCGGGTGTACTTCCTCTCCGAGGGCCTCAGCGGCAGGGCGACGCTCGAGGCGTCACATCCCGACTTCCTCCCCGCGAGGCTCGACGTGACAGCGGGCATGGGACCGGAGGACGTGGGCGGGGAGGAGCCGGGAGGGCCCTGGACGACGGACCTGGGCTGCGCTGCCGCTCCGGGCGCGCTCGTGGCGCTGCCGTTGCTCCTGGTGCCCTGGCTGCGCCGCAGGCGTGGGCGGCGCTGAGCAGGGGCATCACCCCTCCCGTCAGCGCCAGGAGGGGTAGGACACCATGGGGTGTCTTCGCATCACCCGGAACTGCTCCGGGCTGAATCCCCGCGCGGTGGCTGAGAGTGGCCCGAAGTACATCGCGTTGGCCTCCGTCGTATCCGCCAGCGGGTCCGGCGTGCCGTCCTCTTCGACCGAATGGTAGAGGCCCAGGAAGTGCCCCAGCTCATGCGCGAGCAGCCGGGCCACCGTCGTCGCCGGCCAGGAGAGAAGTGCCCCCTCGGGGTCGCAATGTCTGCCGGCCAGGAAGATGCCGTCGGATTCCTCTCCCGTCGCGAAGCCTCCTGGGATGTGCGTCACTCGTCCCAGGGGCCGCCGTTCCAGGCGGGTCGCTGAAGCCGCCTCACGCAAGCAGCCGGTGAAGACGACAGGTACCTCGCGGACGGGAGCGGAAGTCCTTTCTCCGGAGCAGGAATGGAGCGGCGCGAGAACCCGCTGGGGCGCGCTCGGGTCTCCAGGGGAGAAGGTCAATGACTCGCTTCCCTCGAAGTCCAGGAGGACGGTGCGTGCCACCTCGACGCGAAGCCGCCCCGGACGCAGCGCCTCGTTCACGGACCGCACGGCCTCCTCCAGCGTCTCCCGGGTCCTCGCGCTGTCCTCGAAGAAGGGGGAGCCGGGAGTCAGGGCAAGCACCAGGCGGATGCGCCCCTCCTGCTCCTCGGGCGGCTCGGCGAGAGGCATGACCTGGAGCCGGAGGGTGCTCGGCAGGTCCGGCGTTCCCGGGAGGATGGGAAGCAAGGTCTCACAGTCCCGCAGGGCCGCCCGGATGCGCAACCGCTCCGCCGCGCGTGAAGGCCCCGCGCCGCTGGGCAGCACGTAGAAGCCTCCTCCCTCGCCCACCGAAACGCGCTGCGGGCAGCTCACGCAGTAGGCGGCGAAGTCCGCTGCCGAGGCTGGCGGGGTGACCCACGCTCCTTCCACCGGGTCCTCCAGGGTGTCGAGCTGCACGCAGGCCCGGTGCCCCCGGGGCACCGACACGCGCAACGCCACTGCCGCCCGCGCCAGGGGAACCTCGGCCCAGTCCGTGAGTCCGTCCTCCCGCACCCGCAGCTCCCGCTCGTGGGCGAAAGCGGGTGGCGCGGAGCGCTCGCTGTCGCCCTGCCCGCACGCCATGGGCGGTGGAGGCGTCCCGCCGCCACAGGCCAGCCAGAGGAAGGCCAGCGACGCGAGCGAGGCGCGGAGCACCGGAGCGGTCATGGCGGAGGTCCTCGCGATGCGCCCCATGTCAGTCGAGGTCCTCGGGGCCGATGTAGCGCCCGAGCAGGGCCAGCAGCTGCGGCGAGCCCTCCCGGTGGTAGTGCGCGGCGAGCGCGGCACGTGCCAGCGGCGAGCCCTGGACCGCGGTGCCGAGCACCTGGATGAGCAGCTCGCGCATTCGCGGGTCCGGTTCTGCCGGGAGCTGCCTCGCCGCCAGGGCCACGACGTCCTCGGAGACAGGCGCGCCCCGGGCCGCCTGGGAGACCTGGAGCAGGGCGTCGGCGATGGAGCGCCGCACCGTTACATCCGGCTCGCGCCCCAGCCACTCCGCGAGAGCGGGCGTCGCAACCGTCATCTCCATGCGTCGGTACGCCTGGGCCGCGCGAGCTCGCACCAGGGGCATGTCGCTCCGCTGGAAGCGCTCCAGCTCCCCGGCCATCGTTTCGTCACCGCTGTTGCCAACGGCATCCAAGGCCGAGGTCAGCGCGTTGCCGTCCCGGGCCGACGCCAGCCCGGCGCGAATCTCTGCGCGGGCCAGCCGTGCCAGCTCGGGCTGCGAGGCCTCCACCTTCGCGCTCACGGAGCCCAGTGCGCGCAGCGCGGTGCCAGCCACCTTCACGTCCGCGTCGCCGCGGGCATCGGGCAGGCTCCGCGCCACTTCGATGAGCCCCTCCACCGAGTCGCGCGTCGGCGTGGGCACGTCTGGCAGTGCCACGGCGGCACGCATCCGGTCCATGGTGCCCAGGCCGCCCTCCTTCAGCGCCTCCAGGAGCACGCGCTGGGACTCGGGCGTTCCGGCCACCTCCAGGGCGAGGAAGGCCAGGGCATGGAGCTCGTCGGCGTACCGGCCTGTTCGCAGCGCGGTCAGCAGCTCGGACGCCTTCTCCGGATGGAGTCGCAGGTACTGGGCGAGCACCTCGGCCACGTCATGCGCCGGGCGGTCGGCCCCGGCCAGCATGGCCGCCACCTCGTCGAGGACTCCCTCCAGTGGCATGCCCTTCATGCGCGGGTCCGGGGGCGGTGGCTCGCTCTTCAGCGCCGCCATGGGATTGCCCACCACGAAGGTCGCCGGGTCGAGGTCCTCGGGGAACGTTCCCGTTTCCTCCACCTGCTGGAGCCGTAGCTGTTGCCGCAGGTCCGCGAGCCGGCTGCCTCCCGCGGCAAGGACGAGGTGCTCGGTTGCCTCCAGCTCCTGGAGCCACCGACCTCCAGCCGCCAGGACGAGCGTGGCCTCGGCCTCCCGCACTTCCGCGCTGAAGGCCCCGGCGCCCGGGCCGGAAGCGGAGAGATAGGGCCCGCGCGTCCTGTGGAGCACCGCCTCCCCGGCCGCCGTGCTGCGGAGATGCCGATACAGCGCGGTGTACCGGCCCACGCCGTCCTCGTGCACCGCCGTCCAGAAGGAGGTCGCGGGCTGCGCGGGCAGTCGCACCTCCAGGCCGCGCAGCAGCGCGAGCAGCCGCGCCGAGGCACGGGGCTCCGACGAGGGGCGGAAGGCAAAATCGTGGAGATGGCAGTTGCGCGCGATGTGGAAGAGGAAGGGCTCCCGCATCGCGGCGAGGGTGGCCGGGGGCGTGGGGCTGGAGGACTCCAGCTCCACGTCTTCCAGCACCGCGGCCACCTGCCACCCTCGCGTGTCATCCGCCTGGAGCACGCGCCACTTCATCCGCGCGCCGAGGACCTCGAGGGTGTGGTCCGCCGCCCCGCCTTCCGTCCGCGTATCCGCCACGGCGCGGATCGTGAAGTCCAATCGCTCCCCGGTCCGGAACTGGCAGCCCGAGGGAAGTGGCCTCACCGCCGCTCCGGAGGCGCGCTGTGACGACGGGACAGCCAGGAGCCCGAGGCCCGCCAGCATGGCGAGACCACCGAATACCCACATCCAAGAGGTTCTCGTGCGCATGGGTCGTTCCTCCTAGAGGCTCAGGGACTGGCTCTGGTCGATGGCCAGCAGGGAGTAATTCCAGCTCAGGCCCTGGAACGAGTAGAGCGGGTCCGTGTACGTGCCGGACCACGGGCCGCACGGGTAGGGGATGTGCCACTTGGAGCACCAGTTCACCGTGGGATACGTGGCGACGAGCGAGATGTCCCCGCTGAGCGTGTCGAGGTCGAGCTCCCAGGTGGCTTTGCCCGTGAGGTCCATTGCCAGGGGGGAGAGGTTGGTCAATCCCCAGTCCAGGGTGGTGTTCAGCGGCGCCTTCGCATCGAGCAGGGTGAGGTTGCCCTGGACCCCCACGGACGCACCGGGCAGCCCCACCGAGGCACTGGCCGAGGCGCTGAGATTGGCATACGGCTTCGCGATGCCCTGCACCTGGCCGCCCTGTCCGGTCTGGCCCGCGACGCCCCCGTTGCCAATGTTGAGCTGGGCCTGCAGGCCGATGGTGCCACTGCCGCAGAACTGGAGCGTCACCGGGATGGCGACCACGACCAGGGTGTCGCTCTCACAGGCCTGCTTCATCACGTTCCAGTCCTGGTCGTAGATGGGATTGGGGATGTTGGCCGTCCGGTTGAAGCCGTAGAGGTTCACCCCGAACGCGTTGACGCTCACGTCGACGAAGCTGTTGTTCACCGCCACGTAGGCCACCGCCTGGGCGGAGCCCTGGAAGAGCGGCGTGCTCCCGAGCGAGCCGACGTAGCTGCCGCCCAGGTTGGCCTGACCATTCACGGAGGCCATGGCGCCCTGCTGGGGCTGGCCACCGGCCTGCGGAAGCTGGGTCCCCGTGAGGTCGACGACGTTGATGGTGTTGAAGGACGGGGTGATGGACAGGTTGCTCCCGCCGTAGGTCTGGCTCCAGCTGTAGTTCCACGCCTGGGTGCTCGCTTCCCGCGTGGCCCCCGAGGACGCCCGCACGAGCTGGATGGCGATGGTGCGACAGTCGTTCGCGGTGCCATCCGAGCCGGCGAGGTGCGGGTTTCCCGACTGGGTGAAGGAGCCTTCGGCGCAGACCCGGAGGTTGAAGACGTGCTCACGGGCCCAGGCGCCCTGGAGCCTCTCCAGCACGGCCTGGGTGGCATACAGGTGATGCGAGGCGTGCAGCGGCTCGTGCGGCAGGAGGCGGGTGATGGCGTGGCGGGGGGTTCGCTGCTCGTCGAAGGCAAGCGGCTGCCAGTCGTTGGCATCACCCCCATGTGGCGCGAGGCTGTACGTCAGGTGGACCACCTCGCCCGGAATCGCGGCCGAGGCGTCACGCTCGCGGCCGTGCAGCGCGACCTCGGTTCCCACCGCGAGCAGTGGGTGGGCACGTCCGCTGCCGGCCGCCGGGTAGAGCACGGCCACGCGAGTCGACGGGACGACCTGGACCACCTCCAGGTCGAGTCCCGGGCTCTCCCGCAGGTCGAGTTCGTAGACGCACCCCACCGAGCCATCGGCCTTGCGGCACTGCTGGTTCTCCGCGCCCTGGATGTCCCGGGCGCTGAACACCACCATCTGACTGGCCGTGGAGGCGGTGTCGGCGGAGTACGCGACGAAGAAGTTGTGGTGGCTGCCCGGCTTGCAGTCGGCCCCGACGGTGAAGTCCAGGTCGATGAGCCGCTCCTTCTCGTCACCCGGGACGTAGACGTGCTCGCCCTTCAGCAGGCAGTTGGAGAGGGCGGAGGGAATGTCCCCGGTCGCCGGCGGCGCCTCCATCAATCCCAGGCTCACGGTGAAGTGCCCCCCGGAGCCCTTGCCTTTGATGCCCAGACGGGCCTTCAGCTTGTGATTCACATACACCGGGCCCTGCGCCGGAACGCTGAGCGAGGTGATGGTGAGGGCGGACTCCGCGTCCGGGTCGGGAGGCGGTTCGACGGTGGTGACGACGCAGGCATCGTCCTGTCGCGTCGTCCCTTCGCCGCAGCGAAGGTCCTCTCCGCCACAGCCTGTGAACAGCAACAGGGCGCTGGCTCCGAGGGCGCCAAAGTGAGACATCACGGGGTTGAGGCTCTTCCGGGTCATTGCTTCTCCAAGGATGGGGCGAGTGCGGCCGGACCCGGCTGGGTGGGTTTTCATGTGAGGAATTGAGTCCGGCTCGCTGCCATGGGAAGAGCAAGACATGTGCCGGGAATGCCTGTTGATTGACATTCCAGGGGGAGGCGCACGGATGGGCCAGAGTGGCAAAGACTCACTGTGAAGCCCATTCCGCGTCTCGCGTCTTCAGGACACGCACCTGCGTTCCCTGAAGACGCTCACTCCATTCCAGGTCCATCTGACCCCACGAGAATTCCCTCACAGGCGCGCACATGGATGTCATTGCGTCAGGGACGCCGGTTCCCGACGCCTGCCTGCACTGCGGGCGTAGGCGAAGACGTCCGTTCGAGTGGCGAGTTGCTGCCCGAGCGGGCTCCGCTACCGAGACTTGCGGCGCCTTGGCCAGGGGGGGCTCCAGCGCTTCATCAAGCAGCGTCGAGCAGCACCCCCGGAGCGCCGCATCGAGCAACGCGGCTGGCCTCCGCGTCCACCTGGCCCAGCCAGCGCGTCGCCTCCGCGCTGGCCCGCCGAACATCCCGAAGCAACCCGCGCAGGCCGCGGCCCTTGTGATGCTGGCATGCTTGATGCTGGCATGCCGGCGCGATGAGCACTCCTCCCTCCGATGAAGACCTCGCCCCCCATGGCGAGGAAGGCGTGACGGAGCCCCTCAGTCCCCCCGTCCAGCGGAGGCCCCCGGAGCGAACGCCCAGCACCCCTGGCACCCCGGTCTCGTTCCCTCCCATGGACGCCGGGCTCACGCTGGAGCGAGGCACCCGCCTCGAGCGCTACGTCATCCTCAAGCCCGTGGGGCAGGGCGGCATTGGCGTGGTCTACGCCGCCTATGACCCGGAGCTGGACCGCAAGGTGGCCCTCAAGCTGTTGCGCCCGGACAAGGTCCACCCCGGCGCAACGGATGAGGCGGCCGGGTTGCTGCGGGAGGCCCAGGCCATGGCCCGCGTCTCCCACCCCAACGTCATCACCGTGCATGACGTGGGGACGCTGGGCGAGCGGGTCTTCATCGCCATGGAGTTCATCCAGGGACAGAACCTCCACGAGTGGGGCCGCCAGAAGCCGCCCCCCACGCCGCGGGAGGTGCTGCGCGTGTTCCTCCAGGCCGGACAGGGCCTGCTCGCGGCGCACCGGGTGGGGCTGGTGCACCGGGACTTCAAGCCCGCCAACGTCCTGCTGGGCCGCAACGGCCGCGTCTGCGTGACGGACTTCGGACTGGCACGGCTCACACCCCTGACCCGCGAGGATGAGGAGACCCCGCTCCACGAGGCCGGGGCCTGGGTCCATGGCCTGCCGTCCTCCGCGCCGGTGACGCAGGCGGGGCTGGTGAAGGGCACGCCCCACTTCATGCCGCCCGAGCAGTACCTGGGCAGCGGCGTGGACGCCCGCACGGACCAGTTCAGCTTCTGCGCCTCGCTGTACCGGACGCTGTACCGCAAGCACGCCGTGACGCCCCGGCTCATGGTCGAGGCGGCCACCCAGGCGGTCCGGCGCCAGGGCGAGGCGCCCCCGGGCACGGAGTCCTGGCGGCTGCTGCCCCGTGGCGTGGCGAAGGTGCCTCCCGCGGAGGCCCGCGTCCCCGCGAGGGTCCGGCAGGCCATCATGCGAGGCCTGTCCCTGCACCCGGAGGACCGCTTCCCGTCCATGGAGGCGCTGCTCGAGGAGCTCGCCTGGGAGCAGCGGCGGAGCCACCGCCGTGGAGCCCTGGCGGCCGCGGGCCTCCTGGCGGCGGCCACGGCGGGCACCGGCCTGTACTTCCACCGCCAGAGCCAGGTGTGCGCGGGGGCGGACTCCCTCGTGGCCTCCGCCTGGGGGCCCACGGAGCGACAGCAGCTGGAGGCCGCCTTCGGTGCCACGGGCAGGCCCTTCGCCTCGGAGAGCGCCCACGGGGTGACGCGGCTGCTGGATGCCTACGCCAGCCAGTGGGCCCGCTCGCACACCGAGGCCTGCGAGGCCACCCGCGTGCGCGGAGCGCAGACGGAGGAGTTGCTGTCGTTGCGCATGGTGTGCCTGGAGCGCCGCCGCAAGAGCCTGGGCGCGCTGGTGGGCCTGCTCACCGGAGCGGATGGCAAGGTGGTGGAGCGCGCCGTGGATGCCGCCTCCGCGCTCCCGGGGCTCGAGGCGTGCCGCGACATCGAGTCCCTGGCCGAGCAGCCCGCGCTGCCCGCCGACCCCGCGCGCCGCGCGGCCCTGGAAGAACTCGGCGGGCAGCTCGCCCAGGTCCGCGCGCTGCTCGACGCGGGCCGCTACGCCCAGGGACTGGAGCTGGCCGAGAAGCTGGAGCCCCAGGCGGCCCTCGCCGCCTACCGCCCGCTCCAGGCCGAGCTGAGCTACCTGCGGGCGTGGCTGCTTCATCAGCAGGGCAAGCCGGAGGAGAGCCTGCGCCAGTTCGAGCGGGCCCTCCAGGAGGCCGAGGCGAGCCGTGCGGACCGGCAGCGCCTGGAGGTGCTCACCCGCTTCACCTATGCGCTGGCCAACAACGGCCACCCGGAGGAGGCGCGCCGGTGGGGCGACCTGGCGCGAGGCGTGCTCGAGCGGATGGGCAGCGAGCCGCTCGCGGCCTTCGACCTGAGCGTCAACCTGGGCTACGCCGCCCTCTTCGGCGGGCGCTACCAGGAGGCGTGGGACTCCTTCTCGAAGGCCCGCGCGCTGGAGGGAGCGCTCGCGCCGGAGGACCCGCGACGGGCCAAGGTGAGCCACGCCCTGGGCCTGGCGGCGCTGCGCCTGGGAGACGTTCCCAAGGCCATCGGCCTGCTCGACGAGTCGCTGCGGCGCACGGAGGCGCTCAAGGGGCCAGGGCACCCCGAGGCCGCCATCCGCCGGAGCATGCTGGCCACGGCGTACCGCGAGAGCGGCGAGCCCGCGAAGGCGCTGGAGCATGTCCGGGCGTCGCTCGCGATACGCCAGGCCACGCTGGGGCCCGAGCACCCCTTGGTCGCCGGCGATCTGGACGAGCTGGGCGAGTGCTTCCTTCTGCTGAAGCGCCATGACGAGGCCCTGAAGTCCTTCCGCGAGGCCGAGGCGCTCAAGCGGAAGGCGCTCGGCGCGGAGCACCCCGACCTCTCGTATTCGCTGGATGGAGTGGGCAAGACGCTGCTGGCCCAGGGTCGCCCCGCCGAGGCCATTGCGCCCCTGCGGCAGGCGCTCTCCTACGAGAACACGGACCCGGAGGCCCTCGCGCAGACGGGCTTCACCCTGGCCCAGGCGCTGTGGGCCGTGGGCCAGGCGCCGGAGCAGGCTCGCGAGGAGGCGCGGCGGGCCCGGGAGCGCTACACGGCGCTGGGCCAGCAGAAGCAGGCGGAGGAGGTCGGCGCCTGGCTCGAGGCTCGGAAGGAGCGCCCCGGTGCCCAGGAGCGCTCCCGTCCGCGCTGACAGCAGGCGGAGGAGATACGCGCCTGGTTCAAGGCACCGGAAGGAGCGGCCCGGTGCCCAGAAGCGCTCCAGGCCGGGCTGACAGCAGATAGAGGAGATACGCGCCTGGCTCGAGGCATCGGAAGGAGCGGCCGGGTGCCCAGGCGCGCTCCCGTCCGCGCTGACCGATGCGCGGCGGCTACGCCCGGATGCCTTCGTTGTGGCGCGCGTTGAAGATGGCGACGCTGGCCTCCCGCTGGAGCTCCCGGAGCTGGTTGTACTCCGCCTCGTCCATCGTCCCGTCGGCCATCGCGCGGCCCTCGGCCTCCGCGATGCGGGTCTGCATGTCCATCAGCTTGCTGGCCTCGCCAGCGCCGAGGGAGCCGTCACCGAGGCCCTTCTTGATACGGTCGCTCTGGGTGCCCTGGTGGCCGTCGATGCGGGGAGCACGCTGGTCGGGCGCCGCGGGGGTCTCCGTCGCGTTGTGCCGCTGCTCGAAGATGTCGCGGCTGGCCTCGCGCTGCATCTTCCGCAGCTCCTTGCGCTCCTTCTTGTCGACCTTGCCGTCGGCCAGCGCCTCCTTCTTCGCCTCCGCGATGCGCGCCTGCGTCTCCTTCAGGCCCTTGGCCTCCTCGGCGGTCAGGGTGCCGTCAGCGAGGCCCTTCTCGATGCGCTTGTCCTGGTTTTCCTGGCGGCGGGTGACGCCGGAGAGCTGGGGGCGGGAGGCAGAAGCAGAGGAGCCGATGGGGCGCATGGGTGTCTTCCTTTGCGAGCAGGTGCAGCGCCCGGAGGAGCGCTGCTGTGTGCCCATGCCTACTGCGAGGGACGTGCCACACATTCGAAGGACACACGGCACAAGGTGCGCTCGACGCTTCAAGGGTTTGGCGCGGACGACAGGCCCATGGCGGGAGCCGTCCCTGGCAAGTCGCGTCGCCACCTGGCGACAACAGTTGCCACCCCCCAGCTCAGTGTCCGTCCAGCCCGTGCTTCTTCAGCAGCTTGCGCAGGTAGAACCGGTCGATGCCGGCCTCGCGCGAGGCGCGAGAGACGTTGCTCTCGCACCGCTCCATCAGGCTCCGGAGGTAGTCGCGCTCGAAGCCCTCGAGGAGCCGCTCCTTGGCTTCCTTGAAGGGCAGCTCCAGGTCGGCCGCGCCGACGGTGGGCGCGAGCGGGTCCGGAGTCATCTCGGGCAGGGCCTCCTCGCCCAGGTTCACCACCTGCTCCACCACGTTGCGCAGCTCCCGCACGTTGCCCGGCCACGGGTACTGCGCCAGCAGCGCGCGCGTCTGCTCCGACAGCGCGCCCGGGGGCCTGCCCATCCGCCGCAGCACCGTGTCCACCAGGAGGGGGAGGTCCTCGGGCCGCTCGCGCAGAGGGGGCAGGGTGACGCGCAGCACGGCCAGCCGGTGGAACAAATCCCTGCGGAACCTGCCGGCCTTCACCGCGGCTTCCAGGTCCACATGCGTGGCCGCGACCACCCGCATGTCCACGGTGCGGTAGTCATTGGCGCCCACCCGCTTGAGCTGGCGCCGCTCCAGCACCCGCAGCAGCCGGGGCTGGAGCTCCAGTGGCAGCTCCCCCACCTCGTCCAGGAAGACGGTGCCCCCGTTGGCCCGCTCGAAGGCTCCGGCCCTGTCCCCATGGGCGCCGGTGAAGGCTCCCTTCACATGGCCGAACAGCTCGGACTCGATGAGCGAGGGCGCCACGCCGGCGAGGTCGACGATGATGAACGGGCCCTGGGCGCGCCGGCTCTGCTGATGGATGGCCTCGGCGCACAGCTCCTTGCCCGTGCCCGTCTCGCCTTGCACGAGCACATCCGCGTCCCCGGCCGCCAGCCGCTCCAGCAGGGTGAACAGCTCGCGCATGGGACGGCTGTCGCCCACCAGCGCGCCAAAGGACTCCCGTGAGGAAGGCGGGATGACGCGCTCGCGGGACTCCTCCGGCACCAGCTTGAACTCGGTCGTGCCCACCTGGAGGACCGCCCCGACGCGGACCTCGAGCTCGGAGAAGCGCATCTGCTCGCAGAACGAGCCATTGCGCGAGCCCTCGTCCACGGCCCGCACGCCATTCTCACGCACCTCGAGCCGCAGGTGCTGGCGGGAGACGGTCTTGTCGCTCAGGGCAATCTCGCACGAGGGGGACGAGCCAATCCGGTACTGG
The DNA here is from genome assembly GCF_024198175.1 of Pyxidicoccus xibeiensis. Lineage (NCBI taxonomy): Bacteria > Pseudomonadati > Myxococcota > Myxococcia > Myxococcales > Myxococcaceae > Pyxidicoccus > Pyxidicoccus xibeiensis. The sequence continues at coordinate 324,651 of NZ_JAJVKV010000012.1, forward strand.
CCGACCCCGAGCGGCACGCTGCGGCCCACGTCCGGCCCGGAGAGCACCAGGAGCTTCAGCCGGAGCCGCGCGTGGCCGCGCACCTGCTCGAGGGGAGTGGTCTCCAGCCCCTCTGGCTCCTCGGCTTCGACTTCTTCCTCTGGAGGAACGGGTGCCAAAGCAACCGGGAGGCTAACACACGCGGTGCGCCCGGCACCCGCGGCGGCTCAGCAGGGGTCGCCCTGTATCTTCTTTCCGATGCCGGGCTGGCGCAGCTCGGCCCGGATGACGCGCTCGAAGACCCGCTGGTCCTTGGGGAAGGGGCTGGCCTGGAGGTGCTCCAGGAGGGCGAGGGCCTTGGGCTCTCCCTTCCGCTTGAGCCACAGCAGCCGGTTGGCGAACTCGTCCGCGGAAAGCCGGTCCGGAATCACCGGCTTGTTGAAGCCGTACCGTGCCGCCTGGCGGCCGAGGTAGTCGACCTCGAGCTCGAGGTCGCGGCGCGCCTCGCGTCGGGCCATGACTCCCATGGGGGCGTCCCTTCGCCCCGGAGCGTCCAGCCAGGCGGCCTTGGGCGTGCCGGCTCCGGAGGACTGGGAGATGTGGCGAGGCTGGGCCACGGGGATGAGCAGCCCTCCATCCGGCGGCGCCCGGCCCACGAGCCCCCGAAGCTTCTGGGGCGACACCACCTGCTGTCCCCCGGCCAGCGGATCCGAGATGCGGTAGTTGCCGTCGGGCGTCATGCCTCGCACGAGGATGTAGTGCGCGCTGCGCTTCCCCGTCTGCGCGTCGACCGACTCCACCTGGGCGATGAGCTTGTGGCCCTGTCGCAGGTGCTGCTGCAGCGCGGCGTCCGAGTAGGAGCTGCCGAGCGCCGGGCCGCCCAGGGGGAGGCTGGCGCGCTCGAGCATCTTCCCCAGGTCCTGGGGCGATGCCCCGCTCTTCGACACGAGGCCGTGGGCGAGCTCCTGGATGAGGCGGGCATCCGTCAGGCCGCTGAACCGGTTCGCTCCACGGGCCAGCATCGCCACCACGGCGGGGCCACAGAAGGAGGCCCCGTTGACGTAGCCCTCGTTGGCTCCATCCGGTTGGAGTTGCTGGATGTGGGGGAGGTTCAGCCAGTCGCGGTCCTTCGCGCCTGTCTTGCTCGCGGCCGTGGCCTGGGTCGCGGAAACGCTGACACGCGAAAGGTGAAGGCCCACGGGTCTGCTCCTCTCGAATCACTCCACCTGGGGATTCTCTCAAAAGACGCGCAAAAGGTTTCCTGCGGTGCGTGAATGTGTCTGGCGGCCATGGGGTTCCGCAGCCCGAAGCTGTCCTTCGTCAACGGACAGCTCCAGGTCTGAGACTGGCAGCAAGAGACAACCCCTCCAGGCCTGTCCTATCACCCGCATTGGCGCCATCCCTGGTGCGCGCGGTATACACCGCGAGTCCACAACGGGGGGACCATGGAAGCCAGGAAGCACTTCGCGTTTGCTGTATCGAGGGCAGTACGGCTGGTGTGCATGGTCCTGGCGGCCTCGAGCTGCCAGGGAGAGCGGCTGCCACCTGGCCCGGAGGAGCCCGGCCCCAGGGCCGCGCCGACGAGGGCGTCGGGACTGGTGGAGAGGAAAGCGGTGGCTCTGGCGGCAGGCACTTCCCACTCCCTGGCGCTGAAGGCGGACGGCACCACCTGGGCCTGGGGCTCCAACTTCTCCGGACAGCTCGGTGATGGGACGACCACCCAACGACTGACGCCCACGCAGGTGCCCGGTCTCACCGACGTGGTGGCCGTGGCAACCTGCACCGAGCATTCGCTGGCGCTGAAGGTGGACGGCACCGCCTGGGCCTGGGGCCGCAACTCCAATGGCCAGCTGGGCGATGGAACGACCACCCAGCGACTGGCGCCCACGCAGGTCTCCGGCCTCACCAACGTCGTGGCCCTGGCGGCGGGCTATTTCTTCTCCCTGGCGCTGAAGGCGGATGGCACCGTCTGGGCCTGGGGCTCCAATGGCTACGGTCAGCTCGGTGATGGGACGACCACCCAACGACTGACGCCCACGCAGGTGACCGGCTTCACCGACGTGGTGGCCCTGGCGGCGGGCCAGTCCCACGCGCTGGCGCTGAAGGCGGATGGCACCGTCTGGGCCTGGGGCAGCAACGCCAGCGGCCAGTTCGGCGATGGGACGACCACCCAACGACTGACGCCCACGCAGGTGCCCGGCTTCACCGACGTGGTGGCCCTGGCGGCGGGCTTCTACCATTCCCTTGCGCTGAAGGCAGACGGCACCGTCTGGGCCTGGGGCTCCAACATCTCGGGGCAGCTCGGCGATGGGACGACCACCCAACGACTGACGCCCACGCAGGTGACCGGCTTCACCGACGTGGTGGCCCTGGCGGCGGGCCAGTCCCACGCGCTGGCGCTGAAGGCGGATGGCACCGTCTGGGCCTGGGGCA